>CAYSPB010000208.1:0-8894 GCA_964432695.1 uncultured Nannocystaceae bacterium
TCCGGCGCTGGGCGGAACGACAGTCACCGAGGGCGGGCGCTCGGGCTCCTTCTCGGCGGCGGGGGCCGCAGCTGCAATTGCGCCGCCGACCTGTCCATCGCGACGCTCGCCGGGTGTTGCAATGACGTTGGCCCCGCCGGCTCCACCCGCGGGCGGTTCGTCGTCGAACAGCCGGGTCTCCAGCTCGTCATCGTCCCAATCGAAGTCCGACGAGGACGCCTCACCCCCCGCATATGCGGCGGTGGCGACAGGCTTGGGTCGGGACGCGGGAATGGGCGACGGCCGCTTCAGCGCGCCGGCATCCGGAAGCGTAGGCGGGTCGGCCTGCTCCTTGCGGCGCCCCTTCGCCCCCGGCGGCGGGGGCAAGTTGGGCTTGGAGTTGCCCATGACCATGGTCTTGCGCTTGACCTTCTTGTTCGGCAGCGGCGGACCAATAGGCACGGACTGATGCGCGGCCGTCGGCGGCGCGGGGTTCCGCGGAGGCTTGCCTCCCGCACGGGGCCGAGCGCCTCCACGCGGGGGCGGAGGCGGCGGCTTGCGCCCGCCACCGGGGGGTGGCGGCGGCGGCTTGCCCCCGCCGAGCATCATCGTCTTGCGCTGGCGGCGAGGCGACCCGTTTCCGGCGTCTGCGCCACCGGGCTGGGGGTTCTCGAACATCTCCGGGCGCAACGAAGCCTGCGCCTTGTCCTTTTCCTTCTCGAGCTCGATCTCGCGAGCGTACTGGGTCCGCATCCACCCCGCGAGGTCCTTGCGGCTGTAGAACATGCCCTGCGCGAACATGAAGGCCTGCAGCTCGTCGTGCAGCTCGATCGCGGACTGGTACCGCTGCTCGGGCTCCCGCGCGAGGGCCTTGTAGATGATGTTCTCGAGCGGCTTGGGAATGTCCGGGTTCAGCGACGTCGGCCGCGGGACCTCGACTGCGCGCACCTTCTCGAGCGTTGCGAAGTCGGTCTCCGCTTGAAACAGTCGGGTTCCGGTGAGGGTCTCGAACAACACCACGCCGACCGAGAACACGTCGGATCGGCGGTCCAGCGGCATGCCACGAACCTGCTCGGGCGACATGTAGCCGAACTTGCCCTTGAGGATGCCGGCTTGCGTCCGCGAAGCGCGACCGGCGGCCTTGGCGACCCCGAAGTCGATCAGCTTCACCTCGCCCTCGAACGACACCAGGATGTTCGGCGGCGAGACGTCCCGATGGATGATGTTCAGCGGGCGCTGGTACTTGTCTTTCTTGTTGTGCGCGTAATCCAGGCCCTCGCAGATCTTCATGATCACGTAGCAGACCTGTGGAACCGGCATCGGCTTGCCAGACTGCTGGCCCTTCTGGAAGATGGCGCGCAGGTCTCGGCCGGCGATGTACTCCAGCGCGATGTAGAAGCTCTCCTGCTCGTTGCCTAGGTTGTAGATCTGGGCGACGTTGCCGTGGGACAGCTGGACGGCGATCTTCGCCTCGTCCTTGAACATCGCGATGAACTCGTCATCCTCCGCGACGTGCGGAAGGATGCGCTTGACCGCGACGGTCCGCTCGAAGCCTTCGACCCCGTACTCTTTGGCCTTGTAGACCTCGGCCATTCCCCCGACGCTGACCCGCTCGAGCAGCAGATAGGGTCCGTACTTTCCGGGCAGTTTCAACGCGGGGTCACTCCGTCCAAGGGGGCATCGAGGGGGCAATGGCGCCAGGTGGCGCCTCAAACGGCAGCCGTACGCTCGAAAGCGCGCCGGCCCGAACGGTCATTATAAACACAGGCCCCACGGTTTCGTAGACTCTCCGCGGCCAGCACCGCGGGACATCCGCACGTTCGATGCCTCGGTGTTTACGTGCGAATGGTCCGCAACGATCGACGACGATGGTCGATGATAAGGTCGTGGAGACTCCGGCATGACTCCTCCTGGTGACGACGACCTCGGCATTGGCGCGATTCGGCGCAGCGGCGAAAGCGCGCCCGCCGATCCTGCCGCCCCGGTGCAGGGGCCCGAGGCCGCGACGCCCACGGAAGCCGCGTCCGGCGTGGACCCAGCCGCCGCACTCGGCTCGGCCACACTCGGACTCGATGCGCTCACCGAAGCGCTCGCCAGTGGCGCGATCTCTCCGGTCGAGGCCAAGGCGCAGCTGATCGACCAGGTCGTTGCCAGCCAGCTGCCCGCAGACGCCGATCCTGCAGTCATCGAGGCCGTGCGCGCACAGGTGAGCGATCTGCTTGCCGATGACCCGACCCTCGCCCGCTTGCTCGACCCTCGCGGCTGAGCGTCGCGGAAGCGCGCGTTTCCGCTCCACGTCACCGACGGTGCAACGCGCGAGTCCCGAAGCGGCGGTCCCCTGGTGGGACGACCCGCGTCGGCGGCCAACCGGAGCCCGATTCGACGTCCGGCTAGGCGGAGCGACGCGACGTGCCGCCCAGCAGCGAACGGACCGCATTGGGCATCTCGACCGCGCTGGCATCGAACCGGCTGAGCGCATCGGCAAGCAGCGTGATGCGCTCTGCGGGCTTGATCCGACGGTCGATGATGATCCGGTACTGACCCTTCACACGGCACAAGCCGCCTGCACCGCTGACCAGTCCGGCCATCGGTTCGTAGCTGACGCGCACCCCGAGTTCCTCGGCCACACGCTCCAGCTCGCGAAGTTGTTCGGCGGTCTTCATTCCGTCGCTTCAGGGGCAACATGCATGAAGAGCCTCGGATCGCACAAGACCGCGATCCGTGCGAATTGATGTCCGCGAAGGACAAAAGCGACGGCAAACGGCGGTCCGATCTCGTCGACGGAGGCGATCACGGGATCACCCTTCGCCCACGGCAGCGATCGGCACGGTGAAGTGAATCGCGGTGCCCTGCCCCAGCTCACTCTCGGCCCAGACGTCGCCGCCGTGGGCCTGCACCAGGTTCTTCACGATCGACAGCCCCAAGCCGGCGCCCCCGTGCTCGCGCGTCGGACTGGCGTCGACCTGATAGAACGCCTCGAAGATCTTCGAGAGCTGGTCGGGCGCGATCCCGATGCCCTGGTCGCGGACCGTGATTCGCACGGCGTCTTCGGCTTCCTCGCCGAAGAGCGTCTCCTCCTGGAACGGCTTGCGAATGGGTGCAGCGACAGCCGCAACCGAGACCACCGCACCAGGCTTGCTGAACTTGATCGCGTTGCCGATGAGGTTCTGAAACACGCGCTGGGTCTTTTCGGCGTCGACGAGCACCGACGGCAGAGCGTCGGCGTCGGCGATCTGCACGGCGATCGTGACGCTGGCCGCGTCAGCCGAGGGGCGCAGCGTCTCCACGGCGCGGTCGAGGATCATGCGCAGGTCCTGCGCATGCAGGTCGAGCCGAATCGTGCCGACTTCGAGCTGCGACATTTCGAGCACGTGCGAGATCAGGGTGAGCAGCTCCTCTCCTCGGTTGAGGATCGTTTGCACGTACTCGGTCTGCTCCTCGTTGAGCGGACCGGCGAGGCCTTCGATGAGCATCTCGGAGAAGCCGATGAACGAGGTCAGCGGCGTGCGTAGCTCGTGCGAGACGGTCGCGAGGAAGTTGCTCTTGAGCTTGTCGAGCTCGCGAAGGTGCGCGACCGCCCGTTCGAGCTCGCTGTTGCGACTCGTCAACGCAGCATGAGCGCTCTGCGAGGACGCGAGGTGCATCTCCGAGGTGACCCACGTGGCAAAGCCCGCCTGCAGCAGCATGGCAACGACGCCACACAACGCGTCGGCGAGCCCTTCATCCCGCGCATCACCGCCCACCGCAGCGCGCGAGACCACCAGCGAGCCCACGCGCTCCGTACCGGCGTAGACGGCCCGAACGTCGAATACCGAGTCCCCGATGCCAAACGACGACGCGGCCCCACGCTGCAGCGACGCGGCGGCCTCGGGTGGAAGCTGCTCCCACGCGACCATCGGTCCGTCCTCGGCGTGCGCACCGGCAAAGCGCGTCCCGTCCTGCGCGAACAAGGCGGCCCCCTGCACCGTGCCGCCGAGAAACGGTCGAAGCGTGCGCGTGAGATCCGAGTCGCGGATGAGGTCGCTCAGCGGTGGCACCCGGTCGGGAATGCCTGGCGGCAGTCCACCCAGGCTCACGGTGCACCCCCAGCCGGCTGTCCGAGCATCGTTCGCATCTGTGCCATGAACTCGTCCTGGCCAACCCCGAACTTCTCACGCAGTTCGTACTGGCGTTCGAGCTTGGACCAGGTGAGTGCAGCGAGACCGAGGAAGGTTTCCGCAACCCCATCTCCGGCGATCGCGGTGGCCTTGTAGACGGGTTCAGACCCCTTCGCTGCGATGTGCTTGACCTGTTCGTCCGTCCGGATTCCGGGCAGGTCACGCTTGTTGAACTGAATGACGATCGCGACGTCCTCGAACCCGATGTTGTTCTCAGCCAGGTTGCGTCGCAGGTCCGCGAAGCTCTCGTTGTTGTTTCGCGTCTGAGAGATCTGCGAGTCGGCGATGAAGGCGACGCCGTCGGCACCCTGAAGCACGATACGGCGCGTGGCCGCGTGCATGACCTGGCCGGGCACGGTGAACAGCTTCACCTTGATGTCGAGCCCCCCCTTGGTCGAGAAGCGCAGCGGCAGCAGGTCGAAGAAGAGCGTTCGGTCATCGCGCGTGTTGAGGGTCAACAGGTCGCTGGCCGTCTGCTCGCCGATGATCCGGTGCAGCTGCTGCAGGTTGGTGGTCTTTCCGCTGAGAGCGGGCCCGTAGTAGACGAGCTTCAGCGTCACCTCGCGGTGCTGGATGTCGATGAAGACCATTGGGGAGCGGCCGCGGCCGGCTTCTCAAGGGTAGTACAACCCGCGGTAGCCCGTACATCCACGTCGCGCCCGGAGCGAAGCCGCGCCGGACCGCGTCAGTCCGACGGCTCGCGATCCGAGAACGCCTTGCGCTGCGCCGAACGTCGCGGAAGAGCGGATGACAGAGCACTGCGCTCCTCGAGCTCGCGAAGCACGGAATGGACCGCCGGATCATCGGTGACCGGTGTCTCCACCGTGATCGTCACGAGTTGATCCCCCCGACCCTTCTTGCGCGGAACGCCTTTGCCCCGAAGCCGCAGCTTGGTCCCGCTGCGAACGCCAGCGGGCACGTCGAGCCGAACGGGGCCATCGATGGTGGGGACCTCGACCTGGGCGCCCAAGGCCGCCTCGGTGACGCTGACGAACAGCTCGCAGCGAAGCTCGTCGCCACGGCGCTCCAAAAAGGGGTCCGGGCGCACGCGAACGGTGATTTTCAGGTCACCGGCGTCGCCAGAAAAACGTCCGGGCTCGCCTTCGCCTTCGAGGATCTTCTCGGCTCCACTGTCGACGCCCGGCGGCAGGTTAACGGTGAATGCCCGCGTTCGCCGTCGCTTGCCCGCTCCGTTGCAGGTCGTGCACGGGTCCTCGTGGAGCAGGCCGGTTCCGTCGCACCGCCCGCATCGCGTCCACGGCGCGAACAGGCCGTCGCCTTTGACCTCCCCGCGACCGTCACAGACGTTGCACGTCTTCGGCGGCGTCCCGCCCGGCCGGGTGCCGGTGCCCGAGCACGTCTCGCACACCCCCATGGCTTCGAACGAGATCTCATGAGCGCCGCCCTTGACCGCTTCGGCGAGGGAGATCGTGAGCGTATAGCGCAGGTCTCTGCCTTTTCGCCGCTGCCGACGGCGTGAGCGGAAGACGTCACCAAAGACGTTCTGCAGAAGATCCTTGGGCGACTGCCCCTCCGCGCCCATGTTGGCCAAGTCCAGACCGCCGCCGAGCCGGCTCTGCGCGTCGTACCGGGCCCGCTTTCGGGCGTCGCCAAGCACGTCGTACGCGGCGTTGATCTGCCGGTAGCGCTCCTGTGCCGTCGGGTCGTTTGGGTGCCGGTCGGGATGAAACTGGAGCGTCAGCCGGCGGTACGCCTTCTTGATCGTGTCTGCGTCCGCGGAGCGGTCGACCCCGAGCACGGCGTAGTGGTCGCTGGCCATCGAGTCCGCGTTCGGCGACCGACGCTCAGGCGTCCTGGCTCGACTGAGCCATCATCGCTTCGTAGATCTGGTGCGACGAGTTTTCGAGCGCAGCAAGGGCTTCGCGAAGTGCGTCGGCACTGGCTGCCCCGGCGAGCAGCGCCTCGAGTCGCTCGGTATCCGCGACCACGTCGGCCCGGTCCACATCACTGAGCAGGTTGCCGTAGGCCTCGAGCGAGCGCTTGCAGGTGTATACGAGCGTCTCGGCCCGGTTGCGCAGCTCCACGACGTCTTTCTTCGCGGCGTCCTCGTCCTTGCGAGACTCGGCCTCGTCGGCGAGCTTGTCGATCTGCTCCTCGGTGAGCCCAGACGTGGGTGTGACCTTGACCGAGGCTTCCTTCTGCGTGCCCAGGTCCTTGGCCGATACGCTCAAGATGCCGTCGGCATCGATGTCGAAGCTGACCTGAATCTGCGGCACGCCGCGCGGCGCGGGCGGAATGTCGGTGAGCTGGAAGCGCGCGAGGCTCTGGTTGTCATCGACCATCTCGCGCAGACCCTGGGCCACGTGCACGTTGACCACCGGCTGGTTGTCGACCGTCGTGCTGAAGACCTGGGACTTGCGGGTGGGGATGGTGGTGTTGCGAAGGATGAGCGGCTCGAACACCCCACCTTGCGTCTCCACACCGATGTGCAGCGGCACGACGTCGAGCAGCAGCACGTCCTCGACCTTGCCTTCGAGCACCGCGCCCTGAATGGCAGCACCGGCGGCCACGACCTCATCGGGGTTGACGCCTTTGTTGGGCTCGCGCCCGAAGAAGTCCTGCACCTTGGTCTGCACCAGGGGCATGCGGGTCTGACCGCCGACGAGCAAAACTTCGTCGACGTCGCCCACCTCGAGCTCGGCATCTTCGAGCACCTGACGGCAGGGCGCGAGCGTCCGCTCGATGAGGTCCTTGGTAAGTTCCTCGAGCTTTCGACGGGTCAGCGTGCGCGAGAAGTGCATCGGCTGCCCCCCACGGGCCGCGATGAACGGCAGGTTGATTTCGGTCTCGAGAGACCAGGACAGCTCCTGCTTGGCCTTCTCCGCCGCCTCCTTGAGGCGCTGCGCGGCGAGTTTTTCGGTGCGCAGGTCGAACTCATTCTCCGCGAGAAACTCGGTAGCGCACCAGTTGACGATCGCGTTGTCGAAGTCCTCTCCGCCCAAGAAGGTGTCGCCCGCGGTCGCCAGCACTTCGAATACGCCTTCGCGCAACTCGAGCAGCGAAATGTCGAACGTACCTCCGCCAAGGTCGTAGACCGCGACCGTCTTGTTCTCGCCCTTCTCGTGCAGGCCGTACGCGAGCGTCGCCGCGGTCGGCTCGTTGATGATCCGCTCGACCTCGAGGCCCGCGATCTTTCCGGCATCCTTGGTGGCCTGCCTCTGGTTGTCGTTGAAGTACGCGGGAACCGTGATGATGGCGCGCGAGATGGTCTCGCCCAGGTAGGCCTCGGCGGCCTCTTTCATCTTCTCGAGCACGGCCGCGCCAATCTCGGATGGGGAATAGGTGCGGTCCCAGATCTCGATCCACGCGTCGCCGTTGTCGGCCGGGACGAGCGTGTACGGCAGCAGCTTCGCGAGGTCACCGACGCGATCGTCTTGGAGCTTGCGCCCGATCAGCCGCTTTGCCGCATAGACGGTATTGGTGGGGTTGGTGATCGCCTGTCGCTTCGCGATCTGACCGACGAGGCGTTCGCCTTCCTCGGTGTACGCCACGACGCTCGGCGTGGTGCGAGCGCCCTCGGCGTTGGCGATGACCTGCACCTCGTCCCCGGACATGATCGCCACGCACGAGTTCGTCGTGCCGAGGTCGATCCCGATGATGCGCCCCTCCCCCATCGTGCTCTACTCCTGTGCTCCCGCGTCCGCGGACGGCTCGGCCGGGGGTTCACCCGTCGAGCCCGGACCGGCCACGATGACCCGCGCCGGTCGCAGCAGGCGGTCTTTCATCTTGTAGCCCTTTTCGAACTCGCGAATGACCACGCCCGGTGCGTGGTCGGGGCTGTCGAACTGCTGCAGTGCGTCGTGCGAGGCAGGGTCGAACGGCGTACCGACGCTTTGGATCGGCTCGATACCGTTGCGGCTGAGCGCGCCCAGAAACTCCTGGCGCACCATTTTGATGCCCTGAACCAGATTCTTGACGTTCTCGGCGTTCTCGTCGGACGCGTTGGCGGCCGTCGGCTCGGCAACTTCGAGCGCGCGCTCGAGATTGTCCATGACCGAGAAAAACGCCGGCAAGAGCTTGTTCGCGGTGCGCAGCGCCTGGTCGTCCAGCTCCCGCTTGGAGCGTTTTTTGAAATTCTCGAGGTCGGCGACCGCACGCAGCCATTTGTCCTTGGTCGCGGCGACGTCGCCCTCGAGCTTGCTCACCGTCTCGCGCAGCTCGGCGACCTCGGCAGCGTCCGCAGCCGGCTCGGTGTCGGCATCGGCATCAGCCACGTCGCTGAGGTCGATGACGTCGTCGCCGTCTTGGATGTCGTTCACCGCGGCCTCGGCTTCGGCCATCGTCTTGTCGATCTCGGCGGTGAGGTCGTCTTTGCCCTGGCCGGGCGTTTGCTCGTCGTTGCCTTGCGTCATCGTGTCTTCAAGCGTTGTGGAGGGCGATTCGAGCGTGACCGCGGCGGTCGGGAGAGCGTTCTCGGACGTCGATTCCCGCGCTTTTTCGGTGACGAGTCGCGGGAGAAGTCGGACCGCGAGCCGCGGTCAGGAGTCGCCGTGGGAGGCCAGCGATCGCGCCGCGTACTCTACCAGAGGAATCGCGCTGGCGTAATCCATGCGGTCGGACCCCAGCAGCGCGACAACCCCAGTGGAAGCGGATACTTGCGAGATGGGCAGCCGGCATCCGACCACGGTCAGACGCACCGGATGCGCAGGCGTGGAGGTCCGGGCAAGCGGCACGCCGACGCGGACCTGGGCTCGGGACGTCGCCGGGTCGCCGCCGTCGGGAAGCAGCTGGCAAAGC
>CAYSPB010000208.1:8922-12900 GCA_964432695.1 uncultured Nannocystaceae bacterium
TGGTAATCCTCGAGTAAGCCGAGGACTTCCCCGAGCCCGTCCGTGCCTGGCTCGGCAACGCCCTCGAGCGCGAGCGTGCGCTGGCCGGTGACCTGCAGCCACAGCGGATGCAGCGACGCGCCTGCACAAACGATGAGCCCAACGCGAAGGGCCTCGGCCAAAACCCGGTCGATTTGGGCCTGCTGCTCCTGCTGAAGGGTCCGCAGCTGCTCGAGTGCGGCGTCCAGCGTGCGATGCATGCACAGCGAGCGCAGCCGCGCCTGCAGCGAACGAACCTGGTCCTGGGCGACGACCGGGTCGTCGTCGAGCGCCTCGATCGACACCGAGCGCATGATGGTCTCACCGTCGTCGAAGCCGAGCACGACCAGCGCGCGCGGCAGCACGAGCGGTGCGACGTCGACCGCCTCGATCCGACCTCCTCTCGCCGACCCGACGAACGACACGGCAACGCAGCCCGCGACCTCACTGAGCACCCGCGAAGCAGCGCGGACCTCGGCACCGACCGAGTTCCCGGCCGCCTGTAGGCCCCGATCGACCGCGGTGGCGAGCGACGGTGACAGCGCGGTCACACCGGCCAACGAGGCGACGTAGCGTTCGATTGCGGCCCGGGTCGGCAGCCGGGCCGAGCTGTGATGCGAACGCTCGAGCAGGCCATCGCGCTCGAGCACCGCAAACTCCTGGCGCACGGTGGCTGAAGACCACGGAAGCCCGTGGGCCTTCACCAGCCGGCCCGACGACGAGGGCTGCCCCGTGACGATGTAGTCCCGGCAGACCGCGAACAGCAGCACCTGCTGTCGCGGGGTGAGCGGCGCCTCCATCGAGTCGAGCATAGCAGCCGGGCCGCTCACAACACATCCACGGCGATGGCGTCGTGGTGCAGCCAGCGCCCCGGCGCAACCCGCAACCGGTCCCCGGTCAGCTCGACGTTGCCCACCGCCAGGGGCCGAGCGAGCTGCGCCTCCAGCCACGCGCGGTCCCGCCGGATGCGCTCGAGCAGCCCCGCCACCGATACGCCTTCGAGCAAGCGCAGCGCCAGCCAGACCGCCTCGCGCGCGCCCGACTCCTCGTCGAGGCTCTCCTCGCTCGGACCCTGCCCACCCCACCAGTCCGCTCCGCGCGCGTTCGTTCGCCGTGCAACGGCCGGCCCATCGAACGCGGCCGAAGCGGCCGAAGGACCCAGCCCCACGTAGTCTCGACCGAGCCAGTAACCGCTGTTGTGTTCGGCCCGCGCTCCCGATCGGGCGTAGCTGGCGACCTCGTAGTGCTCGAAGCCCGCCGCGACCAACCGCTTGTGGGTCTGTTCGAGTCGGCTGGCAGCGACGTCGGCTTGCGGTGCCTGCCGAACCCCGCGCTCGACGAGGCGCTCCCACGGCGTGCCGGCCTCGATCGTCAACGCGTAGATCGACACGTGGCTGCAGTCCAGCGCGAGGACGGCGTCGATCTCTGCGTCGAGCCCGGCCTCGCCCTGCCCCGGCCAGCCGACGAGCAGATCCACCGACCCCGCGATCCCCCGGGCGTGCGCCTGCGCGACGGCGTCTGCGGCCGCCGTCGGCGCATGGGCCCGACCGAGCTGAACGAGCCCGCGGCGATCGAAGCTTTGCGTACCGAGGGAGACCCGGGTGACCCCAGCCTCGGCAAGCACATCGAGTCGCGACGGGTCGGCGTGCTCGGGGTTGAACTCCACCGTCCACTCGACGAGTGCCCCGGTGGACCACGTCCGCGCCATCCACTGCAGCAGCGCCCGGAGGTCGTCCGCCGCGAGGACGCTGGGCGTGCCGCCACCGACATAAAACGTCCGCGCCGCCTCCGCCACGCGGGCGTCGTCCCGCTCCTGTGCTTCGGACCGAAGCGCCCGAAGCAGCGACGCACCATCGGGACGGGCGTCGACGCGAAAGTCGAAGTCGCAGTACGGGCATGCACGCGCGCAGAACGGCACGTGCACGTAGACCCCGAACGGCGAACTCACTCGGGAACCAGGTGGCCGATCGCTTCGCCAACCGGAAGATCGTCGTAGATGTCGACGCCGCCGTCGGGTCGAACCGACGCGGCGATGCCCCGCCACCACCATGGCGGCAGCGCGTCCATGTCGATGCCATTGCTCTGCAGCAGGCTGGTCTGCTCCTCGAGCGTCTCGAGCATCGAGGGGTGGAACGGCTGCCCGCGTCCGCGCAGCTGGGCGCCAAGCCACAACGAGCTCCGCAGGGGCGTAGACTCCTCGACGTCTTCGACGAGTCGGGTCAGCGCCTTGCGAACGACGGTCACGTCGGGGAACTCGAAGAGCTGCCCGACCGCAGGAACTTCGGCCCCGGCAAGCAGAGACAGGCGGGCCGTGAACGCCGCCTGGAGCTGCGACTGAATCGGAACCGCAGCACCGGCGCCCTGCACCACGTCGGGACGAATGACACAGACCGTCTCGACCGGCGTGGCGTACACGAAGGACACCATGCCCGATTGGGACAGGCCGAGTCCGGCACGTACGATGTAGCGCGCGAGTTCGGGGTCGAGAAGCGCGCTGGACTGCGCGCGCGCTTCGAGGATGCGGTCGAGCGTGCTCGCCTGAACCCCGATCTTCACCATGAGCCGGAACCCCGACATCGGCGCGTAGTCTCCGAACACCTCGAAGGCCGCGATCTTTTTCCAGGCTTCGAGCTGTGCGGATCCGTTGAGCATGTGCGGGCTGATGAGAAGCGCAGGCCTTACTTGGCCGTGAACAGAGTATACGCGAGGTAAGCGAAGCCCCCGAGCACGACGAGGCCTGCGATCCAGGCCCACGCAATGCTCCCGCCTTTGTTCTTGACGACGCCCTGGCCGAAGCCCGTGGTGTTGTCGGAGACGGGGGTCAGCGGCCCGGTGGTGAGCATCGGGCTGCGACCGGTGCTGCGCGCCGCCGGACCCGTTCGAAGGCGGGGGCGACTCCCGGTGGGCGTACGACGAGCGCCACTGGGCTCGCGGGGGACGGTCTTGTGAATGCCCGACGCGGCCGAATCCGCGCCCTCAACGGCCGGCGCTTCGCCACTGGGGGGCGGAACGACCGGATGGGCTCCGGACTCGTCGAACTTGCCCTGAACGACCAGCGCCTCGAGGTTGCCGATCGTCAGCTGACGCTTGCGACGGCGCTTCGGCACCGCCTCAGGCGCCTTGACCTCGAGGTCCTGCGCCCACTGCGGCGCCTCTTCGGACTCGTTCGACACGCTCTCGAACTGGTCGAAATCGAGCGCATCGTCTTCGAGGTCGTCGTACTGGTCGTCGTAGTTCACGACCGCCGGCGCGCCTTCGCCGAACAACTCCACCATCACCGCGCTGAGCTTGCGAGGCGTCCACGAAAGGCCTTCTTCCTGAAGGAACGCCTCCAGGTCGCGGAACATGTGGTCGCAGTTTTGGTATCGGTCGGCGGGGTCGACCTCGAGCGCCCGCATGATCACCGCCTCCAGGGCGGGCGGGAAGCTGGGGTTGACGAACGTGGGCGGCGGAATGTCGCCCTCGAGCACCCGACGCATCACGTCGTCGCGCTGGCCGCGGAACAGACGGCGGCCCAGGCACAGCTCGTACATGACGACGCCCAGCGGGAACACATCCGCGCGCGCATCGATGATCTCGCCCCGAAGCTGCTCGGGCGCCATGTACGACAGCTTACCGGCGACCTGTCCCTCTTTGGCGACCGCCGAGGCCCGCGTGGCTGCGATGCCGAAGTCGAGCACCTTGCACACCCCGTCGTAGCCGACGTGGATGTTGGTGGGGTTGATGTCGCGGTGTACGAGGCCCAGCGGGTTGCCGGCCCCGTCGGTGCGCGAGTGCACGTAGTGCAAGCCCTCGCACGACTGCATGATCACGCCGATCGCCAGCTCGAGCGGAAGGGGTCGACCCGCCTGGTGAGAGCGCCGCATGACGTTGACGAGCTCCTCACCCTTGAGCAGCTCCATCGCGATGAAGTACTCGCCGCCGAGTTCGCCGAGGTCGTACGTGTGCACGACGTTGTTG
>CAYSPB010000209.1:0-7594 GCA_964432695.1 uncultured Nannocystaceae bacterium
GCTCTCGTTGGGGGCGGCCGGACTCATCGCGGCGTGCGAGTTCGTGTTTGGCGAACCCGCGAGCGGTTGCATCATCCTCTCGCCGATGGGCTACCCGGTGGTCAGCGGCACCGTAGTAAATGCCCTCGCGGCCGGCCTGCTGCTCGTGCCCATGGTATTCGCCGGCTCCATGCTCCGCTTCTTGCGTCGCTGACGCCCGTCTGTGCGAAGCCCAGCCCCCGCCCACGCGGGGGTTTTTCGTTGGTTTGGGTCGGTCGCGTCGACTCGCTAGACTCCCGGCGAATGCGCGCTTCGACGCCGTCCCTCCTGTGGCTTGCTCCACTCGTGCTGGCCGCCTGCGCCACGGCTCGCCCGGCCTCCGCTCGCCCGGCCAAGCCCGTTCGATACACCGTCGAGATCGCGGATGCTGCGTCGCAGTACCTCGAGGTCCGCGCGCGCTTCCCCGGACCGGCCAAGCAGACGAAGCTCGCCTTGCCCGCGTGGACGCCAGGCTCCTACAAGGTCCGCGAGTTTGCCAAGCACATCTACGAACTCGCGGCCATCGGCGAAGACGGCACCGCGCTGCCGGTCACACCGGTCGACAAGCAGACCTGGCGAGTGGGCAACGGCGGCAAGCCCTTCGAGGTTCGCTATCGCGTTTACGCAGCCACGGCCAGCGTACGCAACAGCTACGTCGACGACACGCACGCTTCGATCAACGGCGCGAGCGTCTTCGTGTTCGAACCCGGCAAAGAAGCGCGGCCACGCGAGGTCTCCATCAAGGCTCCCGAGGGCTGGACGCTGCACTCCGCCTTGCCCCGCAGCGGCGACGTGTTCACGGCCCCCGACTACGACACACTCGTCGACGGCCCCATCGAGGCCGGTACGCCCACCGTCGACCGCTTCTCCGTCGACGGGACCGACTTCGAGTACGTGCTGACCGGCGCCGACGACTTCGCCATCGACCGCGCGCGCCTCGTCTCCGACGCCAAGTCGATCAGCCGCACGCTCGGCGAGATGATGGGCGGCTTTCCCATGAAGCGGTACGTGTTCTTGATGCACATCAACGACGTCGGTGGCGGAGGCCTCGAGCACGCCGACAGCACGATGATGATGATGCGCCGCAGCGCCTTCGATCGCGACGATGCCTACGGCAGCGCGGCCCGTCTCACCGCGCACGAGTTCTTCCACCTGTGGAACGTCAAGCGGATCCATGACCGCGTCCTCGGGCCGTTCGACTACCTGCACGAAAACTACTCGTCACTGCTGTGGTTCCACGAGGGCTTCACCGAAACGATGGAGTCCCTGGCCATGCGACGCAGCGGCTTGTGGTCGACGCAGGACTACCTCGACCACGTCGCGCAGCGGTACACCGCATACCTGCGCAAGCCTGGACGGAACGCAATGCCGCTCTCCGAGGTCAGCTTTCGCGCCTGGACGCACGCGTACCAACCCGAGGGCAACCATCGAAACGAGACGATCAGCTACTACGAGAAGGGCGACATCGTCGGCATCGCGCTCGACCTCGAAATTCGGCTGCGGAGCAACGGCCAGGGTTCTCTGCCCGGGATGTTCCGCCGCTTGGTGAAGCAGGTCGGGCCCGACGGCGATGGCATCACCGCGCAGGACGTCATTGCGGCCGCATCCGCCGAAGCAGGCGGCGACGTCTCGGACTTCTTCGCGCGCTACGTCGACGGCGTCGAGCCCATTCCCCTGCCCGCCCTGCTCGAACGCGCGGGCGTCACCGTGAAGGACCGTCCTGAGTGGACGAGCGCCAAGGGAACCGACGCCACCGATGCGGCCAGCAAGCGCGCCTGGGTCGGCTTGAGCCTCCGCGGCACGACCGTCCGGAACCTCGACCCCGGCAGCCCCAGCGCGCGGGCCGGACTCGTTCGCAACGACGACGTCATCGCCATCAACGGCCGCAAGGTCACGAGCGAGGCCACGCTCCGCGCGGCCCTGGGACGCATCGGGCCGGGCAAGACGGCGATGTTCAGCGTCTTCCGCGGCTCCCGGCTGGTCACGCTCGAGGTGTCGGTCGAGGAGAACCCACACCGCATTTTCACGCTCGCGGTCCCGGATGAGGCGAGCCGCGTCGCGCGAGCCTGGCTCGCACTGTAGCCCGGCGCGGCCTACGAACGGTCGCCGGGAGGCTCGGACGGCAGGAACGAGGGCGTCTTGAAGCCGCGCGCCTTCGGCGAGAACACGCTCCAGAGCAACGCCCCGATCGTCCAGCTCGTCGGCAGCAGCGCCATGTAGTCCGGCATGAACCGGATGAATGCGAACAGGAAGCCCGACGCCGCACCGAGGGCCAGCAGACCGGTGAGCGCCTTGTGCTTTGCCGGGCGCAGCTTCGGCTGCGGCAGGTTCGACGCCATCAAGAACGCACCCAGCAGCATCGCGGCGGGCAGATACGACCACGCCGAAATACCGACGGTGAGCCCGCCGAACACCCGCGGTCCCTCAAAGGACGCGGGCGAGCCGAGCAGCGCCTCGGGCGGCGAATACTTGTGCAGAACGAGCATCCAGATGACGAGCAGCCCCGCAGCCAGCGTCGTTGGCACCCCGAAGAACACGCTGGGCGCAGCCTCCTCGGCCACGACGTTGAACTTCGCCAGCCGAAAGACGTTGGCGAGCACCCACACGGCACAGGCGATCATCAACAGCACCTGTCCGACGCCCTGGTCGAACCCCAGCGCAGGCACGCTCGACAGCGAGACGTACACCAGCAGGGCCGGCGCCACGCCGAAGTTGATCGCATCCGCGAACGAGTCCATCTGAATGCCGAACGGGCTCGTCGCCCGAAGCAAGCGCGCGACGAAGCCGTCGACGCGATCGAGCATGACGGACCCGGTGATGAGCCACCCGGCGTCGACGAAGCGATGCTCGATGGTTGCGACCATCGAGAGCAGGCCGAACAACAGCCCCACGGAGGTGACGAGGTTCGGTGCCAGATAGCGAAGAAGGCGCGTCATCGCGAGCGGCGGCAGTATAGGCACGCGGATGCACGCGCGTTGCGCGGGGCTGTGTGCTCCGTCCGCAACCGACTAGCCGCCCGAAACGACTCGGGTTTCGATAGGCGGCAACCTCGTTCGCAGCATCAGCCCGCGCGGTTGGGGCCGAACAACTCGTCGAGCAGCGCGTTGCAACCACGGTCTACGAGCGCGAAGACGTGCGCGAACTCGGCGGGCCCACCTCGCACCGGGTCGGGCACGTCGAGGTCACCGCCGCGCACGTGCGGCTCGGCAATCGTCCGCAGCAACCGGACCTTGGCTTGGCCACCTTCGACCGCACCGAACGCCGACAGCCGGCGCAGGCGCTCGACGTCGCTGAGGTTTGCCCGGTCCATCACGATGATGTGGGCGAATCGTTGAAGGTCGTCGGGGCGGAGACCACGGGAGACCCCCGCGGACGCCAAGCTCAGTCCGTGCTCTTGCCCGACGGCCACGCTGCCTGCATGCGGTGCAATGCCGTCCGCAGCCCACGTCCCCGCGCTGTCGATGTCGAGGGCCTCCAGCAGACCGCGTGCACGCGCGCGTTCGACGAACAGCGCATGGGCGAGCGGAGAGCGGCACATGTTCGCGTGGCAGACGAACAGCACGCCGATGCGAGCTGCGTTCGGTGCACTCACAGAAGGGCGCGCACCTCGGGATCGTCTTTGACGATGTCCCACGTGGGGTCGAAGTCGATCTGCTCGAGCAGCTTCTTGCCGCCCTTGCGCTCGGCAACCTGCTTGAGCAGCTTCACGACGTCCTCGAGGTCGCCAGTCACGGCCTTCTGCTTGGCGAGCGCGAACACCGGGTCCGCGTAGTCCTCGTCCTTGGCCGCGGACCACTCATAAAAAACCTTGGCGCGGTCGGGCGACTTGTAGAGGTAGTCGCCGCGGGCCTTGGCCGCGCGAGCGAGCTCCTTGATCGTCGCGCCCGCGCCTTCGGCCTCGGTCAGCGCAGCAAGGGCCCGCTCGTCGGTCGTCTTGGTGGTCCGCGCCTCTTTGATCAATGCGGCAGAGTCTTTTCCGGCTGCGGCTGCATCGGCACCCGCTTCCGCGGCGCCCCCTTCGTCGGCGCCCTGCGCCGTCTCGGCGGCGGGCTCACCACCCTCTGCAGCGCCAGCATCCGCTCCGCCTTCGGCGGCAGCGCCAGCCGTCTCGGCGGCAGGCTCACCACCGGCGTCCGCCGCTTCTGCGGGGTCTGGCGTCGCGGTCTCGCCAGCCTCGGCCTTCGCACCCGGGGCGGGCTCAGCCTTTGCATCCGGCGTCGGATCGGCCTTTGCGTCCGCCTTGGGGTCGGCCTTTGCGTCCGCTTTGGGGTCGGCTTTCGCGTCCGGCTTTGCCGAGGTCGTGGGCTTGGCGGCGGCTTTTTCATCGCCGCCGCCGCAGCCGGCGAGGCCGAGTACGGTCAACAGCGAGAAAACCTGCAGCGAAACGCGGCGCGCAGAGCGGTCCAGCATGGTGGGGATGCTAGCAGGGAACGCTTGGCGGAGACATCGGGACGCGAGGTTCTGCACGTCGCGTGTAACGCTGCGGCCGTAAGACAGATTAAGCGCGTTGAACGGCCGCTTTTCGTATGATCGCCATGCCTATGTTGCCTGCTCTCTTCACGCTCGCGCTCACCAGCGCCCCCGCGGGGGATCCCGCGTTGGCCGCGAAGGTGGCCGAAGTCTTCGACGAGTACTGTACGGCTTGCCACGCGGAGGGGGGTGACCCCACCGACCCGAGCGAATTCAGCCTCGAGGGCGACCTTTCGGTCCTCGTCGGCCGCAAGGCGAACGAGTCGGACAAGCTCCTCATCGCCCCCGGAGACCCCGGCGCGAGTTACCTGATGGACAAGGTTCTCGCCACGCCGGACATGAAAGAAGAGCTCATGCCGCTGGGTGACGACCCCCTGCCGGCGGACAAGCTCAAGATCATCTCCGACTGGATCGCGAGTATGCCCAAGGACGACGGCGCTGCCGCAGCGGCGCCTCCAGCCGACGGTGGCGATCCGCCGGCCGCGGGCGATGCCGGTGCAGCCTCGCCACCGCAGACCGACACGGGCCCGGCCATCGTCCCGCCCAAGAAGAAGTACAAGCCCTTCCACGGCGTGAAGCACATCGTGCTGCCCACGACGACGACCCTGGGCAAGAAGACTTTCCAATACCGCATCGACCACCGCTTCGGCCGCATCGGCACCGAGCGCGGTGCGTTCGGCCTCGATGCAGGCGTCGTGATGAGCATGGGCGTGGCCTACGGCATTCTCGACGGCTGGGATGTCGGCCTCAAGCGCAGCAACTCGCGCAAGGCGTGGGAGCTGAACACCAAGTACATCGCCCTGCGCCAAGAGGACGACATGCCCGTCTCGCTCGGCGGCTACGTCTCGTTGGACCTGCTGCGCGACTTCGACGTGGAGAACGCGGTCTCGGGCAACTTCATGCTGCTGCTCAGCCGCCTGTGGTTCGAGCGTTGGGCCACCCAGTTCTCGATGAGCTACCACACCGGCACCAACAAGAGCGCCCGCGTGCTCGTCGACTTCGACGACGGCGAAGGTCCGGTTCCGGTCGAGGACACACGCGGCACCCTGGTCATGGGTCTCGCCTCGCAGGTGTGGCTCGGCAAGCGCAAGAAGTGGTCCGTCGACGTCGAGTACTTCCTGCCCGTGCCCGACGTGGGAACCCCAAACCTGTTCTACTACCGCGGCGGCGACGCGGACCCCGACGGCTCGAAGATCGGCTCGTGGGGTCTGGGCGCCTCGTACTACACGGGCAAGCACTTCTTCCAGCTGTTCTTTACGAACAACCGGGAGATCCATCCGAACCTCGCCGCGCCTGGCGGCCAGTCGGGCAACCCGTTCAACACCGACGACGGTGTCGACGAGAGCAACCCTTTCAACGAGTTCAACTTCTTCTTCGGCTTCAACCTCGTCCGCCAGTTCACGCTCGGCAAGAACGCGGCACGCTGGAAGAAAGAGCGTGAAGCGAAGAAAGGAGGCGCATCCAAATGATCCGCTCCAACACCATCCTGCTCACTGCGGCCGCAGCCCTGCTCGCCACGGGGTGCGACCAAGTCACGCGCATCGATGAAGGCGAAGGCGGTGGCGGCAGTGCCGTGCCCCCGGCCGTCCAGCAGCGTCTCAACGAGAGCTGTGCCATCCCCGGCTGCCACGTCTCCGGCGTCGTCGGGCCGGACCTGTCCGAGACGTCTCAAGGCGCGTGGATCACTCAATCCGGGGCCGGCGGTCCGTTGGTGACCTTTGGCGACGTCGAGAACAGCTACCTCATCACGAAGATGTTCCCATCGCCGCCCGTCGGGGCCCAGATGCCTCTCGGGGCGCCCCTCGACCCGGAGGACCTTGCCATCATCGTGGGTTGGGTCGCCGGGGTCGAGTTTCCCGACGGAGACGTGCCCTCCACGAGCGGCGCATCGACCGACCCCACCGGAGACGACACCGCCGACACCGCCGACACCGCGGATGACGACGGCGAGGGAGAATCCAGCACCGGCGAGGCCGAGCCCGTGCTCTGCTCGCTGGAGGCGATCGACGCGACCGCCACCAACCCCATCGACGCGGGCGACGAGGCGGGCAAGATCCCGTCCTCGATCGGTTCGGCGCTCGAGCGCAACTGCGGCTGCCACTACGTGACCGAAGCCGCGCCCCCGTACGTGCCCTTCGGCGGCGGCACGCAGCTGCAGACGCTGGCGAACTTCACCAACACCTACGCCGGTGCCAACATGCAGTACATGGGCAACCCTGCCTGGCAGGCCGTGGAAGACCGCGTGGTCAACCAGAAAAACATGCCCATGGCCCAGTGCGAGACGGACGAGGGCATTCCCATGACCGAGTCCGACCTCGCCCTGTTCACCGCCTGGTTCGAGCAAGAAGCCCCCGACGGCGCCACGTTCGTCGAGCCCTAGCGCTCCGACAAGTCCGAAAAAACGCCGGCCGTCACGAGACAGCCGGCGTTTTCTTTGGTTCGTCGCCTCAGGCTGGGGCGGCGGACTCGTTCGAACTCGGGCGCGGCGGCAGCGGCCGCTTGGGTGCGGACAGGCCCACGTCGCCCTCGACGTCCGCATCAGGGTGCACCTGCAGCTCCGCGACGCCGCCGGGCACGACCAGTTCGGCGATCGGCGTGCCTTCGGGGATCTCCTCGCCGTTGGTGAAGCGGGCGATCTTCGGCAGCGGGTTCGCCTTCTCGTGCTTGGCGAGCTGCTTCTCGAGCGCCTCCTTCTCCGTGTCGTCCAGCGTGTTCCAGCCGAGGCGGCCGCGGCACTTCGGGAAGCGCGAGCATCCCAGCCAAGGCCCCCGCTTGCCACGCCGCAGGTTCATCGGGGCATCGCACTTGGGGCACTCCAGCGAGGTCTCGATCGGCGGGATCGACGGGTACTTGAGCCCGCCCTTCTTGTCGACGTTGAGCACGAAGTTGGTCTCGGGATAGTTGATCGAGGCCAAGAACGGACCGAAGCGGCCGTTGCGAAGCTCCATCTGCGAGCCATCTTCGGGCACCGCCACGTCCACACGCTCGGGCAGTAGCGGACGACCCGCGCGGTCGATCGGCGCGGAGTAGTCGCAGTCGGGATAGGTCGAGCACGACAGGAAGCGACCGTTGCGACCGAAGCGGTACAGCGTCGGCGAACCGCACT
>CAYSPB010000209.1:7604-12867 GCA_964432695.1 uncultured Nannocystaceae bacterium
GGGCACGCGTAGATCGCCGGCTGCGTCTCGGCCTTGGCGTGCGTCATGCTCTCGTGCGCCGCCTCGAGGGCCTCGGTGAAGGGGCCGTGGAAGCGCGTGAGCATGTCCTGCCAGTCCGCCTCGTCTTCTTCGATGCGGTCGAGCTCGTCTTCCATCGAGCGCGTGTAGCCGACCGACATCAGCGAGGGGAACGCCTCGATGAGCTTGTCGGTGACGACCTCGCCGAGGTCGGTCGCGTAGAAGCGGCGGTCGAGCTGCTCGACGTAGCGACGGTCCTGAATGACGCTGATGATCGATGCGTACGTGGACGGGCGACCGATGCCCTCGGCCTCGAGCGTCTTGACCAACGACGCTTCGCTGTAGCGAGGCGGCGGCGAGGTGAACTTCTGCGCGGGGTCGATGGAGAACGGCGCCGCTTTGTCGCCCTTCTTCACGTCGGGCAGCGTCTGCTCGTCGCTGGCCGTCGGCACGCCTGCGACCCGGTAGAAGCCGTCGAACGCCAGCACGCGGCCGGTGGCCTTGAGCGTGGCGCCGGTCTTCTTGTCCGAGCGCTCGAAGAGAACCGCGGTCGCGTCCCACTTCGCCGGGACCATCTGGCCGGCCACGAAGCGGCGCCAGATGAGGTCGTACAGGCGGAACTGATCGGGCGTGAGCGCCGACTCGAGTTCCTTGGGCGTTCGAGCGGCCGAGGTCGGACGAATCGCCTCGTGTGCTTCTTGGGCGTCTTTGTTCGAGGAGGTCCAGGTGTTGGGCTTCTCGGGCAGGTACTCCTCGCCGAGCTTGCCCACGTACTCTCGCGCGTTGGCGATCGCTTCGGGGGCGAGGTTGGTGGAGTCGGTACGCATGTAGGTGATGAGACCGACCTGGCCCTCACCCGGCACCTCGATGCCTTCATACAGCTGCTGCGCGGCCCGCATCGTTCGCTGCGCCGTGAAGCCCAGCTGGTTGGCGGCCGCGATCTGCAGCGACGACGTGATGAACGGCGCAGGTGGCCGCGACGTGGTGCGCCGGGTCTCGATGCTGACGATGGCGTACATCGCCTTGGGATCGAGGGCGCCCACGACCTCGCGCTTGACCGCCGCGGGGCCTTTGCCTTCGGGGTCGGGCGTGCTGACGACCTCGACATTCTGAAGGCCGACCGCTTCGGCGATCTTGTGAATGTCCTTCGAGAGGTCGCGCGGCGCGTCGGCTTT
Source organism: uncultured Nannocystaceae bacterium (assembly GCA_964432695.1). Lineage (GTDB taxonomy): Bacteria > Myxococcota_A > Polyangia > Nannocystales > Nannocystaceae > CAJXVA01. Next base: position 8,798 of record CAYSPB010000209.1, read on the forward strand.
GCAGCCCAGGTCGAACTTCTTGCCGTCGATTTGAAAGAGCTCGGTCTTGAGGCCCTTGTGCTCGGCGAGCCATGCGTTCTTGGCCTTGAGCGTGGGCGGCTTGTTCTTCTCGTCTCGCTGCGCGAGCAGCGCGGTCCAGGCCTTGGCCAGCTTGGGCGAGGTCTTGGGGTCGAGCGCCAGGTGGGCGGTGACCTTCCAGTACTCGTCGGGCACGAATGCCTCAATCTCGCGCTCACGCTCGACGATCAGGCGCACGGCCACCGACTGCACGCGACCGGCCGAAAGACCCCGCGCGACCTTCTTCCACAGCAGCGGAGACGCCTGGTAGCCGACGATGCGGTCGAGGATACGCCGGGCCTGCTGCGCGTTGACCTTGGCGACGTCGATCTCGTGGGGCTCGGAGAAGGCGCGCTGGACCTCGGTCTTGGTGATCGCGTTGAACACCACGCGCTTGGCTTCGCGAGGCTCAACACCCAGCTCCTGCGCGAGGTGCCAGGCGATGGCCTCCCCCTCGCGGTCAAGGTCAGTTGCGAACCAGATGTCGCTGGCCGTCTTGGCGAGTCGCTTCAGCTCGGTGACCGTTTTCGCCTTGCCCGGAAGCACCTCGTACGTGGGCACGAAGCCATTTTCGAGGTCGACGCCGGGCACGGGCATCTTCACGCCCTTGGGTGCCTTCGCCGGCAGGTCGCGGATGTGGCCGACCGAGGCGTGGACCACGAACCCGTTGCCCAGGTATTTGTTGATGGTCTTCGCCTTGGCGGGAGACTCGACGATCACCAGCTGACGGCCATCCGCCGACCCCGCGGACTTCGCGGAGCTCTTCTTCTTGCTGACCTTCTTCTTGGCGACCTTCTTCTTCGCCACCTTCTTTTTGGTGGTCTTCTTCTTGGTCGCCGCGGCGGTCTTCTTCTTGGCGACCTTCTTCTTCGCCACCTTCTTTTTGGTGGTCTTCTTCTTGGTCGCCGCCTTGGCGGTCTTCTTCTTGGTCACCTTCTTCGCAGACCCTGCCTTTTTGGAGGTCTTCGACGATGCGGTGGTCTTTTTGGCGGTGGCCATCGGGTCTACTTGCAGCGCTCTCTGCGCAAAGCCCGCCAACGGAGGGCTGGTGGGACGCGAATGTAAGCGCTTTGAGGGACAACGCCAACGCGAGGTTGGCGCCATTGCGCGTGACCCAGGGCTCGGCGTGGTGCAGGACCCTCGTCCGCGGGAGTTTGTGGGGATTCGCGAGTTTCGCGCAGATTGGATCTCGTTCTGGCCAACCAAGCAAAACGCCGCGGGACGGCGCGTTTATCGCCACTCCGCGGCGCCATGCCGCTGCTCCTCGGGTCGGCTCAGAACGGCGGCGGGATGAGACCCATGTTGATCTGGTCGCAGGCGTTGATGTAGCCGGGGTCGTCCGTCGGGCAGCCTTGGCCGGCCGCGAGCGCCATGCAGAAGCCGCGCTGGTCGGCGACCGAGAGTTGTTCGACACATCCACGCAGGGCGGGGTCGTTGATGTCGGTGACGCCCTGCGCGAACGTGATGCAGCCGCTGCCGCCGGGGTCCTGGTGGGTCTCGTGGGACGCGGCTTCCCACCGTGAGCGTCCCTCGGCGAAGTCGACACCGGTGACGGGGCGCCAGGTGTCGCCGTCGAGAATGCAGTCGGTGGGCTCGATCTCCACCGTTTGGCAGCACACGCGGTCGTTGCCACATACCGCGCGGGTGTCATCGTCGCCCCAGGTTGGGTTGCACGGAATCGGGCAGTTCGCGGCCGCTGCCTCGAACAGACCAGACCCCGATGGGATCTCGGAAGTCTGAACGCACATGCCCGACGTGCCGAGCCCGTTGTTCAAGCCGGAGAAGTAAGGCACGCCACCGCTGATGCCGGAGTTTTGGTACTCGGGCAGAGCGCCATCCACAGCCGCCGGGTCGTCGGAGCAGCAAAAGTGCGTCTCCGGGCAGTTGTCGGACTGGCGCGGGTTACAGCGGAACGCGACGATCGGGTAGTCGACGTCGATGCACGACGTCGCGACGACGGCGCCGAGGCCGACGGCAATGCCGTTCAGAACGAGGAAACGAAGGACTCGCATTGGCCGCATGGATCCGGCCCGAACGTTGCACGGCGGGGCTTCGATGTAAAGTTCCCAGCGGCCGTCCGAGGACCCGGGGCGAGCCGGAGCGGCCGGGTCACGAAGCCCCAGGACTCGGGGTGTCCCCATTGAAATCTCGCAGCACTTTGGCGCGTCCAAGGGCAGGAGGCTACGATCGCATCATGGGAATTCCGGCCATTTTGAGCGCGAAAACGAAGGATCTGGGTGGTCGGCAACCGCGCCCGGTCGCGCTGGCGCTGCTGACGGCCATGGCGGTCGGATGCTCAGGCACCAGCAAGGAAGGCAAGCCCGCGGAGTCGGAGCTCGGGCGCACGACGGCCTTCGGAAAAGCCGAGCAATCCGATCCCGGCGCCGCTCCCATCACTGCGACCGACGATGAAGTGCTCGAGCTGGGCGCGATCACAAAGACCAGCTTTCGGGAACACCCCGCCAAGACCGCCTGGGTCATCGAAGCCGGCGAAGAGCCGCGCGAGATGGATGTGGGGCAAGCGGAGGCACGCGGCTACACCATCGTCGACCTCTCCAATACCTGGACGCCCTACATCTTCACCGAGAAGACCCCGGGCCTCGAGGACGAGTCCGCCAACGAGTACCGGCAGACCTACGTCGGCCTGGCCAACGACCGCATCGACTCCGATGGCGACGCCCTCGCGGAGCACCAGCACAACTACCTCGAGCTGTACGGCATCCCGCCATCACTTTCGGTGATCAAGGCCGAGTGGGACGCCCACGATGTCGACGTCGAGCCCTGTCTTGAAGAGGCAGGCTTCGACCCGGAGGTCTTCACGCGCTTCAACGGCAAGATCGTCTACAGGAAAGCCGGACGTGCCAAGCGCAACAAGATGGCCAGGCTCCGTCTCGCTCAGTTCAAGAAGGCCATGCGCAAGGCCAAGCTGGACTTCGACGACCCGGCGGACCTCGAGGCGGCCAAGGCGAATCCCGCCACCGAGAAGGCGTACACGCGCTGGCGCGAGCTTCAAGACGAGGTCGACGTGATCGACCACGCCCAGCGTCGCTTCCGCTGCGAAAAGCTGTTCAACACCAACGGCGGACGCGGCAAGTTCACCGAAGGCGTCTACGACTCGCCCACCACCCACGCGCTCGCGAGCTTCGAGCGCAAGCACGACGTCATGGGCTGGGGACACTTCAAGCGCGACAACCTCGACATGCTCGCGCTTTCCCCCGACGAGGCGAGCCATGAGCGAGTGCTTCGCGCGGTGACCGAGCGGGTCGTCACCTCGACAGGCATCGTCGAAGATGGCTCCGCCGCAACGTGGAAGCGCGGCAAGTTCCGCTGGAAAGACGCCGATGGCAACGAGCACGAGCTGCGCGACCTCGTCACCGAATTCAGCGGTGCTGCCGTCGAGGCACTCGGCATGCAAACACCCGACTCCACCCATACGGCGCTCGCCAAGCTGTCCGACTTGGGCGAGGGCAACTTCGACAACCTGCTCGTCGCGATCAAGATGCCGGAGAAACCGGCGTACTACGGCCCAGACATGCAGTTCTCCGCCGTCATCGACCGCGGGGACGTCTGGTACGAATTTCCCTACAACGACGACGGCACCAAGAAGGCGCAGCCACGCTCGCGGTACCCGCACCTCACTCTGTACGTGCACTACGCGGATCAGAAGATTCCGCTGGTGCACTGGCGCACCACGATCGGCGCGTGGCGGAACGAGTACATCGACGGTGAGGTGATGCTCAAATACAAGAACTCCGACGTCGGCCCGCGGGTGTGGAAGGACATCGTTGCGGCGCCCGTGTGGATCCCCCCCCCCTCCACACCGCCCGCTGAGCTCATCAAGGGCAAGTGGAAGAACGGTAAGTTCACCCGCGGCGTGAACTACGACGAAACGGGACCGGGGTACCGGTCGGCGTACGGCCTCGTAGCCGCGTATCACATCAAGCAGAGCAAAGACGCCGAGGGCAACGTGGTCTCCGAGTTCGACAACTCGATTCGCACACACGGCAGCGTCG
>CAYSPB010000210.1:0-12858 GCA_964432695.1 uncultured Nannocystaceae bacterium
CCCTCGCGCGCGACCCGCTCGACGCGGAGCATCCGGTCCTCGAGCATCTGAACCCGACGCTTGAGCGTTGCGTTCTCGCGGCGCAGGGCCGCGGAGGGGTCTTCCGCACTCGGTGCAGCCGTTTCCGCGGGCGTCTGCGCGTGGGTGCAGCCCCCGGCCAGCAGGCCCAGACCGAGTGCAAACGTGCCCCAGCGGATCGACGAACCAACCATGTCCGGGAAAAGGCTAGCAACGGGCTTCGAGGCGACGAAAAAAACGGACGGTGGTCCCCTTGGCCGCCGGGGACAGGCGCGCGAGACCCGCGGGCACGTTTCCGGCACGCTTGCGTCCCAACGGGTCTGAATCGGCTGCGACGCCCCGCCGTCCGTCGTTTCGGGCCTGGCCCCGCGAAGAACGCTCGTCATGACTCGCTCCTTCTCCCACCTCGCATGTGCAGTGGCGCTGGCCGCCACCTCCCTGCTCCCCGTTCAGTCCGCTCTCGCCGATGAAGAGGGCACCGCTGGGCGCATCGTCAGCCTGACGATCAACACCCAGGGCAGCGACAAGTACGCGTCCTTCCACGGCAGCCTGGGCGTTCGCTCCACGAGCGGCCGGCGCGACGTGTACTTCTGGGGTGGCTCCACTTGCCCGGCGCAGAAGCTCGCCGCGTCCGAGGTCGCTCTGCTCGCAGGTGCGCTCAACAACCGCAAGACCACGATCAAGCCCGTGTATCGCACCGGCGAGGGCGCGCGCGGCGCTCGGTGCTTGGTCGCGTTCGAACTTCAAGCATCGTGAGCCGCGTCCGGCTGGAGGCCGGTGCACGCGATCAGTCCGTACAGCATCAGCTCCGACAGTTCGTCGAGGCTGGACTCCCACGACGGCGACACGCCCAGCGAAGCGGCCGCCGTCGCGGCGATCAGGGCAAACGCCAGGGCATCGGCACTCGGGGGCCGGTGTGGGCCTCGCCCAGCGAGCGCCGACCCGTAGAGCACGACCGGCGGCACCGCGAAGAGCAGGTACGAAGCACCGCCGAGCAGGTTGTGCAGGTTCGTGTCGCCCACCCTCGCCTGCAGTCCGTTCGCAATGGCGTGCACGCCTAGCTGCGCGCCCCAGTCGAGTTCCTCGCCGAGGACGAGCACGCAAAATGCTGCGACGAGCAGCGGGACGCTTCGAGGGGGCGTTCGGGCGCGCGCGAGCCAGGCCAGCGACGCCACGCCCAGCAGCGCGTGACTCGAGCGCTCGAGCGTGCCCTCTTTGGCCGCGAGCGCGAGCCAGCGCGGCGCGTCGACGAGCGCGAGCATCCCAAACGCAGCGACGCACGCGAAGACCCAGGCCAAGCCAAGGCTCATGCGCGTGCGTGCGTGCGCCGTCATGCCGTCAGTGTAGACGGCTCTGCGAGCTACTCGAGGTACCCACCGCAGCGCAGGTCACCATCGGCCACGTCGTCCTTGCCCTCGAGGGGCGGGAAGACGGTTCGGTCGCAGAGCGCGGCGATGATGTTGAGCGTGACCGCGGCCGCCTCGTCGGCCGATGCGAACTCGATCTCTCGCTCCATGCCAGAGGCCGGGTGCCCGTTGATCACCTTGATCCAGCCCTCATAGGCCTTGCTGCGCATGTAGGCCCCGACGCTGCTGCCGTGGATGTCGATGTCCGTCCCGTCTTCGCCGTGGCAGTGGCTGCAGCTGTCGGCGTAGGCGGTCCGACCCGCCTCGACGTCGGCGCCTTCATTGAGCACGTAGTTCTTCGGTGCGTCCTTCGAGAGCCTCCAGACGCGCTCGGGCCCGGGAAGCTCGCCGGCCTGCATCTTGTGGATGAAGGTGGCGGTCGCCCGGAGCGCGTCCTCGTCGAGCACGTCGCCGTAGGCCGGGATCTCCTCGTCGCCTTGCGCGAGCCAGACGATGAGCTCATCCACGCTCTGGGTGGTGCTCAGCAGGTTCCGCTTCGAGACGTACGGTTTGTTCTGATACGCCGGTCCATAGATGCCGTCGGCACCGCGCAGGTCCCAGCCGAAGAAGTTCTTCAGCCGGTAGCTGTGCCCCTTGGCGGCTCGAGGCGCGCCGTCGGGACCCAGCAGCGACCCGTCACCCCGCGGGCCACCGGACTCCCCGGGCTTGAAGTCGAGCTTGAGTTCGCCGTACCAGCGGTCGAAGAGTCGACCGCCCCATGCGTCGTCGACGGACGAGACCGTCTCGGGAGTGGCGGGCGCCGCCGCATCGGCGGGTGCTGGAGTCGAGGTGCCGTCGGCCGGCGCGGGTTGAGTCTTGCAGCCGCACACGAGAAGCGCGACTGCGAGGGAGGAACGCAGGGTGTTCGTCATTTTTTCTTCACGCGGAAGTGGACGGGGATCTTGAGGGTCGCCACGTCCTTGTCGAAGGCCTCCGGCGGCGCATCGAAGGGCGCAGACCGTCGGACCATGGCCAGGGCCTCTTGGTCGAGGACATCGTGGCCGGTGGAAGTGTGCAGCTCGGGCTCGCCGACGAGTCGGCCACGTCGGTCGACGCGAATCTTCACCACGCCTTTGCCCCCGAGGCCCAGGCGGCGTGCGCTCGCCGGATAGCGCTGGTTCTTCTGAAGCGCCGCGTAGATGCCCTTGGCGTAGCCCCGCATGTCGGCCTTGCCCTTGCCCGACGGCTTCGGCGCGACGGGGTTGGGGGGCGGCTGGCGCTGCGGGGTCGGTGGAGATGGCACGGGCTCCGACTCGGCTGCAGGTTCGGGTCCCGGTTCGGGCTGCGGCGGCGGCTCGGGGATCGTCGCCGCCGTGGGGTCGGGCTTCGCCGGTTCGGGAAGCGGGTCCGGTCGCGGCTGCGGCTTGGGCGGCGGTGGAGGAGGGTCGTCTTCGGGCTCGGGCTCGGGCTCGGGCTCGGGCTCGGGCTCGGGCTCGGGCTCTGGCTCTGGCTCTGGCTCTGGCTCTGGCGGCTGGTGGAACTTGATGGTGACGACCTCACGCGCGCCCGGGGGCGCCTCGTCGAACGAGACGTGCACGGCCGCCGCCAGAACGTGGGCGATGACGGCAATGCCCAAGGGCAGCGCGTGGCGCCGCAGGCTCACCGGTCGGCCTTCTCCGTCGTGGCGATGGAGGCCGACTCGAAGCCGGCCGCACGCGCGTCGGCCAACACCTGGACCGCAGCTTCGATCGCCGCCTCGCGATCGGCGAGCAGCAGCACGCTGTCGTGCTTGGCCACGAGGCCCTCCAGCGTGGAGAACACCGCGTCCTTGGGCACGACGGCGCCCTCGATCTCGACGCTGCCGTCGGCCCGAACGATGACGTTGAGACCCTTGGCCTCGTTCTGCGGCACCCGGCTCGTCTGCGGTAGCGACACGTCCATGTCGCGGTCCTCGCGATACGTCGCCGTGAGCACGATGAAAATGACCAGGATGAATGCGACGTCGATGAGCGCCGAGAGGTTGACCCGCGGCTGCTGCTTCACCTGGCGGGTGAAGTCCATCATGTCGTCTCATCCACCCCTTCACGCATCGACGCGGTGTAGCGCACCCGCTGCACGATTGAGCTCAGCTGGACCCGGAACCTGTCGATGCGGCTGGAGAAGTACGCGTGCATCGCCAGGGTTGGGACCGCGATCGTCAGTCCTGCAGCCGTGGTGAGCAGCGCCTTCCAGATGCCGCCTGACAGCGCCGACATCACCATCGACCCCGACGCCTGCTGCTCGGAGATGCCCGCGAACAGCTCGACCATGCCCACGACCGTGCCCAGCAGCCCCAGCAGCGGCGCAACCTCGGCAATGAGTGCCAGCGGACGCTGGTTGCGCTCGAGCTTGGCGACTTCTTCCATGCCCACCCGATGGGTTTCGGCTTCAGCCTGATCGGGATTGTTCTCCAGAGCTTCGATCAGCGTACCGACGACGCGACCAGCGGGATGCCCGCTCTTGCGCGCGGTGTCCATGGCAGGCAGGGACTCGCCGTCGGCCAGCTTGTTGAGCACCGGTTGCACCCAGGACTCATCGCCGAGCTTGGCGGCCTTGACGTCGAGCGCCTTGCGCGTGCCGACGACGATGGCAAGCACCGAGCAAACGTAGAGCGGGGCCATGGTCCAGCCCGCGTCTTGAAGAAGTGCGCCGATCGAAGTCGATTCCATGGGAGTTGCTCACCCGAAGTTGTACTTGAAGCCGCCGATGACCGAAAAGCGGCGCCCAGGGCGGACACCGTACGGGCGGCGAGAGACGATGTATGCGTTGCGCGTCACGTTGCCCAGGTTCAAGTAGAGCTGCGCGCCGCGCGTGAGAAAGACGTTTCCCCCGACGTCGAGCGTCCAGAAGCGCTCGATCCGTACCTGGGGATCCGGGCGGCCGCGACCGGGGACGTCGCGCATCTCGCCGTTGTACTGCAGCTCCGCGTGCGCGCCCCACCGACGCATGCCCCCGGCGAGCTGTCCTGCAGCCACGTGAACTGGCAGGTATGGGATCGCATCTCCGCGGCTCACTTCGCCGAGGAAGGGGCTGGCCGACTCGAACGTGGTGCCGAACCGCGACCACGTGTACGTGTACGTCGCGAGCGCGTCCATCCAGCCACCGCCCTTGAACTGGTGCCGATACCCTGCGAGCGCTTCGGCGCCGGCGACGAGGACCGCGCCACCGCTGAACTGCGTCCCCACTTCGGCATCCTCGCACCCCTGCGACACGGTGCAGTTCGTGATCAAGTTCGAGTAGTCGTTGGCGAATCCGATCGCCTCTGCCCGAAATCCAGACTGACGCACGCGGAGGCCCGCCTCATAGTTGACGCTGCGCTCGGCCTGGACCGCGTCGTCCTGCCCCGGTGCTTTCGGGGAGAAACCCGAGTGCACACCACCGAGGACACCCAGCCATTTCGTGGCCTGAACGTAGATCCCCACGCCGGGTAGGAACACCGAGTCCACCGAGCTGACGGGCTCGCCCGGAACGTCTTCGGCCCCGTCGGATACGGGCGTGGAGTCTGTGAACTCGGTCCGGATGACCTCGACGCGTGCACCGGGACTGATCGTGAAGCGATCGGCAATTGTGACCTCGTCCGCGACGTGAAACGACCCCACCAACGCTTCGCCTCGATTGAGCGTCGTCGTGACGTTGGTGCCCTGAACGAGCACGGGTCGCCCCGCGAGCATGGCGTACTGGTCCTCGTCGTGGTTGCGGCCGATGTGATCATAGTGAAGCCGCGCCCCAACCTCGATGGTCTGATCGACCCACTTCGTCTCCGGTGAGATGCGCAGCACGTTCTGCCATCCCTGCGAGACAAAGCTGCGGCTGTTGGTGCCGATGAGTAGGTTCTCGTCGGCGCCGAGCGAATCCGCCTCGCCGCGGAGGATCGCGAGGAAGATGGCGTTCGTGCCGGCTTCGGGGTCCTGGTAGAACGTGTACGGGTCTGGAGCGAGCGTCCCGTTGAACCGGTTGAACTTTCGCCAGGCGCGCGTGAAGTCATGCCGGTAGACGGTGCTCTGCAGCTCCACGATGCCGGTTGCCATGAAGTACCCCGCCTGCGCTTGCGTGCGATACCAGTCCATCCGGTCGAGCGCGGTCCCGGCGTAGCGTCGGTACGGCGTGGCCTCGAAGTCGGAGTCGATGAGCCCCACGTACGTCTCGTTGGACACCTCGGTCGACAGACCGAACTTCACGTCGAACTGTTGGTACACGCGCGCGCCGGGGTCGCCGTGCAGCCGCCCCTTGAGCATGAACTCGTTCTTGCGAAAGCCGGTGTCCCCGCCGCCATCGAGATCGCGGAACCCGTTGGTCCGCACGCGCACGCCTTCCGCGAGAAAGCCGAACCGTTTCCAGCTCTTGCCTGCATAGCCGTGGAACTTTCCGTAGCCCCACGTGCCTGCCGCCACGTCGACCCCCGTCGTCAGCTCTCTGGGAATCTCGCGGGTCTTGAGGTTGATGGCGCCCCCGATCGTGTTCGGACCAAATCGCACCGCCGCGGGGCCCTTGAACACCTCGACCCCCGTCAGCCGCGTGGTCATCGGGAAGTAGTACGCAGCCGGTGCGCTGTACGGCGCAGGCCCGAACAGCACCCCATCCTCCATGAGCGTCACCTTCGCGCTGCGGTTGGGGTCTGCCCCACGAAGGCCGATGTTCGGACGAAGGCCGTACCCATCTTCACCGCGAACGTAGACACCCGGCACCGTTCGAAGCACGCGGTGGATGTCGTCGTGCTCGGTTCGCTCGAGCTCTTCCTCTTCCACGGCGTACGCGGAGCCGACGACGCGCGGCAGCTCTTCGGCCTCTCCGATGATCGACACGGTCGGGGTTGCGACGTCGAAGTCTTCGCGCTCGGGCTCGATCTCCGTCGATGCATCCGCCGGCCCGGCAGCGTCGGCCGCCACATCGGCATCAATGGTCACGTTGGCGTCGGACTCGTCGACCTCGGGCTCATCGTCGAAGTCGGTCAGGTCGACGTCGACATCATCGGCGTCGTCGTCGGCTGGTGCTGCCGATGCATCGCTCGCGGACAACCCCAACACCAGCAGGGTCGAGGCCGTCGCGGCAGTGGGGCGCCGGAACAGCGAGGAAAACGCCGCAAGGCACGGGTCGATCAGCGCGGAAAGCATGGAGCGAGGCTTGTGGTTGCAGTCGGGCGCTGCGAGTCCGAAGGCTGACGGCGGTCGCTCGGCAACGCGATGCGTGCCCGCCATGCGGTCCCAAATCGCAAGCCAGGTACCATAATTGGCGCGGTTGTGCTCCGCCTCCGGGGCGTGATGCTGCTGGTGTTGTGCCGGTGAGATGAACCACCGCTCGATCCTCGGACCGAAGCTCCACCAGACGTGACTGTGCCGGAGATTCCCGGACACGACGCTGAAGACGAAGCCGACAGCGTTGATTCCCAGCAGCTCCAACTCGACGGCGCGCGGACCGAACCAAAACGCGAACAATCCGGTCATCGAGCCCGTAACGACGATGCCTCGCAGTCGATAGAGCAGGCTCTCGACCGGATGCACCCGATAGAGCGTGAACGGGGTCATCGTCTCGGCAGAGTGGTGCACCTGGTGGAACTGCCAGAGCACCTCGGAGCGGTGCATCAGCCAGTGCAGCGCAAAACGGCTGAGGTCCCACGCGAGGAACAACGCGATCGTGTACACCACGCCGATCTGCAGCGGTGTCGCGGCATCGGCATAGGCCCCGGCCGAGCCGAACTCCGAGCGAAGAAAGCGGAGGACCGCCATCGCGACGCTCATCGCCGTGAGCGTCAGCGGAACGACGAAGATCGCCGTGAGGAGAGGCTTGACGAGGATCAGCCCGTAGTCGACGCGGGCCGACGCGCTCCAGAACTGACCGGCGCGCAGTCGCGTCGAGCGACGAACTGCAAACAGAAGCAACGCGACGAGACCCGCCGCGACCAGACCCATCCAATAGGTCCGCTGCGACGGGTCGACGAAGAGCCCGGAAAGATGCGACGCCGTCTCGGAGACGAGCGTCTGTAGCCTCCCGAGCAGTCGCTCCAGGGCCGAGGTCATCACGGCTCGATCAGTCGGCGTCCCCTGCCGCTTCGGAGGGGATGTTCAGCATCAGGATCGCGGGAAAGTCACCCTTGAGGTCGTCGGTCAACTCGACGACCGCGGCATGAGATGCATCGAGCGCCGCCCCGTCGGCGACGAGTGCGTCGTGAAAACTGCCCTCGACACCGTTGAGGGCCGCGATCGTTCCCTCTGCATCGGCGAGCATTTCGTCGCCGAGAGCGCCCTCCCCCAGCGATGCCAAGAGGTCATCGAACCCGACGCCGCCCTCGGCGTCCAGACCGGCCCAGAACAAACGCTGGAAGCCCTCGACGTTGGCCACCGCGAGTTCCTTCGACAATCGGGCGAAGCCGCTCTCGAGCTCATCGAGGCAGATGTCGGAGCTGCAGTCCTTGATGCCAGCGGGGCGGGCGATCTTCGTGTCCTTGAGCTGTTTGTCGATGTAGAACATCGCGCGAAGGATCTCGTCCATCGCCTTCTGCACCGACTCGAGCGGACCGCTCGACGGGTCCTTGAGGTATCCGTTCCACTCGCCGCCCTCGGCCCACGTTGCGGCGAGCGAATCGGCCACGGTGGTGATGTCGTCTGCAATCGCCGCCACGTATGCAGCGCGGCGCGTCGCGATTTCTGCGTCTCCGAGTGCGGCCCACTCGCCCTCGCCGTTGATCGGCAGCTGCGGCGGGCAGGTGTTCTCGAGGCTCGTGTTGAACACGAGGTATTCGATCGCATCGAAGCCGTAGACGTTCACCAGGCGCGCGCTCGTGAAGTCACTGTCACCGTAGTCCCCGGCTACGATCTCTTGGTCGATGCGGCACGTGTTGGTTGCGGGCCAGGAATAGACCTCGTCGCGAAGGAACTCACCGGCGATGCCCGAGGATCCCGCGGCCGGGCCGACCTGAAAGAGCTCGGCCCGCTGCCACGCAGCCTGTGCCGAGACGTAGGCCGGCAAGAACGCCTCGAGTGCCGCGGCGGCGTCATCTCCCGCCGCGATCGCATCTGCGTAGGTCTGCGCGGCGCTCTCGAACGCGGCAGCCTCCGCGGCAAACTCCGCGAACGTCGGGGCAAACGCGTTGTCGGCGAGGCTGCGCAGCACATCCTCCGCCGTCACGCCCCGGGCGTCGGTGTCTCCTCCCGACGGACTCGACGAGTCGGAGCCTGCCGTCGATGCTGAGGGGTCGGAGGACTCCGCCGTATCGTCCGCCCCCGAGGAACCATCATCACCGCCGTCGGAGGGATCTTCGTCGCAGGCCCAGACGACGACGGTGGTCGCGGCCACGGTAAGGTGGAGGCTTCGGCGGCTGAACAAGGATCGGAGAGACATGATGGGTTGCTGTGTGAAGGGAGGGAGAGTGTCGAGGGGCGCAGGCCTTGCGCGACGCGACCTGCTCCAGAGGGATGAAGTGCCCGGACTACGCTGGACACTGCTGCGGGGGCTCTACCAGCCGTTCTCGCCTTGCTCGTCACCGACCAGCGCGGCGTCGAACTCGTATGCGTCGGCGAGGATGCCGCGCGCTTCGACGAGGTCGGCGAGGTACTGCGCCGAGCCCATCTGGCCGGGGAACAGCGGCGCCGTTCCCACCAGAGCGTGGATGGCGGAGAGGTCCTCGTCGCTCACCTGCGAGCGCGGGTTGAACTGCAGGGCCAGCAAGAAGCCCTTGAGTTCCCCCCAGTGCTTCGTGTGGTCGTCGTAGCTGTACTCCTCCGCGAGCATGTCGCGGAGGGTGTCGTTGAAGTAGTGGATTGCGGTCGCGGCGAGGGCACGCTCCCATCCATCGACCGCGATGTCGCGCTGCTCTTGAAGAAGCGCGAAGTCCTCGTCGGACAGGACACCGTCCGCGTGGGTGATGATGGCGCGACCGGTGAGGAACGCCCGCATCGTTTGCTCGGTGTAGTCGATGGTTTCGATCCCCAGCGCCGCCGCACCGCGGTCTCGCTTGCCAGCGTTGACGGACGCGGAGAAGTTGATTTCGGCCTTGAGGTCGATCGCGTCATCGCCATCGAAATCGTTGTATCCATTGACGTACTCGGGACGACCGTCCGAGGTCGCGATCTCGTCGTCCGTGTACTCGAGGTAGTTGCGCGCTCCACCCCAGTAGCCGAACCCCTCGTCCCACTGGTGCTCCAGCGAGGTGTAGGGGTCGCCGTCGTCGGACACGGTGTTGTCCGAGTTGATGCCGTTGTCGTCGGCATCGTCGAGGTAGTCGTCCGTACCCTGAGAGTAGTTCACCGCGCCGAGCAGGAACTTCTGCAGGAGCTGCTGGTAGTCGAGGCCTTCGGTGGAAACGAACCAGTTGTTGATCTGGTTCCCCTCGAAGTCGACCACCGCGCCGCTCGAGTACGCGACGGCGAGCACGTCGCAAGCCTCGATCCAATCGCGGACCAAACCTTCGGGGCTGTCTGAAGCGTCCCAGCCGATCATGTCGCTGGACCAGTCCTGATGCTGCGGACTGGCATCGTTCCCTGCGATCTTGTCGACGAGGTTCGAGCCACCGCCGATGTCTTCCCAGTTCGTCTGCAGCGTGGCCGGCGTGGTCGAGATGAGGTGCGGAATTCCCCCTGAAGTCTCGCCGTCGAAGTCGACGTAGAAGCTCAACCGTCCCGCGACTTGACCTTCGGTGAAGACCGTCCCTTCGACGATCTCGTCTTGAATGAGCGCCATCTCGTTCTTGAGCGACGAGATCAGGGTTTGTCGGAATGTCTGGCCTCCGTAGGCCACGCTGCTGACACCAGCCTCGAATCGGCTCTCGAACTCGTACACGTCGGGGACGACCAGCTCGCCGCCGTCGGTCTCTCCGTCCGTGTCTCCATCCGTCTCGGTCGCGCTCGTGTCCGGGTCCGGGTCCGTGCTTGCATCGGTCTCCGTGCTCGGGTTCGGGTCCGTGCTCGCATCGGTCTCCGTGCTCGCGTCGGTTTCGGTACTGCCGTCGGTGTCCACGGAGTCGCCCGACCCACCGGAGTCGCATGCAGTGAGCGCAAGGAGGCCGACGAGGAGGCAAGCGGAGGAAATCTGAATACGCGTCATGGTTCGGGTCGCCCTTTCGCGGGTCGGGCGGAACTTGGCCGGAGCCATCTTGAAAGTCAAACTCAAGTTCACATCGTATCAGCCCCTCGTCCGGGCGTGAAGCACAGATCCGCGCGCTCTCGACACGTTTTGAGACGGGAGACGCGCCGAGTTTGTGTGCCTGCTCATCCTCGACAAACAGATTTGACTTTGATTTTCAAATATCAAAAACTCATACTACGGTGGAGGTGAGGGATGGACGGCCCCCGCTCGACCTTCCCAGGCGACCGTCCCTTCCTGCCCTCGTTCGGTCCTGGGCCCGGCTTCTGCCGCCGACTCCGAAGCTCGACATCCACGCGGTGCCGGCGTCTGGAGCTGGGCCCCGTTTTCCCTGGGTTCGTGATGCTCAAGCGCTTTCAGTCCAACTGCTCCTCATCCGATCCCGAGACCGCCCCAGCCCGGTGGCGCCTCGATCCAAACGATGTGCTGCTACTCAATCGAATCGAGCAGGCCACCCTCTCGACCATCGTCTCGGGCTGCTCACCGGCCCAGACGCGCTCGGCGATCGTGGCATGCCTTCGAGGCGTGGAGCTCAACGTGACGGGCCTCGAATCCAGCATTCGGCATGCACTGCCCCGGCTGATGGAGGCGGTGCGTGCCGCTGCCTCGGCTCGGCTCGATGCCGAGCTCATCGCGGCGGTCTGCTCCGACGCCATGGATGTCGGGCAAATGCTGAGGGCCGCGTACTGCGAAGGGCTCGACGCCGGCCGGGCGCTTCGCAGCGCGCCTGCCGTGGTTCAGTAAGCGATTGGAACCGTTGCGGTTCCCGTGGGTGTTTGACACCGAACGCGGCCCGGCGGTAGGTGCAGCGCCGTCGAAGGGTTCGCCACGCCGGCGACGCAAGAGGGAACGCGGTGAGACTCCGCGGCTGTCCCGCAACGGTATGCGAGCGTCGTGCTCGTCAGCCCGATACCTGCCCCGATCACAACCCGAAGGCCCCGCGCAGGACGGGGTCGCAGGACTGACCATGACCATTCGCACCGCGGCTCGTCCGCTCGTTTCGCTCGCGCTTCTCGGCGCCCTCTCCTTCTCCTACGGCTGCGACAGCGGCTCCGACGGCGGCGATTCCGACGGCGGCTCCAGCACCTCGGGCGCCGAGGGAAGCACCGGCGCAACCACCGAAACGCCGACCACCGGCACCCCGACCACCGACGACTCCGACGGCTCCAGCTCCTCCGGCGAAGGCAGCTCGGGCTCGACCGGCGAAGGCGACGGCAGCAGCTCGACAGGCGAGGCCCTCATTGGCATCGCCGACGTGGCGGGCACGTACATCGAAACGTACGGACCCGGCCCCGACGAGTTTCAGACCCACACCGTCACAGCCACGGAGTGGACGACCGATTTCGGTGGCGGGGCCGGCATGGGCGTGCTGACGTACGAAGAAGTCGATGACGTGGCCCGCTGGGTGGCCGGAGACGACGGCGCCGGCACGTTCTCCCGCTACGACTGGGAGATCGACGGAGATGGCAACCTTCGCTACTGCACGGCCGTCTTCGGCGCCGAGACGCTCGAGGCTGCCATCGCGGCACCACCCTCGAACCGCGACGACCTGGATGGAACCGGCTGTGCCGAAGCCTTCCCGTGGTCGCTGCTCGTTCTCGAGGAAGAGAAGTAGGCCCAGAGGAACGGGCCCCTATCGGCAGCAGACCGAGTAGGGGTCTCGTTCCACTGCGCCACCAGTCGGACCGACACGGGACGGCGTACACGAGCCTGTCACCGCGGGGTTGCTGAAGTTTGCGGACGCGAGACCGGCGGTGTTCACCGCATCCTCGGACGGCTCCGTTCCCACCACGTCGACCGCAGCGATCAACCCGCTACACCCGGGGCTCCCGTACAAACGAAGCTCGGTGCCGCACTGTACGTTCGCGTCGGGCGCGCATGAACACTCGCTGCACGAGCGGTCATCATCCGCACCGAGGAAGAACGTCCGAAGCTCAGGGTAGTCGCTTGGACACCGGTGCTCGCCCTCGCGGGCGATGCAGAGGTCGCTCGCTTCTTCGACACAGACCTCTCCGTCGCACCCCATCCCGCCAGTCGGACCAGAACAAGCAAGGACGGAGACATCCCACGTGAGGCCCGGGACCTCCTCGTCTTGAACAGGCGCGCACACGATGCTTGCCGGCTCATCCGCCCATCGCCCGCGACCACACGTGCTCAGCTGGTCGGCCACCATGCAGTCTCCCGAATCGCCGAGGTTGGTCTGCGGTCCCAGACAGGCCGCAGCGGGTCCTTGCAGCAACAGCAAGTCGCCGCAGTCTGCCTCGGGCGCCCCACAGTTACAGCTGCAGGTCGGTTCGGGCGCGTTGAGCCCAGCAAAAAACTCCTCGAACTCATCCGGAAACGCGCTGGGACATCCTTCGTCCGGGGCCTCGAGCGCTAG
>CAYSPB010000211.1:0-12794 GCA_964432695.1 uncultured Nannocystaceae bacterium
CGCTCACCGCGCTGATGAAGACCACGCTCGGCCCGGAGCATGGCTGGCAAATGGCGCATCGCATCGACCGGGAGACGTCCGGAGTGCTGGTCTTCGGGCAAGGTGTCGAGCATCGCTCGCGACGGGACCCGCCTTCGGGTGCTGGCAAGCTCAAGCGCTCGTTTGCACGTCGCGAAGTCGACAAGGAGTACCTCGCGATCGCGAAGGGGCGCTTGCTGGAGGCTTCGACCATCGACATTCCGCTCGCGTTCGATCCCGAGTCGACGATCAAGATCAAGATGGGTGCGGTCGAGGAAAAGGATGGCGGGCTTCCGGCACAGACCTTCGTCGAGCCACTTGCCGCATCGACCTATCGTGGCGAGCCGGTCACGCTGGTGCGATGCAAGCCGCGGACGGGGCGGCAGCACCAGATCCGCGTGCACCTGGCGCTGCACGGCTTTCCCCTGCTAGGCGACAAGATGTACGGCGTCGACGAGCAGCTGTTCCGCCACATGGCCGACGGCCTGCTCACGATGGAGGAAGTCTCCGAAGCGGTTGGCCTCGAGCGTCAGGCACTGCACGCCCACGCGATCGAACTCCCGCATCCCGCCACCGACGCCCGCGTTCGGTTCGAGGCGCCGTGGCCTTCAGGGCTCGCGGCCATTGTCGGCGTGCCCGGCTGAGGGCTTGCGTTCGACCACGTCGATGCGGCCGGTTAGGACCCGCATCTTGACGGTGCGGTTGCCCTCGACGCGTACGCTGATCTGCGCGCTGTCGTAGCCCTCGGCGAGTCGAATCTCGCGGTCGGGCAGCACGATGAGGTTGACCCCGGGCGGTTCGCGCGACAGGCCCAATCGCGCGGGGCCGGCATCCCAATGCATCACGCGGTCCTCGGGCGATACGTCGGCGGGTGGCGCGTCGTAGCTGGGTTTGATGCCACGCCGGGCCTGGCGTTCGAGGTAGTCCACGTACCAGTTGCCTCCCCAGACCGCGCCGATCGTGCCGAGTGCGAGCGCACCGGCGACGAACCACCGAACCCGCTGGGAGCGGCGGTAGCCGTCGAACGCACCGCCCGGAGACTGCTCGGGCAGGTCCGTGAGCAGTTCGTCATCGCCCCCTTCGGTGGGCGCTGCCTGCATGTCGTCCTCGCGCACGGACACGCGGGCCTCAGATCCCTTCGTCGCGGTTCGCTTCGTCGATGAGCCGCGCGCCCTCCATGAGGAGGTGCGTGGTCGAGGACTTCACGGTGTCCTCCATCTCGACGTCCATCGCGTTGAAGCTGAACGTGCCGGGCTTCCAGCGGAGCATCTCGTAGACCGCCTCTTTGCCGTCGTGCGCAGGCTGGGAGAGGGTGGCCGAGATGACCTGGCCGCCTCGAAGAAAGATGCGGCCGGTTGCACCGGTCTTGCTGTCTTTGAGAGACAGAAGGCCGTTCTTCCGCTCCATCTCCATCATCACGAGCAAGCTCGACAGTTGCAGCTGTTCGAGGCGCCCGTTGAGGGCGGTCGTGCGGCGGGGCGTCCGGGCGTCGCCACCGACGGCGCGCATCTCGGAGGTCGGCGGTGGCGAGCGCAGGGGCTTCTCAGGCTCGGAGGGGCCCGTAGGCTGCGGTGCCGCCGGGTACGACGGCGTGTAGCCGGTGGTCGCGTCATGCCCCAGAGGCTGCTGCGGAGGCTGCTGACGCTGCGGCGGCTGGCCCTGTTGCTGCTGCTGCTGCTGCTGCGGGTAACCGGGCGGGGGTCCGTAGCCTGGCGGGTAGCCGGGTGGCGGCCCGTAGCCGGGAGGGTAGCCGGGTGCGGGTCCATATCCCGGATGGGGATACCCGCCGTAGGTGCCGTAGCCCGGCGGCGGGGGCTGCTGCGCCATGGGGTTTGGATTGCCTGGCGGCACGCCTTGCGGTTGCCCGGTGTACAGGTCGAATCCACCGGGCGCCGGTGGCTGGCCGTGCGGCGCGCGAGGTCCTGAGCCTTCCGCCGCCGGGGATGGGGCGGGCGCAGGTGCGGCAGCCGGCTTCGAAAGCGCCACCGCGACGCGCTTTTCGAGCGCGTCGAAGCGGAACGGCTTGGCGAGGAAGTCATCCGCGCTGAGGCCGAGCTGCGCGATGCGAGCCTCGTCCTTGCCCAACGCAGTCAGGAAGATCACCGGGATCGACGCGAGCCGAGGGTCCTGCCGCAAGTGCTCGACGAACGCCCAGCCGTCCATCACCGGCATCATCACGTCGGAGATGATCACGTCGGGTGGGTTGGCGTTTGCACGCTCGAGCGCCTGGCGCCCCTCCCGCGCGGTGTCCACCACGTAGTCCCGCTTCTGCAGCGTGGCGGTGACCATGCGGAGGATCCAAGGGTCGTCGTCGACGACCAGCACCCGCGCTCCCATCGTCATCAGCGTAGGACTCGGCGAAAACCTTTGTCAATCCAGGCGCGTACGCTCAGTCCCCGGGGCCGCGCGGCACCCGGGGCAGAACGGGACGCTGGCGGGGTCTATCCGGCCGCGTCGGGCATCCAGGTGGGGCGAACTTGGGCCCACATGACCTCGGCGACCAGGCCCAGCTTGTCTTTGGCGAGCGCGGCGGCGCCGCGAGCCCGTCGCATGCGGTCGGCGACCGGATACCGGCGGGCATGCTGCGGAACCAGGCTGGAGCTCAAGGCGTGGCGCGCGGTCTTGAGATACTCGGCGAGGAACACCGACGGCCGGCCTTCACTGCACGAGAGCAGCGCCATCGAGCGGCTGCGTGCCGAGGGTCCAGAGCCCCAGTACTCGAACAACGCGCGGCGAATCGCGCGCGATCCCTCGCGCTCGCCGCGGAACGCCTCGTAGATCGCGTCGGCCAGTGCCTGGCGGGTCGGCACGTAGCGGTCGTGTGCCGCGCGATATCGGCGCAGAGAGGCGGCGTCGAACCAGGGCTCGCCGGCCGGAACGTGGGCCCGGCGACGGGCCTCGATCGCAAGCGTCTCCGCGTCGCGCAAACCCATGGTCATGCCGCTCGCCGTGATCGGATGCGAGCAGCCGCCTGCATCCCCGACCAGCGCGAGGCCCGGCTGCGAGGCGGCCGGCGCAGGCAGGTTCACGGTGGGCGCCATCTCGAGACTGCCCTTGTGCTGACGGATCGCGGCGGCGACCTGCGTGCTCAGCGGTGCGGGCAGGAACGGAATGTACGCCTCGAGCAGGTGCTCCTTGAGCGCGGCGCCCTTGGCCGGCAGCTCCTTCGGAAGGTCGATCGTGATGCGGGTGGTGACGCTGCCGTCGGCTTCGTTCTGAATCGGGTACGCGAGAACCGGGCCCCAAGCGCCGAGCATGACGTGCGCGTAGGTCGAGCGGACGAGCGACGCGTCGGTGACGGCGACGCCTGCGGTGAATCCGATCGTCTCGCGGCCCTTGTCGCCAATGCCGGCCAGCTTGCGAACGGTGCTGCCTTTGCCGTCGGCTGCGACGAGCAGATCGCAGCGAAGCGTGTGCCGTTGCTTGTTTGGACCTTGAAGCTCGACACCGCTGACATGGCCCGCGCCGTTGCGCACGAGCGCCTGCAGCGACCACCCCTCGTAGAGGTCGACCTCGCCGGTCCGGTGCAGCTCGCCGCGGAGCGTGCGGACGAGGGTCTTATGGTGGACTGAGAGCCCGCGCGGGCGCTGGTTGGGCACGTCGCCGTACTCGAGTTCCACCGGCTGTGCATCGGCGTGCTCGAACGCGAGGAAGCCGTCGACGTCGACGGCCCCGGCGTCACGCAGCTGCGCGTAGAAGCCGAGGTCTTCGAGAATCTGGGCGCCGCGCGGATGGATGAACTCCCCGGAAAAGCGCGGGTGCACTCCCTTGCACTTGTCGATCACCGCGATGTTGCGACGGCCTTCGGGGTCGGCCTGCCGCAGCGCGCGGGCGACGGCGCAGCCAGCAAGGCCCGCGCCGATGATGATGACGTCGTAGTGATCTCGTTGAAGCTCGCTCATGCCTGAACTCGAGAGCGGCGGCTCTTGGCCGGCGCGGCGGTGGTGTGACGGACGAAGCTGTGAAGCGCCAGCGCGACCTCGCGGACCGACGCCGAAGGGTCGCCCACGTGCGGGCTGAGCCCAAATCCTTGGCACGGCGGGCCGCCGGCGTGCTCGAGGTCGTCGCCGTGGCGATCGACCGCCTTGGAGAGGTGGCGCGCAGCGCGGCTGGTCTGCACGCAAGGACCGGCGAGGTCGAGCAGGGCGCCGAGGGCCAGCGCGGTCTCGACGAGTCCGCCGAAACTGCCGTCTTCGCGCTGCAGGGCTCGCAGCCGCTGCTCGGCGTTTTCTCGCAGCGCGTGGTCGCCGGGACATGTGGCGACCGCAGCGTGACCCAGGGCGGCGAGCGTGGCGATCGAACGGGTTTCGAACGCGTCCCCGGCAACCTGCTCGAGCCACGCGACGCCTCGGGCGACGCGGTCGTCGTCGAGCCGGAAGCCCGTACGACCGAGCTGGGTGAGCGCATGACCTGCGAGTCGAACGCGGTCGGCGTCGTCCCGTTGGCCCATGCCGAGCAGGTCGGCGTCGCTCCAGGGCAGCCGTCGCATGAACACGTCGGCCTCGCCGCGTTCGAAGCGGGCGAAGCTGCCGGGCCCCTCCTGCATCGCGAGCAAGATGTCGATGGCGCGGCGCCTGGCAGCCCACGCGGGCGCGCGAAGGGGCGCGCCTTCAGGAACCGTACCGAGCAGACCGAGCATGGCGCAGGTCGACTCGAGGTCGAGGTGGTGTTCAGCGCGAGGCTCGTGCGGCCAGCCGCCAGCGAGCGCGTTGGCCCGGTCCTGCCACGGGCCCGGCGTGCTCAACTCCATGCGCAGCAGCGTGGTGATCGCTGCATCATCGGGTGCGGCGAGGACGAGCCGGGCAGCGGTCGCGAGTCGAGTGCCGCCGAGGCCCTGCACGATGCCGGTCTGCCCGGCGCCGACACCTGCGGGCACGACGGCGCGTCCACGGGAGGCGCGAAGGCGGGCGAGGCCGGCGACGATGCGCGGGTCGTCCGAGGGCGCGCCGCGGACCCGGAGCGCGACGAGGGCCAGTAGCGTGGGTCGGGTCGAGAACCACCCGCCGTGACGCTGACGCGTGTGCTCGATCGAAGACGATGCACGCTCGACGGCCCACCGCGGCAATGGCCCGCGCGGCAGCTTGCGCGACAGCTTCACGGTGCGGTCGAACGCCTGAAGCAGATCGCCTGCGAGCCCCGGTCGTGTCAGTCGGGGAGAGACGATCGCCTTCGCATCGGGGTCCCGGCGAAGCATCAGCGGTGCCGGGTCGGGCAGGCGAACGTGGCCGTCGCCGCGCGCGATGATGTAGTAGGCGGTGAGGATGCCGCGGGCCCACGGGGCGATCCGGCTGGGGGAGAGCCAGAGCGACTCGGGCAGCAGGAACAGCTCGCCGGGGATCGCGGGCAAGAAGTCCCAGGGCACCGCGCCGCACAGCGCGAGCCACAGACGAACTTCGAAGTTGGCCCGCTGTGCTCCGCCGAGGCTGTGCACGACCCGCTGCGCGCGAATCATCGACTCCTCGCCCGGGTCGTCTCCACCGCAGCGCCGCGCCCACCAGCCCAGCACCGTCAGCGAAAGGTCCGGGGTGCCGTCGAGGCTCCGCCACGCGCCGCCCTCGTCTTGCGTGTCGCGGACCCACTGCAGCAGTCCGTCTTTCTCTGCGGGCGACAGGTCGTGAAAGAGCTGGTCGGCGAGAAGGACCTCGCAGCTGGGACCTACATCGGGGACCGCCGCGAGCCAGCGCGCCCGGGGATCCGTTGCGGCAACCGAGGCCACCGCACGCTCGCGCCAGCGACTCGCCATGCGTTGAGCGGCCGCAAGGCTTTGCTCCACAGGCGCTCCCACAACGGTGGGCGGTGCGTCGTCGGTCGAAGCGGGAGGTGCAGGCGAGTCGAGCATGGCCGGATGCGCAGAGGAGTAGGCAAGGATCGCGGGACGCTCCCGAAGGTGCGCGTACCCCGCTGCGGCGGACGCTAACACGGTACGGAGGGGCCTTCGTGGCGGTCCAGTTCACCTGTGATCCGCGTCACCTCACCGAATTCGGGGTGCTACGCGGGATTTGCGTCGCGTCACGGCGCCGCCGGCGGTCGAAAGCGCGCTCCTGGGGTGCATGGTCCCCGGACCACACCGTGCGATATGCTCCGCGCGATGAGGAGCGCATTCGCTGCAGCCCTGGTTTTGGCCCCTCTGTGCGTCGGTTGCGGCGACGCGCCCGAGGATGACACCCACGACTACGTGAAGGTGCTCTTCGGCCGGGCCGAGAACGAGCCCGACAACCCCTACGTCGGCACGGCCGAGGTCAACATTCAGATGGCCTACGAAACCTGCTACGAGAACTTCTACGACGCGAACCCGAACTACGCGATCGACGGGCCCGACGGCGCGCTCGTATTCGGCAGCGAAGAAGACGGGGGCGAAGGGTGGATGGATCGCCTGTGCACCGAGACCGAGTCGGCGCGCGCCGACTGCGAGGTGCTCGAGTTCAACCAGCTGCTCGACGTCGCCAAGCGTCTGACGGTCACCTACCGGATCACCGGCGAGCTCGAGAACCGGGTGCTGCTGTTCGGACCGCTTCCGAAGAAGGACCTCACCGACTGCGACGGTGGCATCTCCCCGCGGGTGCGTCTGGAACTCGGCGGTACCGGTGGCGTCGACGGCGATGGCAACCCGATCTGGTCGGTCGTCTCCGCGGCTACGATGACCGCGGTGCCCGGTGACGGCGCCGAACTGGTCATCAAGGGCGGTCGCAACTGAACCCGTCTCATCCCGTTGCGCGGTCGACGTCTCGGTCGCGCCTGCTTCGGCCCGCGTCCTGGTGCGCGGGCTGTTTCTTGTGGGCTGCGTGCGGCACCAGCCATCCTGGGGGGCCCGATGTCGAGCCGGTCGACGGGGACGGCGAGGTCTCGCCCGCGGCTGCGGTGGGTCCAGCCTGTCGCGATGCCGACCGAGCATCCGCCCTGACCTCGTTCGAAGGGCAGGGGTGCGCCTGGATCGTGCAGAACGATGACGTTGGCGTCGTGCAGCTGCAGGTCCTGACTGCCGCGCCCGGCGCAAGCTGGTCTGGTCCGCAGCCCGACGCCTGTGACCCCGGTCCATGTTCCTTCCGCGGCTTCGAAACGTCGCGGGGTCCTCTTTTGGTGGTCGAGCTTCGCTCCGCGCAGTCGGAGATGCCCGCTGGGGTCTGGCTCGGCGTTCCTCGAGAAGACCGACTCATGTTCGAAGATCTGTGGGAGGGCGCGGGGCAGACCGTGCTCGATGGCGGCGTGGAGCTCGGTCCCACCCACGGGCTTGCGCCGTACGACTGCGCGGGCCGGCTCGCCTTGCTGGCGGCGCCGCGGACCGTCGCCGGGCAGAACGTTGCTCCACCACCGACGCTGCTCGAACGCGAAGGCCCGCTCGACGGGTCGGACGCTGCGCTGACCCGCGACGCCTGCATGCCGCTGCGCGTGCCGTTGCCCTGAGTCGGAGGGCCACGCCGTCGACCGACCGCTCGCGACCGGTCGATGCGTAGACGCTTCCGTTCGGCGCGCTCGACATCGACCCTGGACGCTGGTGTGGGCTACCCCAAAGGTCGTGCACTCCGCCGAGCCTGACGCGCCTCCGCCTCCGCCTCCGACCACCGTACCCTCCTCGTCTCCGCCCGAGGCCTTGCGCGGCAGCGGGGGCAGCGTGGGGAACGGATGGACCGGCATCGTCAGCGCGCTGGTGCAGGCGCCGGCGAATCTGCTCGCCGAGCACCGTCGACCGGGGCGCGGCACCGTCCGCCGACTCCTGAGCGTGACGCTGGCGTGCATGGTGATGGTCGGCTTCGTCATCGGGTCGTTCTCGGGAGGGCTTCAGTTCGTGGTGGTGCCGCTGAAGCTGGGCTTGGGGCTGCTGGTTTGTGCCGCGCTGTGCTTGCCAAGCCTGTACGTGTTCTCGTCCGTGGCGGGCGCCGAGCAGTCGCTTCGCGAAACCGTGCTCGCACTGTCGATGTCCGTTGCGCTCATCGGCGTTCTGTTGGTCGCCTTGGCACCCGTGACGTGGCTGTTCTCGCAGAGCGTCTCGTCGGCGGTCGCCATGGGCGTGATTCATCTGGTGTCGCTGCTCGCCGCCTCGGTGGTGGGGCTCCGCTTGCTCGATCGCGTGATGCGAGCGCTCAATGGGCGACGTGTCGCAGGGATGCGCGCGTGGGGCTGCATGTTCGTGGTCGTCATGCTTCAGATGACCACCACGCTGCGACCGCTGGTCGGCCCCTATGAAAATAGGGTCTTTGGCGACCGCACGTTCTTCGTGGCCCACTGGCTCGAAACCCTCACGCCACGGACGCCTCGATGAGCCTCGAGCTCGTTCGGGGGGTGCTGCGCCTCGATCGCGCGCTGCTCGAACGCGTGGTGCGGGGCGAGCGGCTGCGCCCGGTGCTCCGGGCCGCCGTAGCGGTCATCGTTGTCGGGTGCGGGGCCTATGGCGTCGCGATGGGGCACTGGCGAAGCCCGCTGCAAGCCGTGGGCGCCGGCGTGAAGCTGCCACTGATGGTGCTGGCGTGCGCCGTCCTGACGGCAGCGCTCGACGTGGTACTCAGCGGATTGCTGCGCGCTCGGGTGGCCGCGCTCCAGGCTCTGACCGCGTCGGTTCTTGCGATGGCACTCATCGCCTCGATGTTGGGCGCGCTGAGTCCCATCGCGGCCTGGATGGGTACGCAGCTGCCAGGCCCGCATGGTGCCAGCGGCGTGGCGGCCTCCGACTGGCTGCTCACCGGACACGTTCTCGTCCTCGGGGTGGTCGGCATCGTGGGCGTCGCGCGCTTGTACGGGCTGCTTCGCGCCATGATCGACGACCCCGTCGTTGCGCGCCGCGTGCTGTGTGCGTGGATGGTGACGCACGGCGTCGTGGGAGCGCAGCTGTCCTGGGTGCTTCGCCCCTTCGTGGGCAACCCGCAGCTGCCCGTCCGCGTGGTTCGGGCCGACGCCTTCGAAGGCAGCTTCTTCGAGGCGGTGCTCGACATCACGGTCGCGAGGATGGGCCCGCTGGGCCCGGTCGTGTTGTTCATGGCGATCGGCGTCGTCGTCGTCGCCGTGCTCGTCAGTCTCGACGCGCCGGTCGAAGAGCACGCGCTCGAGCCTACCCGCTTGCGACTGCGACGGCGCGGCAGCGACCGCTGGATCGACATCCCGCTCGTGGCCATCTCTGGCCTCGCGCGCGTGCAGGAAGGCGTCCAGATCCGCTGGCGCGATGCGGAGGCCTTCGAAGAGCCGATGGCCGTCATTCGAACCCGAGGCGACGACGGCTCGGCGCTGTACCAGGCCCTCGCGTGGGCGTGTCGCGACGCAGGGCAGCCGTTCGCATACCGAGCGACGCGATGAATCGAACGCGCGTCCGAAGACCCGGTGTTCGGGCGCGGATACTCAGGCCGGCACGAAGCAGGCGCCGATGCTCTCGAAGCCTGGGGCGGGGGTGCCGATGGCGGCGTTGCACGTCGCCGGCGCGGGACAGCCATCTACGCTGTCGAGGTCACACAACGTGACGCAGCAGCTCGTCGTTTCGCAGCCGGGCACGAGTGCACCGGGGACGCAGACGTGTCCCTCGGAACACCCCGAGTCTTGGGCAACCTGGCATTCCGCGCCCGCGCCACCGACGTCGCCCTCGGCGGGGTCCAGGCACACGAAGCGGTCGCCTTGGCGTCGACATTCCAACGGCGAGGGGCAGCTGGGCTCGAACGGTGAGCAGTCGGCGGCGCAGTGCGGCACGGTGTCGAAGGGGTCTTCGACGCACAGTCCGTCTTCGCAGTCGTTCTCGCCCTCGCAGAGCGGGCGGCAGGTGCCCGACTCGTCGCCGAGGCAGACGGTGCCCGCGAAGCATCCGTCGAGCCCGTCCTCGAGGCTCACGGTGCAGGTCTCTTGCTCCTGAAGGGTGCCGACTTCGCCAACGCAGGCGTAGGTCAGCCCCGCACCAGAGAGCGTGGCCGTGCACTTCTCGCCGGGGTCGCAGTCGGTCTGCGCGACGGGATCGCAGCCGGATCCCATGATTCCGCCACCGTCTTCGCTGGACTCGTCCCCGCCGCTGGCAAGCAGGGTTCCGCCACCGGTGTCGTCGTCGTTGCCTGCCGACATCGAGCTGGGCCCGCCGCCGCTGGCGTCGCCACCATCGAGACGCTGGCAGCCGGCGCCGACGAAGCCGACGAGCGCGAGAGCGCAAAGCGAAAGCGGGGTCCTCATGCGCATCACCATAGCTGAGCGGGTGGCGGCCCAGCCATCGTGGTGCCGCCCACTCTCCAACGCGGCGGCCACCGGCGGCTTACATGCCGGTGGAACTGGAGCTAGAGCTGGATCCGCCAGAGCTGGAGCTCGAGCTGCTGGTGCTTTCGTTGGAGCTGGAGCTGGAGTCGGACCCGCTACTGCTCTCGTCGGGGGACGTGGCGTTGGTCGTGCTCTCGGTATCGCTAGGATCCGTGCTCGCCGACGTGCTCGCGGAGTCCCCATCGGTAGCCCAGCTGCCCGCATCGAAGCGGGGTGGCGGGTTCAGAGCGTCGTCGCCGAGGTCGACGTTGCCGGCATCGACGCACACGCCGGACTCCAGGTCGTTGCTGACCGCCGGCACGCACTGGCCCTCGCGGAGAACCGCGCCGTCGGCGGCGCATACGAGGCCGCCGGCGCACTCTCCTTCACAGATGCATCGGTCGCCCTCACGGGGACGGCATGCACCGACCGTGAGCAGGGCAAGCGCGAGGGCGGACAGCGAGCGAGCGTTGATCATTCGAGCGCCTTGTATTCGACGGTGACGACTTCGAACTCGCGGTCGCCGCGGGGCAGCTTGAGCAGCGCGTCGTCGCCTTCTTCTTTGCCCATCAGGGCGCGGGCGATGGGCGACTTGAACGAGATGCGGCCCCGGTCCACGTCAACTTCGTGCTCACCGACGATGATGTAGGTGGCCTCTTTGTCGGTGTCCATGTCGAGGACCGTGACCGTTGCGCCGAACGCGACCTTGTCCGAGCTCATCTTGCCCGGATCGATGACCTTGGCCCGGCTGATCCGGTACTCGGCAAACCGCATGCGCGCATCGAGCTCGGCCTGCCGCTCCTTGGCGGCGTGGTACTCGGCGTTCTCGCGAAGGTCGCCGTGCTCGAGCGCCTCTTCGATGTCCGCGACGTTTTGCGGCCGATCGACCTCTTTGATCTGCTTGAGTTCGGCCTTGAGGGTGACGAGGCCCTCGGGAGTCATCGGGTAGGTTTCGTCGGCCATGGACAAAAACGCGGGCGCCGTGGAGGCGCCCGGTCGCTAACGATACCCGACCCTTGGCACGGACGCATCCGCGGCGGGTTCGGCCGGCTGCGCGTGATAATCCTGCAGCGAGCGGGCGGTGGGCTTGCCCATGGCTTCTTTCGCCATCGACACCGCGTGCGCGGCTGCCAGCGCGCCGGAGACCGTCGTGAAGTAGGGCACACGCTGCAGGAGTGCAGTGCGGCGTAGCGAGAAGCTCTCGTGGCGGTCGTAGATCCCACTGGTGTTGACGACCAGCTGGATCTCGCCGTTCTTGAGCGCATCGACCGTGTGCGGCCGACCCTCGAGGACCTTGTTGATCGCCAGGCAGGGGAGGCCGGCGTCTTTGAACGCCCGCGCGGTGCCTCGGGTGGCCGCGAGCTCGAAGCCCGCCGCGTGCAGCTGACGCGCCGCGGGGAGAATCGCGTCCTTGTCCTCATCCATCACGCTGAAGAAAGCGACGCCTTCGCGGGGCAGGGCGGTGCCTTCGCCGAGCATCGCGTGGTGGTAGGCCGTTCCGAAGTCGGGGCCGATGCCCATGACTTCGCCCGTGCTGCGCATCTCGGGTCCAAGCAGCGTGTCGATGCCGGAGAACTTGCGGAACGGAAAGACCGGAACCTTCACCGAGACGTGCTTGGGCACCTGCTCGGTGACGCCGAGGTCTGCCAGCGACTCGCCGGCGCCGACGCGTGCCGCGATCTTGGCGTACGGCACGCCCTGCGCCTTGGACACGAAGGGGACGGTTCGCGAGCCGCGCGGGTTGACCTCGATGACGTAGAGCCGATGGCCTCGCAGCGCGAACTGAATGTTCATCAGGCCGATGACGCCGAGCTCGCGGGCGAGCGTCCGGGTGGTCTCGCGGATCTGCTCGAGCACCTGTGGCGCCACGTTGACCGGCGGCAGCGAGCAGCTGCTGTCGCCCGAGTGCACGCCCGCTTCTTCGATGTGCTCCATGATGCCGGCGATGACGACGTCCTCTCCGTCGGCGACCGCGTCCACGTCGAACTCGGTGGCGTGGGGCAGGAACTCGTCGACGAGCACCGGGTGGTCGGGCGAGGCGCGAACCGCTTCCCGCATGTAGCGGTCGAGCTGCTCGTCGCTGTGCACGATCTCCATCGCGCGTCCGCCGAGCACGTAGCTGGGCCGCACGAGCACCGGGTAGCCGATATCGTGGGCGATCTTGAAGGCCTCTTCTGCCGAGCGACCGACGCCCCAGCGCGGGCAGTCGATCCGCAGGCGTGCGAGGAACTCACCGAAGCGCTCGCGGTCCTCGGCCAGGTCGATGGCCTCGGCGGGCGTGCCGAGCAGTTGGTAGCCGGCTGCTTCGATCGCCTTGGCCAGCTTCAGCGGCGTCTGGCCGCCGAACTGCACGAGCACGCCGTGAATCGTGCCCATTTGGCTTTCGGCGTCGAGCACTTCGAGGACGTGCTCGGCGGTGAGCGGCTCGAAGTAGAGACGGTCACTCGTGTCGTAGTCCGTGCTGACCGTCTCGGGGTTGCAGTTGACCATGATGGTCTCGTACCCGGCGTCGCGAAGCGCGAACGCTGCATGCACGCAGCAGTAGTCGAACTCGATGCCCTGGCCGATTCGGTTGGGCCCAC
>CAYSPB010000212.1:0-12775 GCA_964432695.1 uncultured Nannocystaceae bacterium
CCACACGTTTTTGCAATTCGATTGCATAAGCACCAAGGTCGCCGACAGCGACGTGTCCCTCGGTTCACCGACCCGCCGTTCGTCGTGAACTCGACGTCGACGAGCCCCACTCGGTCTCCGGACGACGACGTGCGCTCGCAAGCCCTCCATACACCAAGGGAACGCGAAGGGGCCTTCCTCGAGCGTGCTGCACCGGGGCGAATCCTTGGTCTGTCTGGTCGATGACCTGCAGGTCCAACGACACGCCTCCTGCTCACGCTCCCGCAGGCGCGCACCTCGTTCCTTCAGGCTCCGCTGGCGGTCCACGTAAGCGCGCCGTCGTGCTCTTCCGTCTCCCCCGTCCTCAGCAGGCGTTCGCGGGCCGGCACGTCTTGCTGACGGGATTTGACCAGACGTGCAGCTTGCAGCAATCGGAGAGGCACTGCGCGTGGTTGGCACAGGTTCGCCCTTGGGCCTTCTTGGGCCGGCATTCATCCGCGCCGATGCCGGCCACCCCGGTCCAGCAATACTCGTCGTCCTCGCAGATGTCGGCGTCTCCGCAGAGGTCGATGTCGAGAACCTGACCATCGCAGGCGGCAATGCAGACGTCGCGTTCGGCTTGGGCAACAGCGAGGGCGCGGTTCAAGGCGGCGACGGCAACCTGGGCGAGAATGATGCCGAGCGGAAAGGTGACGACGGCGACCCCCATGGCGATGACGAATGCTGCAACCGCGACCGTCGCCGCCGCGGTGTAAACGTTGATGCACAGCTGCTCGCACGGGTCGTAGAAGGCGAGAACCACCTCGTCCGCAACGGTGGTCTCGAGCAACTGCGCCCCGGCTTCGGTTTCCAGAGCCCGTTCGAACAGGAAACCGATGTCCGTGGGCGTCGCGTTCTGCAGTCCGTGCGTCTCGCGAAGCTCCTGAACGAGCACCTTGATCTGCCCGATGTCGCTGGGCGCACCCCCGAGGTGGGCGAGGAGCGAACCCGGTCCGAGCACGTCGGCATAGGACGGGTGTGTGGTGGTGACCACGATCGCATCGACGGCGTCGTCCGGCAGCTTCTTCTGCGTCGTAGCGAGGTCGCCCATGATCCCGGCAGACAGCTCGACGAGCTCGATGAAGGCCTCGTCGTAGGCGATCGCCTTGGCGAAGGCGCCGGCGTTGGCGAGCACCTTGGGCGAGACGGCGGGCTTTCCCGCTCGCAGCTCGGCGGGCGTCGTCGGCGTGGGCTCAGGGCCGGCGTCACATCCGGCGACGATGAGCGACGCGGAGAGTGTGAGCGGGGTAAGGACCCGAAGCGTTCGCGCTGCGATGCGATGAAGGCGATGGCGGAGCATGGCAACGGTGGAGAGTCCGGCGACGCGGACACGGATTAAGCGGCCGCGAAGCTTTCGTGACGCCGAATTGACTCCATCTCGCGCACCTCGTGGCGCACCTGGCGCATCCTAAAACGCACGTTCTGCGCCCGGTCGTGCGCTTGTGGTGGCCGGAGCGCTGGGGTACTGCACTTCGGCTCTGGCCCAGGAAGAAGACCTCACCGCGCTTCCCGACGATGCGCCCAAGCTGCTCAGTCTGCGCTTGGAGATGACGATCGTCCGTCGCGTGTTCCGTCTGGGCGCGTGGGTCATCCTCGCGATGCTCACCCAGTTCTTCGTGAACTACTTCGACACGCTGATGGTCGGCCGGCTCGAGCCGGACGTGGCGACGGCGTCGCAAGCCGCGCTTGGCCTGGGCATGCCGGTGTTTTGGGCGGTTGGGGGCTTCTTTGCGGCCATCGGTGCGGGCACCCAGGCGATCACGGGCCGACGCTTTGCCGAGAAGGATGATGTCGCCGCGGGGCAAGTGCTGTTCAACAGTCTCTGCGTCGGCGTGATCGCGGGCGCCTTCGGCAGCATCTTCGGTTGGTTCACCACCCCGATCGCCGTCGAGGCACTGGCCAGCGCGAGCCCGGCCCAGGCAGCGCTCGGGGCCGAGTACACGCAGATCCGCATGATCGGGGTGGCCGGCATGGTCATCACGTTCAGCTACAAGGCGTTCTTCGACGGTATCGGCCGTACGTACGTGCACCTGTGGGCCGCCCTTGCGATGAACGTGTTCAACATTGGGTTGAACTACCTGTTCATCTTCGGGTCCGAACCGCTGGGGATCCCGCGGATGGAGCTCGCCGGCGCCGGCTATGCATCGGTCACGAGCACGTACCTCGGATTGGCGATCATGATGGTCGTCAGCGCCTCGGGCCCCAACGGCGAGCGCTTTCAAATCTATCGCCACCGCAAGCTCGACGGCACCGTCGTTTGGAACATCGTCAAGCTGCTCGTCCCTTCGGGGACGGCCACGGTCATCCTCATGGCCGGCTTTGCGCTGTTCATGTACTTCGTCGGCCAAATCGACGCCCAATCCGGCGGCTCGGCCAACACGTATACGGCCGCGACGAAGGCGATCATGGACACGGCTGCGCTCTGCTTCATGCCGGCAATCGCGTTCGGTACGGCCACGGCCACGTGCGTCAGCCAGAGCCTCGGCGCGGGCAAGCCGAATCTCGCTGCCCGATACGGTTGGGAGTCGGTGCGGCTGGGGGTCTACGCCATGCTCGTGGTCGGGGCGATCTTCATGATCTTCCCTGAGCAAATCATCTCGGTGCTCGCGCCCAACGACCCCGCGGTCGCCGTCGCGGCGGCCCCCTCTCTGCGCCTCGTGACGCTGTCGCTGCCGCTCATGACGGTAGGCCTCATCCTCGCCCAAGCACTGTACGGAGCGGGCGCGAACGTCTTTGTGGCGGTGGTCGAGGGCATTCTGCACTTCGGTGTGCTCGTGCCCATGACGTGGCTGCTCGGACCCAAGCTCGGCTACGGCATGGAAGGCGTCTGGTTCGCCGCTGCAACGTACGTGTCGCTGCTCGGCATCGTCATGGCCGCCAAGTTCGCGAGCAAGAGCTGGCGAACGATTCGCCTCTAGAGCCGACTCAGGACACGAGCGCCGGCCCTCAAGCTGCCGCGTCTGGGGTCGATGCCCGAGGAGCGACCATGGCTGAGCCTTCAACACCTCGCGTTCGCGACGCGCCGCTACGCGGGTGGGCTTTGCTGTGTGTCGCAGGCCGTCGCCGGGGAGCCCGCTTTCCGGTCTATCCGACCACGTGGATCGGTCGCGCGCTGCAGGCCGACGTCCGCCTTCACGGCGCGGCGGTGTCGCGGTTCCATGCCCGGATCGTGCAGACGCACAAGGGAGGCTTCACCATCGAAGATCTTGGCAGCCGCTTCGGGGTGAGGGTTGGTTTGCGCCGTGTGCGGGAGCCGAGAGCGTTGCAGCACGGCGACAAGATTCGGATCGCGAATACCGTGCTCGCGTTCGTCTATGATGGCTGAGATGCGCGCCAAGACTCGGGCGTGGTGCCGGTCCAACGCTGGAAGGCGCGGAACAAGGAGTTCGGGTCTTCGAAGCCGAGCAAGAAGCTGACCTCGGCAGGACTCAACGACGTGTTACGCAGGTAGTGCCGAGCGAGTCTCTCTCGAGTCTGACCGAGCACGGTGAGCCAAGTGGTTCCTTCCGTTGCAAGCCGTCGCTGGAGCGTTCGCGTGCCGATGCCGATCTCCTTGGCGACATCTTTCATCTCCGTGCGCCCGCTCGGAAGTAGCTCGAACAGCGCCGTCTCCACCTGTTCGGTGGCGGAGCGGGCGGCATCGGCATTCGCCATCCGGCGTCGTAGTCCAGGCTCGAAGGCCGCCCACATCTGATTGTTGTGGGTGAGGAACGGCCGGCTGGCGTCGACCGCCTCGAACGCCACGGCGTAGGCATCGCCCTCGCGAACTTCACACCGAAAATATCCAGCGTACGGTGCCAACGCCTCGGGCAGTTCCTGCACGGTGACCCGGCGCGGGGCGACGTCGTGCCGCGTTGCGCGGCGGATGAGTGCCACCAAGAACACCATCTCGGTGAGACCGTGTGCCGCGGGAAGGTCGGGACGGTGCTTGCATCGATAGCGGACGCGAGTCTGAACCTCGTCGATATCGACATCCAGCGTGAAAGCGCCGACCATTCGCTTGAACTGTCCGAGCCGAGACGCGGCGACGTTCATGTCCGGGGAGCACAGCGCCGAGAACAATGCGGGCTCGAACAACTCGGCGGACAGGACCTGTCCCGCGCGTAGGGCGATCGTCGAATCGTTGGCTTCCCGTGCGACAGCCTCATGCAGCGCGTAGTAGTCCTCGAGGGAGATGTACGCGCCTTCGCCGAGCAGCAGCGTCGGGGGCTGTCCGGCACGTCGTAGCACTGTGACCTCATCGAGCCCGAGGTCTTGCAACAACACGCGCCAGGCGGGCCCGACGTGCACGGTGTGATCCTTGCCCACGGTGGTTCCCCCGCTCCCCACTCACGCAGTTGCGACGCCTCGCGCGATCCAGGACCCGATGCTGCGCAGGAACCGACCGCTGCGACGCTCGAGGTTCGGGACGATGGATGCGGTCATCGACGGGCGGGTCAGCAGTGCGTCGCGCCACGCCTTCACCTCGAGCAACCCCTCGAAAAGGCCGAGCGAGGGCTCGAGCGTTTCGGCCCAGGTGAGCCGCTGCAGGATGGGGGCGATGGCAGCGTCCACCATCGTGAACGTATCGCCCCCCCACAACGGTCCATGCTCGCTGAGCTGCTTCGACAGCTCTTCGAAGTGCCCACGAAGCTGCGCGACGAGCTCGCGGGCAGTCGACTCCTCGGGTGCGGCTTGAAGATGCCACGCCTTGGACATGATGTTGGAGATGTACGCGATCCACATCCGTTGGCGCGCGCGCTCGACCGGGTCGCTGGGGAGCAAGCGGTTGGTGTCGGTGGTTTCATCGAGGTACTCGAGGATCACCGAACTCTCGAAGAGCGGTGTGCCGTCGACATCCAGCACCGGAACCTTGCCGCTGGGCGAGATGGCGAGGAACCATCCCGGCTTGTTCTGAAGGTCGATGTACCTGATGTCGTACGAACGTCCTTGTTCCTCCAGGAGCATCGCCGCGCGCTGGACGAACGGACACACCTCGAAACTGATGAGCGTCAACGCGGCCATGCTCAACCTTAGCGTTCCTCGAGTGCTTCGAGCACGAGTTGCGAGAAGAGGGCCGAGCTGTGCTGTTGTTGGCCCGTGATGAGGCGGCCGTCGCGGATGGCGAACGGTTCCAGCGGGCCAGCGCACTCGAACGTGGTGTTTGGGTTCTTCTTCGCCTCCGTCTCGATCGTGACGGCGTTCACCTTGATCCCTGCCATCTGGTCGACGAGCGCCTCCTCATCATCCGAGTATCCGGTCCAGGTCTTGCCATCGGCGAGCAAGGTTCCATCGCTGAGCTTCGTCCACAGCAGCAAGCATGTCCCGTGGCAGAGCATGCCCACCACCTTTCCCTGCTCGTAGAAGTCCGCGACGACGCCATGAAGCGTGGTGTCGGTCTCGAATGAGACCAAGGGTGCACCTCCACCCGCCACACAGATTGCATCGTACTCCGCCGGGTTTACGGACGCGACGGCCTTCGTGTCTGACATCAGCGAACCGAAGTCTCGATGATGACTGAAGCCGAGCGTCACGAGGTCGTTCGGGTACGCGGTCGCCTCGTTCTGCGGATCGGAGAATCCGTCGAACTCGACCATGCCGCCGTTGGGTGAAGCGAGGTGGACCTCGTGCCCGGCGGTCACGAACTCGAGGAAGGGCCTGGTGAGTTCTTCGGCGAAGAACCCCACGGGAAAGCCGTGGAGCGTGGCAGGGTTCGACACCACGCAGAGGATCTTCTTTGGGGTGTACTGGTGTTTGCCGCTTCGGCGGATGACGGTGTTCGGTGACATAGGGTTGTCCTCGTCGAACACCATACGAACGCCGCCCTGCAGCAACACTCGCCCGGCGTGCCAAGCCGCTTGCCCAACGTGCCAACGCCGTGTCTTGCACCGCGCGTACGACCCGTGGGCCATGGTGGCTCTCCCGCTTCAGGAGCCGTCGCCGAACACAGAAGTCGGTATGCGGCCGTATGCCGAGCATGTCTACGAAGGAGCCAAGCTCGTTGCTCCTTCAGCGAAGACTCTCCTTGGATTTCACAGAGGACCTGCTGCTCGAGCTCGATCGCGACCCGCGGACGGCACGGACCTCGACGCGCGGAGATCATTCGTCTACATCGGTCTCGTCGGTCTCGTCGTCGGGCAAGTCCTCGGTCTCGAAGAACTCCTCTCCGAAGTAGAACGTGAATTGTCCAAGGCCTTTGAGCAGAGGCCGGAAGCTTACGCCGCCCTCGCCCGAATACGAGACGTCGCACCTGCTGGTGAACGGATCTCCCAGCGTGAAGATGTAGTCAGGAGTCTCTCCAGCCGCCTGCTCACACCGCTCGTCCCAGACCGGAGCAGACGCCGTCTCTTTATCGCGAACCTCTTCGCGGCCAAGCCACCAGATTCTGGCTTCCACGATCGGTTCGAGGTCCGTCGGCGGTGCACCGCCGCGCTCGCGGTAGGGGTCGTGGTACAGGGAGAGCTCCTTGAGCGACAGTTCGCTCGTCACCGACACGCAGTACGGAACCTGCCCCCCGAAGAAGTGGGACTCGCCTTCGTTCTCGGCCTTCTTGTCGCGCATGAACTTCACGTTCAGCGGTTTGTCGAACTCGTCCTCTGGGATCTCTAGGCCGAGCTCACCCTCCCACACGGGCGCCGAGTCGCCCTCGAGATCCGCGGCGTCTGCGTCTGCGTCTGCGTCTGCTTTTCCCGAAGCAGGCCCCAGGCCAGCCTCCGACTCCGGCGAGGTCTCGTCACAGCCAGATATTGCAACTGAGATGACGATTGCAGAGGTGAAGATCTGAAGTGGCGTCGTCAACGCTCGTCGCGACACACCAAGAGAAGCTTGTAGTTCTGTCATGTGTTGTTCTTTCACGGGATTCACAGTTCTTTTCGTCGCGTCGCGTCGCGTCGCGTCGCGTCGCGTCGCGAACGACGGCCGAAATCACGAGGCTCGAGCGCTTGCTGTTTCGAGCCGTTCGCTCGTAGTTGGTTCGGCCTCCGGCCCGGCGCCTCGCCGGCCTACGTTGGGAGGTTTCGAAGACATTCATCACGCTAGGAACGACGAAGGTCTGCCACGCTTGAAGGCCCCAGTGCCAGGCTACGGCCGAATGCCGGGGCTGCCAATGCAGCACGAGCCCGCGCCGGAAAACCTGTGCTCGGTTTCAAAAAGAAAAACGTGGGTTTCTGCGTCGAAGCATTCCTGCCAGGTTTCCGCGCCCCACTCCCCTCCGTCGTAGCTCGACGCGTCGGGGGTCGGGGCAACACCGTAACACTGGCTTGATTGTTGGCATGTGAACTGCGCTCGATCCAGACAGATGACTTCGCCAGAGGCTGCAGGCGATGCCGGAAAGCAGCTGCTGATACCGTGCTCATCGATCGTGTGGCAGTAGGGGGTGCCGCCGCCCTCATGGCATTCTTGCGCCAGCATAGATGTGCATTCTGGCCCCGTGTTCCCGTCTCGCAGGCAGTTGTCGAGCTCCAGGGTGTAGCTTTCACAGGCGCCCCCCGGCGCGAAGTCCGGGTGCTGCCCGTCAGCCTTCCCAGAGGCACCGCCACCCCCACACTGGGCCTCGGCGCCGCTCGGCGATTCGGATTGATCGCACCCCGCGGCGGTAAGGATGGTCATGAGAATAAAGGGGATGGTGCGCTTCGCGTTCATTGCTCTACTCCAGCTTCTTCTTGAAGATACGGTGTGTGTAACTGTGTGCTCCTGACCGATATTGCCTACGGGCATGAAGCAGTTCACCAGGCTGGCCGGCTCTTTGCGTGTGTGCAGACACGATTTCGGCAGGCGCCCCAAGGCGCGGCGATCCCCAGCGTGGTCGAAGTACGAAGAGAACAGCGACGACCATGACTCGGGGCAAGCGCAGCGTCGCGAGCACCGGCGTCTCTCCGCGAACCAGAAGTGCGAAGTGGTGCTGCTGGCGCGACGCGGCGAGGGCCGGGGGCATTCTGCTACGAATAACAAACTTCCCTCCAATCATATGGCGCCCCTCGTCGCGTGGTCGGGGCATGCTGGTCACTGCCCGGCAACGGCCACGTCGGACTCCAGCTGTCGGAAATCCCGTCGCATGTAGAGAGCCTCTCTTCGCGCGAACTGGGAGGTCCCATGTTTACTCGCGCACGCGGATACCTCCCGCTTGGCCGGGTGGTCTGGCCGGTTCGGCCTTCGGCGCGGCGCGGCGCGGCGCCTCGTGGGCGTACGTCGGGAGGTCGCCATCGAGTGCGGCGCGACTGCGCCGCGCGTGCATCCTGGAGGCCGTCGGACCATTCGCCGAGGCGACTTCACCGCCGTTGCAGCTGGTCACACCAGGTCGCGCCGGCGTCGACCTCATCGCAATATTGGCGCAAGATCGGCTCCGCCCAAGAGCCCCTGTTGGTCTTCGCGAGGTTCACCGCGTGGCGTGCACAGCCCGCGGTTTGGTCATGGGTGAAGTCCGACGGACCTCCCTTGACGACCCCGATGAGGCGGTTGTCGCGGTCGAAGAACGGCCCCCCCGAGTTGCCCTTGAACAGATCCGAACCCACCTCGAACAGGTTTGAATCCTCGAAGTCCCGGAGATAGAAACCCGGGTCGATCTTCAGCGCCATGCCCATGGGATGGCCCATGCTCAGCATGCGTGTGGGCGAGGGCATCTCCCATGGAGCTGGTGCGATCGTGGCAACCCCGTACGATGCGTCGACGGGCCGGTCGAGGCGAACGAGGGCTAGGTCCACGTCGTCGTCGTAGTTGGCCTGACCCTCCTCGAATGACGCGGGCAGCACGATCGAACTACATGCGTAGATGTCGGTTTCGGGCTGCAGCGTTCGCACCGTACCGGGCGCCTCTAGGCGATAGCCGAACACGAATCGAAGCTGTTCGCAGGGGGTGTCGCGGACCGCGTGCCAGGCGGTGAGGACGAGGTCCTCGGCGACCAGGACTCCCGACCACTTCGACCGGAACGCGGTCTGCGTTGCGAACGCTTCGTCTTCGCAGACCGGGAAACGTCCGGAGACGCTGTCGTTCTGCTGTTCCCAGTCGGCGACCAGCTCCGCCGTCGTCACCGCCACGACCGAGGACGCTGCCTCTACGGCCCCCTCGGCGTCGTATTCGTCGTACACCTCGTCGAGCAAGTCGAGATCGTACCATTCGATGCGACTTTCACGGTTCCACACGTCGGCTTTGCCGTCGGGGTTGGTCGGAGTCGCTCCCGGCGCTCGGCCCTCCGCGGGCGATTCGTCGCACCCTCCGGCCAGGGCGATGAGGACTGCAGTGACTGTCGTTTTCGCGTTCATCGGCTCTCGTCCCGTCCTGTCATGTCCCGAAGACGTCCGCCGTGGGGATGACGAACGTCGTCCGTGCCTCAAAGCGCTATGTTTCAGCCCGGTCGATAGCCGGATTGGCCTTCACAGCACGTGCCATTGCCGGAGAAGTAGCGTTGGGTCGAGTAGCGAAACTGGCCGGTGGAGGCGTCGTAGCACTCCTGCCAAGACTCAACTCCGGCCTCACTCCCATCGACGGGAGTCGGCTCCGGGAGGTAAACGTAGAACCAGCAAGCGTCCGAGACACGGCAGGTCCACTGCGACTTTGGAATGCAGAACACATCGTAACCCTTGTCCTCTACCTCTTCTGCTTCGGGGCTGCAGGTGCTGTAGCCGTTTTCATCGAGCGTGTCGCAGTACTCATTGTTGCCCCCCTCGACACATTCTTCTGCCAGAAGACCGAGACAGTCGGCATCTTCACCGTTGACTTCCAGGCAGTTGCCATACTCCGCGTGATAGAGGTCGCACGAGTCCGACGGCTCGAACTCGCCGGTCTGCTCGTCAGCCTTGCCAGAGGCCCCTGCATCCTGGCCCTCGGCACCGGTCGGTGATTCGGATTGATCGCACCCGGCGGCGGTGAGGATCGTCATAAGAATGAAGGGGATGGTTCGCTTCGCGTTCATTGCTGTACTCCAGCTTCTTCTCAAAAGTTGTGTGTGAGCGTGTGTGCTCAACACCGATATTGCGTGCCGGCTGGCAGTGGTTCACCGGGTTGGCCGGTTCTTTGCGTGTGCGCCGGCACGATTCCCTCAGCCCACCAAGTGAGAGGCGGTTCTCGAGGTCCTCGAAGCACGAAGAGAAACGTGGCGACAGTGACTACGGGCAGCATCGGAGCCCGCCACCAGGCGGATCTCGACGAAGTGGAAGTGCGAAGCGGTGCTGCCCACGCGACGCGGCGACCACCTGGACGCGTTCTGTCATGAATGAGCGAAACCCCTACATTCATATGAAGCGCCTCAAAGCGCCGCCGCCGCTCTGTGGTCATTGTACGGCTATGTTCACGTCGACCCCTCCCCCTGCGTTCGAGGCCGCTGCCTCACGTCGAGAGCTTCTCTTCCCGAGAACCCCGAGGTCCCATGCCTGCTCAGCACTCTCTTAGCGCCGGCTCGGCCGGCAGATCCGAGGCCGTACGTGCGAAGTGGGATGGCGTCCTTGAGCTGTCGAAAATTCGCGAACGGCCGCGACCGCGATGGCCGTGGAGCGGATGAAGGGAGGGGCCCGAAGGACAGAGATGAGGCGTACCAGGCCGTTCCTGGCCTGAACATCGACCTGGTCCGTTTGTGTTTATCGCGCTGTGGCGCAATGCGTCACTGGGAAGGTGGCGGCCGCGTATCGTTGCCATTGCAACTTCAGGCAGGCCTCGGCGCTGAGCACGGCCACTGGCAGCAGAGGTCGACCCTGCTTTCAAATCCGCCCGTCGCTGCGAACTGCTCTAGACACCATTGCAACAAGGTAAGCAGAGGTGCGACAGAATGGTCCGGGCTCAGGTCCGGCCGGAGTCTTCGCGGTTTGCAGACTGAGTGACTCCCCGGCGTGTTGTTACCGACGGTGTGAGCCCTCCCGTTCATCCGGGCAGAAGAAAGAAGTTTGAAGTCAATGAAAGAACAACGAATGACCCGGAGCCTGGCGCAGCTTCTCACGTGCGCGATGGGGATCTCCGTTGCGGTTTCGGGATGTGATGATGATGCCGCGCAAGGGGAAGAGGCCGAATTCGACTCCGCATCGGGCAAGGCGGACGATGATTCTGCCGATCCGGAGATCGATTGGACACCGGTCAAAGAGAGCCCACTTGGACTCTCAATTCCCTACGAAGAACGCACGAGCCGCTTCAATGTGAGATTTATGCGGGCCCAGTTCACCGAGAGCTTTGGGCAGGCGCATTACTACGAGGGGCAGGCTCCGTACTGCGTGGAGTTGACCAGCGAGTACACGCTCGAGCAACTCTACCTCGTCTCCGATCCGTTCGGCGACCGGACCAGTGAACAATCGACCAAACTGGAGCCGGTCGTCCAAGCCAAGATTTGGTGGGTTCCAACCGAAGCAGATGCCGACGACGAGAACGAAGCAAACACCGACGACGAGACGGCTGATGCCTTGACTTGGGGCGAGCGTTGCGAGACGGCCGCTGCCCAGGATGCGGACTACGGCTTCGAGCTGAAGTACTGGGGCGACGAGAACTACGCTGCTGTCTACAGGACCGACAACGGGGTCGAGTCGCAGTTTCGGCCCTCCTACTCCGGTCAGGGACAGTTCAGCTTCTTCTTCGAGGAGGACAAGCCGGGTTCGTACGCCGACTGCGTAACTGGCTGTAGCTCACCCGGTGTTGGCAACGTGTGTACCTGCATCTCCGCATGTGGTGAGGAACTCAGGGGCGACGAACCGTTGGACTGCGAGTAGCGGGATCTCCGAGATGGCGCGGTCGACCCCCGCGCCCCACGGCCGATCTCCCGCCGGGTCGCGGAGACTACACGTCTCCGCGACCCGGCGCGGGATTCAGGTGGCCGGCCATTGCGCTCGTCATTTGGGCTTCGACGTCGTCGTCGGTGGTGCCCTGGTGGCGGGCTTCGATGTGCTGCCTGAGCCGGCGCTTGGCCGATGCGATCAAGGACGCGACGGTACCCTGGGGCAGGTCGAGGACGTCAGCGATCTCTCGGTAGCGAAAGCCGCCCCAGTAGTGGAGCTCGAGGGCGGCCTGTTCGTTGAGGCGAAGGGTTCGTAGGCCGTCGAGCATGAGCTGCTCGGCCTCGCTGCGTCCCATCAAGGTGGAGGCACCCGGCGCGAGGTCGGCGATGGCACATTCGGAGATGTCTTCGGCCTGGCCGCGAGTTGCTCGCTTCCGCCAGTACTCGCGCAGCAGGTTGTGCGCGATCCGCAGGAGGTAGCGAACGGGCTGCTCCATCCGCGCCCGGTCCACGCCGAAGAACCGGGTGAACGTTTGCTGGACGAGGTCATCCACATCTGCACGGTCGTGCAGCTTGTTCGCAAACACCCGATAGACGGCGTTGCAGTGGGTTCGAAACAGCTGCGCGTCGTCCATCGTGTCTTTCGTCCCCCCCCCGGAGTCCCGTCCGCCGGGCAGGTCCTCCCGAGCCCGAAGTCTGATACCGGGCCGATTTTTTTTCCACGTTGCCCAAAAGAAAACCCGGGGCCGTGCATCGTAGGGGGGGACCGTGAGTTCGACTGAGACAGTGACCGTGCCGGACACGGGGCCGATCTGCGACGCGCCTGCAATGGACCGCGGCCGTGCCCGCGCCATCGAAGCGCGGTTGTTCGGAGGCGACGCGCGGCAGATCCGACACTACGTGCTTGGAGAGCGTATCGGCTCGGGCGCTCACGGGCTCGTGAATCGGGCGTTCGA
Organism: uncultured Nannocystaceae bacterium; assembly: GCA_964432695.1. Taxonomy (GTDB): domain Bacteria; phylum Myxococcota_A; class Polyangia; order Nannocystales; family Nannocystaceae; genus CAJXVA01. The sequence goes on from CAYSPB010000212.1 coordinate 12,640, forward strand.
TCCGAAGCTTCGGCGCTCGGTCGCCATCAAAGAGGTCTACGTTTCGTCGGCTCGAGCACTGTCACGGCTCGAGCGCGAAGCACAGACGCTCGCCAAGCTGTCCCACCCCAACGTCGTGCAGGTGCACGAGAGCGGA
>CAYSPB010000213.1:0-11961 GCA_964432695.1 uncultured Nannocystaceae bacterium
TGAACGCGCACGGGGAGTTCGGGTCGACCACGAGCCGCACCCACTGGTTGCGGTAGCCGAGCCGGTCGTTGTGCGTGAGCGTGGCTTGCTGCGGCGCGAGCTCGCCTTCGCTTCGACCGATGGCCGGCACGAGGCCGAGCTTCACGATCGTCTGAAAGCCGTTGCAGATGCCGAGCACGAAGCCACCGCGGTCGACGAACGTGGCGATCCGATCGCCCAGGCGGCTGCGCACGCGATTGGCGAACACCCGGCCCGAGGCGATGTGATCGCCGAACGAGAAGCCACCGCCGAACACGACGATGCGAACGTCGTCGAACGCGGTGGGGTCATCGATGACGTCGGCGACGTGGCGAATCCGAGGCCGCGCGCCGAGCATCTCGAAGCCAGCCGCTGTCTCGGCCTCACAGTTGAGGCCGTAACCCGAGAACACGAGAACGCCGACATCCGCCGCGCCCTCGACGGGGCCCAGCGCATGCGACCACGCCGATGTAGGTCGCTCAGGATCGTAAGGCATGATGTCAGCCGCCCGTGCCGGAGTCGGTGTCACCACCGCTGCCCTCGGAACCGCCCTCGGCACCGCCGCCTTCGGGGCACGCGCCGATGGGGGGATCGGCCAGCGCCGCGGGGTTCGTGGCGTCCTCGGGATTGATGCGAACCGCCGCGAACGTGGAGCCCGAGAGATCCAGGGAAATCGGCATGGTCACCATGCCGTTCACGATCCCGCAGTAGACGTCCTCGTCTTGAATCGCCCCCGTCAGCTGGAGCGTCGCGAGAATGTTCGAGCCCGTAATCGGGTTCGCAGCGCCTTCGAGCGTGACTTCGCCGAGGTCCTCCATGAAGGCACCGCCGGCGTCCACTTGCGTGGTCACGGTGATCACCTCACCGACGAACTCGCGAGGGGTCGACGTCGAGCCAACGTCGAGCGACAACGGCTGCAGGCTGAACACGAGTTCGCCCCCACCATCTGCGTTGGCCATGAACGTCGTCTCTGCGATGAACTGGAACGGCGTCGTGGCGGAGACCGGCGTCGGCGTGAGGGAGAAGTGGAAGGTGCCCGTCACGTCCGCGAGCGAGCCACCCACGTCCATCTTTACGGTCGCAGCTTCATCGCGCTCTTCTTGGGTTTCGTCGACGAATCCTTCGAAGCGCCCCGTCGTATCGGGGCTCGGGCAGCCGGTCAGCGCGGTGAGGATCGTACCTGCGACCACCATGCCCAGAAGGGGCACGTTCCGGACGGACGAGGCGCGCGAGAGGACATCGAGGTGGAGTTGCGGCATGACGAAACTCGATTGGCGACGGTCCAGGGTTTCCAACAATGAAGCCCAAAAACCGTGGCGAGAGTGTAGAGTGCGGCGACTCCCCGGCACAAGCCGGATTCGAGCTACCGACCGCTCGAGGTTTCGATGGTGAAGCAACGCACAGCGAAGACCCTGCATCGTTTCCGCAACTCCTCGCGCAGCGTCTCGCGCCTTTGGGGCATCGGCCTCGGCGTGGCGACTGCGATGGCCTGTTTCGCGAGCGCCTCTGATGCGCAGGCGTCGGGTATCGCAGCGGCCCGCTTCGGTGGTGAACACGGTCACCCCACGACCGACAACCCCACCGCCATCTATTACAACCCCGCCGGCATCGCGCTCTCCAAGGGAACGCACATCTTCGTCGACGGCACGATCGCCCTGCGTTGGGCAGGGTACGAGCGCCCTGCAGCCGGCCCCGATGACGTCGCGAACGGCAGCTTTCCGACGCAGAACAACCAGGAAACGCTCGAGCTCGCCCCCGGCGCCAACGATGGCAAAGCATCGCTCTTCAACGCGATTGCCTCGCCCTTCCTCGGTGTCTCTTCGGACTTCGGCACCGACTTCATCTACGGCGGACTGTCGGTATCCTTCCCGTTCGGCGGATCCGCCGTTTGGGACAAGAACAGCGTCTACGAAGGCAACCAGCAGTTCCCTGGCGCCGCTGACGGACAGCAGCGCTGGTACTCGATCGACGGTTCCATCCGGTCGATGTACGTGACCGGTGCGCTCGCCTTCAACATCCGCAAGATCGGTCTTTCGATCGGCCTCAGCGGTTCTGCGATCCGCAGCGAGGTGAACACGCTGCGGGCCCGAAACGCCGACGGCACCGATGACCTCGTCGCGGTCAACTCCGATGGCACGATCGCGTTCGACGGTGACAACAACACCACCATCAAAGAGGGCCGCAGCCTGGTCGAGGTCAACGGCTGGCAGGGCGGCTTCGGTATCGGCCTGGTCTACGACGTTCTCAAGAAGGGCAAGTACTTCATCGGCGCGTCGTACACCTCGCAGCCCAACATCACCGGCGGCATGACGCTCACCGGTACGCTCCGCAATGCGCTGGCCGTCAGCCAAGCCGATCAATCCGAGGTCGAGCTGACGCAGTCGCTGCCGGACATCATCCGCCTTGGCGTCCGCATCCGCCCGACCGACAAGTACGAGCTGCGCTTGTTCGGTGACTACACGCGGTGGTCCGTCGCTGAGCGACAGTGCCTCATCGACGTCGCGGGCAAGACCGACAACACCTGCAACTTCGACAACCTCGACACCGCGCTCACCGAGCCGGAGAACTTCGGCGGGTCTAGCCTGCCCGACGGCACCCAGAACCCTGCGGCCGAAGGTGTCGTCCAGCACCTGCCCCGCTTCTGGAAAGATGCCGGAGGTGTGCGGCTCGGCGGCTCGTACTGGTTCATTCCTGAAGTCGAAGGCTACCTGGGGGCTGGATACGACAGTACGGCGGTGCCGCTCGAGACGCTCGATCCCGCGCTGATGGACATGCACAAGTTCAGCCTGTCAGCAGGCGTGCGCTGGCAGATCGTCAAACACCTGGCGATGGCGTTCACCGCGACCGAGATCATCTACTTGCGCACCAGCACCAAGGGCAAAAGCGTGCTGAACCGGTTCCCCGCTCCAACCCGGCAGCCAAGCGCCGACGGCGTGTACACGCAGTTCCTCCAGCTGTTCAACATCTACGCGGACATCTCGTTCTGAGACGCAACCGTCTCAGGGTGTCTCATTAGCGAGACAGTCCAGGTGTCGAGGCGACACCATACCGAGGCCGATGTCGAGGGGTGGAAAGACCACACCCGCTCCGACATCGGCCTTCCTGCGTCTTCCTCTGACGACACCGGCTGGCCAGCACTCCCCCTTCTGGCCGCTCGAGTCCAATCCGCCGTTACCGACCAGTAACGGCCGACTGGGCGGTCCGCAGGGTCATTCCCTGGCCAACATCGCGCCTACGCCAATCGGGACGCCTGCAGGGGCGAACCGGCGCAGCCCCATGTCCGCGCTGAGAACGCAACCGCGGCATGGGTTTTGCACCGAAGTGTCTCGGGGATTTCACCGCGATTGCGCCGGACCGGTGCAGCGGCCGAGGCCCCGTGGGGACTGGGATGACGCGAACAACCAAACGCCTTCGCAGCGCCAGCGGAACGATCTGGCAGGCCTTGGGACTGATGATGCTGGTCGGCTTCGTGCTGTTTGCCGGACAGCGCGAAACCGAGGCACGCGTCGATCCCTACTACATCCTTCGAGGTCTCACGAATGGCGACGTTCGTCCGCAGATCCTGTTCGTAGTCGACACCTCGGGCTCGATGACCTGGCGAGCCCAGGCCGCCGATGAACAGTGCGAATGGGGCCTGTGTGAAGGCAACAACGGCACGCAGGAGAGCCGCATCTCCGCCGCGCGCAGAATCATCAACGCCGTCATCGAACAGACGTCCGACAGCGCTTCGTTCGCACTGATGACGTTCGACCAGTACGACCCTCCGACCTACAACCCCTCCCGATGCGCGGACAATCGACGCTTCACGTGGGTAACGTGGTACGGCGCGTTCTGGTGGGATGAGATCTTCAAGTTCGGCGGCACGCAAGGCACGTGGCGACTGTGCCAAGGCAACACGCAGCGCCCCTATCCCTACTTGCGCTGGGACAACCTAGGCGTTGGCGCCAACGTCGGCGGCAACAACCAGAACGGCGCCGTCCCGCCCTCCCCGCTCATTGGATGGAACCCACAGCACGGTGCCAACGCGTACCGCCAGGTCCAGTGGTTCCCGCGGTTCATGGGCGTCCGCGCCCAGCTCAACAACGAGTCCGACCCGGGTCAGGCCATTCTCAACCAAACGTATGGGGACTACGGCACGAGCTACTGGGAGCGCGTCAACAACGTCTGGGGGCAAGACTTCTACTACTGGCCCTACGTCGACGGCTTTCCGCACTACGCGGCGACGAGCGTTTGGCCCTATGACTCGGGCGCCGACGCGGGTGGCGTCGTCGGCCAAAACGGCGGGGTGAACGAAGCCAAGCTGTACGCCCCCTTCTACCTCAACTTCGAAGACAACCCCGGAGTTCCGGCGAATGCCTGGGGTCCGCAGGATACCGACGAGGCGACCCAGACGGTCCTCGACAAGACGGCGCCGCTGACCGAAGGCGGCATCGATGCCGCCGGCGGCACGCCGTGGGCCTCCGTCGTCGGCGACATCCCGGCGTCGTACCCGATGGCGAACACCGAGGGCAGCCACCGCTCGGTGGCCAGCTACCTCTCCTTCGTCACGCAGGAAGCGACCGGCGGTCTGTGTGCCCCCACCGCGGCGGTGCTCATCACCGACGGTGTGCCAACGCCCTCGAGCCAGGGTGGCCCAAACCTGTACCGCCGCCTCGCGCGGCTACGAAACGACCTGGGCGTGAGCACCTACGTCGTCGGCTTCTTCCAGAACTCCGGCGAGATCAACAACATGGCGTGCGCAGCCGCAGGCGGCTGCAACGGCTTTAACTGCTACACGCCGTGCAACGACACCCCGGCCGACGATTGGGATACCTGCGCCGACCCGGACAACACGAACAACTGTGCGTACTTGGCAAACTCCGCCGAGGAACTCGCGGGCGTGTTGACCTCGATCGTCACGGCCGAACTCGACGTCGACCTGCCCTCAGGGCCCGGGTCGTCCGCGAACGAGTTCGGCGTGGGTGCTGGTGGAACGCCGGGCCAAGGCGACGTACTACAAACCTCCATGAACGCCTCGACGGCTTGGCCGGGATGGCGTGGCAGCCTGCGCCGCGAGCTGTGCGAGCACCGCGATGCCGACGGCAACCTGCTCGAACAGTGCGAGCTGCCCTCGCCCGAGTGGAGTGCCGATGAGATCGAGGAGACGTTTGGCCCCTGCCCGCAGTCCCACGTGTGGGACGCAGGTGAGTGCCTGCAGGCCACCCCGTGGAACGAGCGGCGCGTATTCACCACGAACACCGCCGGCAACGTCATTCGCGTAACGAACGACGCCGGAGAGGCCACGGCGGAGTTCCGCCAGGAACTCCAGGCCCAGGGACTCATCTCGCCGCCCAACCTCGGCGCACAGGCGAACACCATCGCCCGCTTCATGCTCGGCGAAGGCTGGCCCGACGGGTGGAAGCTGCCAGGACTCGCGGAGTCGGCACCAACGCTCGTACGTCGGGTTCCGCCGCTGCGGACCGCCTTCGTACCTTCGGTCGGGATTCGGGACCCACACTGCGGCGGACGACGCCTTGGCAGTACGGATGCCGGCGGTCTACCGCGCTCACTGGAGGACTTCGCCGCCGACGCCTGGGGTGCCGGTGGAACGCTCGGCGCGCCTTCGTACCACTACGAGTACCAAGAGGCCGTTCTCATCGGTGACGACATGGGCATGCTCCACGCGTTCCAGTACAACAGCGGCAACGAACTGTGGGGCTTCGTCCCGCGCGCGCTGCTGCAGAACGTCGTCGAGCAGTCCTCCCACGGGCCTACGTCGGCGGGACAGCCCGAGGCGCTCGAAGACCACCTCTACGGCATTTCGGCCACCGTCAACGCGGGCTACGTCTACGACGACAGCTCCGCCGACGAAGACGACCACCAATGGCGTCACCTCGCGGTGTTCGGGTTTGGTCCGGGAGGCAGCGACTACGTGGCGCTCGACGTCAGTCACATGTCGCCCTCGTCCGCGGAAGGGCCATTGGAGGTCCTGTGGAGCACCGACCAGCCCAGCCTCGAAGCCACGTATGACGCGGTGCTCGGCGAGACCTGGGCGCGTCCGGCACTCACGTATCACGTGCCCGACGACGACATGAGCAACGAGCCCGACCCGTTCCTGGTCGTTGGCTCCGGCTACCAAGGCGATGCCCCAGGTTCGGCCGGTCGCCATCTGCTGCGCGTCAATGCGTTGACAGGTGAACTCCTCGAAAGCGCCGAAGTTCCGGCGCCCATCGGAGACCAGTTCGACGAAGACTTCGGCCTCATGGTCGACCCCGCGGTGGGCACCCACTGCCTCAGCCGCTTCTGGGCCGAAGCGCAGGAGACCTACATCGCTGACCCGGCAGGACGCCTGTTCCGGTGGGACCTTGGGCGCACGAGCGCGCACGAGGCGGACAGCGGCGGGGAGTGGGCTGCCAACGCGACGCCGGTCGCCACGTTCAGCAGCTGCATCGGCGAAGGCGCGACGTGCAGTGTTTCGCCGAGCAACCCGGCCGAGCCGTTCATCTTTGCACCGGCGGTCACCGCCAACGACCGTATCGACGACCAAGCCAACGCCGCAGGCGGCCTGCCTCCCGAAGGCGAGGACCAGTTCCTCATTGCGATGATCAGCGGCGCCCACAACGACGAGGCCGTAAACCCGCAGGATGGCACCAACCGGTTCCACAGCAGTCTCTACCTGCTGACGGACGACCACCGCTCCGAGCCCGGTGAGGGCTTCACCATCCCCGGCAACGCACCGAAGATGCAGGTCGCGGACATTGGCACCAACCCCGGATACCTGCGCGTCGCGCTGAGCGACATTCCGAGAACCCGGCGTTTCACGCCGTACCCCGGCGCGGCGGAGATCGTCGAGACGCGGGACTTCTCGCCCGAGACCCGGCCAATTCGTTCGCCTCGCATCGTGATGCGCGGCGTGGCCGACAGCACCGGCGATGAGGTGCAGGTCGTCGACGGAATCGAGGTCGCCGAGATCACGTACTTCGTCCACGAGCCGCCCACGCAGTCGTGTGATCCGCGGTTCTTCGATGCGAGCGAAGACACCTGGTACATCGATCAAGGGGCGACATTCGAGATCACGCTGCGCGTGACCGTCGACAGCGTTGCTGGCTTCAACTTCAGCAACGGTGCCGCCGAAGACATCGCCGACTTCGAGGACGACACGTTCGAGCGCTCGCTGGACCTGGTCGCGGTCGAACAGTCCTCCGGCGGCGACTGCGAGGACGGAAACTGTGGGCCGCAGCCGCAGGCGACGCCGATGGTGCCATGCGACAACAACTCGGATACGGACCCGCCTGCGACCTCCAGCTACGCGATTCCGCTTTCGGCTCGGCAGCTGCAAGGCTTCTCGCCGACCGAGTAGATTCCCGACCCACAAAGGGTTGCACCCCGAAGATTCGCGGGTATCCTCACGCGCAGGGTCAACCCAGATGCGCGAAACCTCACAATCCTTCCGCTGGATCCACGAGTCTCTCCCGTACTGGGACGCCGACAAAGCTCGCATCGTCGGCGGCGCACAGGCGGGCACGCTGCCCGCTCGCCCCTCCCCCCGGGGTGCGGGCGAGGTGCTCCCGGACGACTGGTGGCGCGTCGAGTTCGAGGGCGCCGTCGTTGGCTACGGCTGGATGGACGTGACCTGGGGCGACGCGGAGATCCTGCTCGTCGTCGAACCCGACGCGCGAGGTCGCGGCGCAGGGTCGTTCATCCTCGAGCAACTCGAAGACGAAGCTCGAGCCCGCGGCATCAACTACCTCTACAACCAGGTTCATCCCGAGCACCCCGCGCGCAACGAGATCACGGCCTGGCTGCAGAAGCGGTCCTTCTCGCAGACCGAGGACGGCAAGCTTGCACGCGCCGTCGTCGGTGCGGCGAAGGCCGGCTGAGGCCGCTACCCCTCGCGCGGGGCGACAGCGGAAGCGTCCTTGACGTGCGTGTCGAGCCACCGGAACGACTCAGCCAGCACGTGCAGCACCGACTCGCGTGCCGCGTAGCCATGTGACTCGTGCGGCAGCATGACCAGACGGGCCGTCCCCCCGTTGCCCTTGAGCGCATGGAAAAGCCGCTTGGACTGCAGCGGATACGTGCCGGAGTTGTTGTCGGCCTCGCCGTGGATGAGCAGGATGGGCTCATCGAGCGTGTCGGCCGCGAACAGCGGTGACACGTTCACGTACGCGTCCGTCGCCTCCCACAGGGTGCGGCGCTCGCTCTGGAACCCAAATGGCGTCAGCGTGCGGTTGTAGGCGCCCGAGCGGGCCATGCCTGCCTTCACCAAGTCGCTGTGCGCCAGCAGGTTGGCCGTCATGAACGCGCCGTAGCTGTGCCCGGCGACCGCGACGCGCTCCCGGTCGGCAACCCCCTCGCCTACGGCCGCGTCGATCGCCGCTTCCGCAGACGATACGATCTGGTCGAGGAAGGTGTCGTTCATCGTCTCGGGGTCCCCGACGATCGGCATCGCGGCACCATCGAGCACCGCGTAGCCCTGAGTCAGGAACATCAGCGGCGACGTGCTGCGCAGTCGGGTAAAGCGGTTGGGCGACGCCCGAACCTGCCCCGCGGTGTCCTTGTCGTTGTACTCGAGCGGATAGGCCCACACGACCAGCGGTAGACGCTCGCCTTCGGTGTGCCCCGGCGGGACATACAGCGTGCCGGAGAGTTCCACCCCGTCCTTGCGCTTGTACTTGAGGATCTTCTTGTCGATGCCGGTCAGCTGCGGATGCGGGTCGGCAAAGGTCGTGATGGCGCGCCGGGCTCCCGAGGCGTCCTGCACGTAGACGTTGGGCACGTCGGACTTCGACTCACGCCACACGATGAAGCGGTCGCGCGAGCCTGCAAAGTCCATGAAGCTCGCGTACTCGTCGGCACCCGACTCGAACACACGCGTGGTCGAACCATCGTCGAGCGACATGCGCTGCATGAAGGGACGGTAGCCCTCGGGCGTTGCGCCACTGCCCGACAAGAAGATGGCGTTCCCCTCGACTGGAATGACATACGTGCCGTCAGGGCGTAGATCGTACAGCGGACGGCCTGGATCGCCGTATGCGTCACGGACCGAGCGATCGACGAGAACCCGGTCCTCGGCGGCTCCGGTGGCGTCGTGTAGCACGGTCCGGGTCCAGCGACGGTCGCGGTCGTAGTCCGAGATCAGCGACTGCCCGTCGTTCTGCGTCCACCCGATGCTGGAGAAGCGGTGCTGCACGCGGGTGAGAATCGAAGGCACCTCAGCGAAGGGAGCCGTGTGCACCATGATGCGGTCGCGGTGCTCGACCTCCTTCTTCGGGTCGCCATCGTCGAGGGCCTCGACCCATACCAGCGTCGAGGGCTTCTGCGGATGCCACCGCGCATTCCGCGGTCCGGTCCGCACCCCGCCAATCGGAATCTCGTCGGCCAGGTCTTGGTCGGCGACCGTCCGCACCACCTTCGCAGCCCCGTCCCAAACCTGGGTCACGCGCGGGAAGCGGTAGTACGGCACGGCATAGGAAAATGGCGCTCGAATCTGCTCGACCAGCAGGTGCTTGCCGTCCGGGGATGGCTCGGCGTCGAGCAGCATCGCGGGCTTGCCGAGCCGCTCTACGGTCTTCGTCCCCAGGTCCAGTCGCTGCAGCTGCACGGTGACCAAGTGCTCGAAGAGCGCCTCGTCATAGGGGTCGGAGAGTAGGTCCTGATAGGTCCGGTTCTTCGCCTTCTCGCCGCTGGTGTCCGACACCGCGGGCCCAACGGGCTTGGTCGGCCGCGGCGGAGGCTCGCCGTGTCCCTCCGGAACCGTCATCAGCAGCAAGCCCGACCCGCCGGGCAGCCATACGAACCCCGACGAGAGCACGTCGTTAATCCGTAGCGTCGACGCCTGCTCGGCAGCTCCGGTCGCGGCATCGAGAACCCAAAGCCGAGCGCCATCGTCCGTCCACCGCGTGAAGGCGACCTTGCTTCCGTCGGGCGACCACCGCGGCGTTCCCATGCGAATGCCTGCAGGTAGCGACACGGCCGTGTGCTTGCCCGAGGCGACGTCGACGAGTTCGAGCGACTCGTACATTCGCGTCCGGCGTTCGGAGTACCGCTTGGCGTCGATGCGTACCCCTGCGAGTCGCTCGAACGGTGCCGCGACGTCCTCGATGCCCGGGAGGTGGTCGTAGTGGGCAAGCAGCAGCTGCGCGCCGCTCGGGCTGACCATCATGCGCGGCACCGCTGGCGCGTCGACGATGGCGACCACATCATCGGGCGGCGTCTCGTAGGTGGAAGGCAGCTCGATGGGCGAGACCGCCGTGACCTCGGCCGGCGGCGGTGCCGGAACGGCTCCTGCCGCCGGTTCGTCCGATGCGACCGCAGGTGCCTGCTCGGTCGGAGGCGCCGGCGACTTGGCACAGGCACCCGCAAGCAACAGGGACATCGTCAGTACGCGCTTGGACATCGGCGCGAGGCTACCAGGCACGTGCAACCGGCCCGCGCGACGAACGATTCATCCTCGCGCTGCGGGGCTTCCGTAGGCGGTGCGAAGCTGCTCCACCGTGCGATGCACCCGCGCTCCACCGTCGTAGGTGACTCGCAGCGACGCGTCATTTGCTCGGGCTCCGACCGCACCGAGGCGCAACAACCCGTGATCCCCCAGCGCCGCCTGAACCGCATCGGCGTCGGCCGCGGACGAGGTGAAGAGAATGCGGCCGGTCGACTCTGAGAAGAGCCATCCGTAGGCACCGAGCTCGGGCAACGTCGGAAGCGCCACATCGATGCCACGACCGCTGGAGAGCACCGCCCGAGCGAGCGCGAGACCGAGTCCACCGCGCCCGAGCGCGTCGGCGCTGCGAACCAGCCCTGTATCGCGAGCCTGCACGAACGCGCGATACGAGGCGGCCAGCGCCGCGACGTCGGACTGCGGAACGGCACCTGCAAATGCGCCGCCCAGGCGCTCCGCCGAGCTGCCGCCCAGCTCGCGATGCGTCAGGCCGAGCAGCCAGACGACGTCCCCCTCGGTGCGCGGCTGCAGGGTGAGCGAGGCTGAAACGTCGGGCATCTGTCCCATTACGCTGACCAAGAGCGTTGGCGGGATCGAGATCTTGACGCCATCGAGCATCGCGTCGTTCTTCATCGAGTCTTTGCCGCTGATGAGCGGCACGCCGTATGCCTCACACGCGTCCCTGAGACCTCGGCAGCACAGCACCAGCTGCGCGAGCTTGTGCTCCCCATCGGGCGTCTTCTCGGACTGAATCGGATCTGGCCAGCAGAAGTTGTCCAGCGCCGCGATGCGATCGAACCGCGCGCCCGCGCAGAGCACTCGACGTACGCCCTCGTCGACGCACGCCTTCGCCATGGCCTCCGCATCATCCGCCGCAAAAAACGGCGCGATCCCTTCGGCCAACACGACGCCTTCAGAGCGTCCGTGGCGAGCGCGCATCACCGTCGCGGCCGAACGAACGTCACGTTCAGTGCCTATCCACGGCTTCACCACGGACAAGCCCTTGACCTCATGGTCGTAGGCACGCGACAGGTCGACGGAACAGGCCTCTTCGGGTGAGGCCAGCAACCCATCGAGCCGCTCGGCCACACCGTCGTCGCTGCGCCAGTGCTCGGGTACGCCATCCACCTGTACCGAGAGTTCGTCCAGCTTTGCGCGCAGCGGCGTCTTCACCCAGCCCTCGTGCAGGAACTCCAGCGTGAGGTCGACAACCGCCGTCTCGCCGTGCGTGACCACGAAGCGCCCGGAGTCGGTGAAGGTGCCCAGCGCCGTGGCCTCGACCTCGCGCCGGGCCGCGAGCGCCAAGAAGGCCTCGAGGTGCTCGGGCGGGACAGCCACCGACATGCGCTCCTGCGCCTCGGAGATGAGGATCTCCCAGGGCTCGAGCCCGGGGTATTTCAGGGGCGCGAGCCCCAGGTCGATCTGCGCACCGCCGGTGAACTCGGCCATCTCCCCGATCGAGCTCGAGAGACCACCGGCGCCGTTGTCGGTCATGCCGCTGAGCAAGCCCGTATCGCGAGCCT
>CAYSPB010000213.1:11986-12763 GCA_964432695.1 uncultured Nannocystaceae bacterium
CACCGATCTGGACCGCCTGCACCGGCGCGTTCTCGTCGAGCTCCGCGGAGGAGAACGTCGCGCCGTGAATGCCGTCTTTTCCGATCCGGCCTCCGAGCATCACGATGTGATGACCGACTTCGACCGGCTTCTCGTGCGTGGGTACGCCCGCCCGCTCCGCGGGCATGACCGCCGCCGTGCCGCAGTACACCAGCGGCTTTCCGAGGTAGCGGTCATCGAACAGCTCGAAGCCCCGGCTGTAGGGGACCCCCGACTGGTTGCCTCCATCGACCACGCCGCGGTGCACTCCGTCGCGAATCCGCCGCGGATGCATCAAGCCCGACGGAATCGCACCGTCGAAGTCGGGGCGCGCGAAGCAGTAGCCCCAGACGTTGGTCAGCAGGTCGGCGCCGCGACCGGTGCCGAAGCTGTCCCGGTTCACGCCTACGATGCCGGTCATGGCGCCGCCGTAGGGGTCGAGGGCCGACGGCGAGTTGTGCGTTTCGACCTTGTAGACGAGGTGGTCCGCCTCGGTGAATCGCACCACGCCGGCGTTGTCGTGGAAGACCGAGACCAAGAACGGCGCCTCTGCCGGGTCGATGCCCGCCTGCATGCGCGCGTCGGCGATCGACTCGGTGGCCCCGCGAATGAAGGTTCGGAACAGGCCCTTTTCGATGCGTTGCACCTGCCCGTCGTCGTCCTCGAAGTCGATCGGGGCCGCAAAGATCTTGTGCTTGCAGTGCTCGCTCCACGTCTGCGCGAGCGCCTCGAGATCCGCGTCGCGCGGGTCCCGGCCGA
>CAYSPB010000214.1:0-12760 GCA_964432695.1 uncultured Nannocystaceae bacterium
CAAGCAACTCTCCCGGCGCGTGATCCCCACGAAGCGCATCATCGTGGGCACGCACCGACTCAAGCTGAACGTGCAGGCTCCCAAGTCGTTCCCCGAGTCGTTCTGATGACCACCGCGCTTCGCCCCCTTCTGCTCTGCCTGCTCACCGCCGCCGTGGCCGGTGCTCCCACCGCCGCGTCCGCTGGCGGTACGCGGACGCTCAAGCTCTCGGACTACGCCGCCCTCGACGCGGGCGAGACCCAAGGCGCGGCCATCGAGTCCGATGGCACCGTCACCGTCGGGTACCTACCGCAGCGCGGCGAGGTTCAGCAGCGCACCGCGTTCAGCTGCCTCGCCGACGGCAAGTCGATGCTGATCGGCACCGCCGACAAGGCATCGATCCTGCGCGTCTACCCCAATCTCTCCAAGAAGGCCGGCAAGAAGACTCGGGCCAGCAAGCGCAGCAAGAAGAGCAAAGAGGTCGCGATGGACGCGACGCTCAAGGTCGAGCCTGTTGCGGAGCTCGACGGCGTGCTCGTTAGCGCCATGGCGAAGTTGCCCGGCGGCGAGGTCGTCGCGGCGACGCTGCCCGGTGGTGCGCTGGTCAAGGTCTCCAAAAAGGGCAAGGTCAGTCCCTTCACCACGCTGCCGGCTGAGCAGGTCTGGGCGCTGCACGTGCACAAGGGCAAGCTCTACGCGGCGACGGGCCCCAAGGGCGAGCTGTACGCGATGTCGCTCTCGGGCAAGGACCCCAAGGTCGTGCTCGACGTCGACCAGAAGGACCTGCTCAGCGTCGCCTCGGTCGGAGACGACCTCGTGGTCGGCACCTCCCCGCAAGCGCGCGTCTATCGGATGACCAACGACGTCGAAGGCGAGATGCTGCACAGCTTCTCGGGCGACGAGGTGCGCGCGCTCGCGCTGACCGACGGCAAGCTCGTCGCGGCGGTCAACAGCTTCGCGGACCGCAAGCTCAACAGCCTCGACGCGCTCAGCAAGACACTGCGCCGCTCGAGCCTCACCGGGGCCCCGCCCAGCGGCATGGCGGGCAGCGAGCGCCCCCCGTCGGCCGATGGCGCCATCTACGCCGTCGACCTCGGCGACAAGCTCGACCTGGACCGCTCGACCGAAGCGATTTGGGAGAGCTGGATGAGCCGCAGTGACCAGTACTTCACTTCGCTGCTCACCACCGACGGCAGTGTGCTCGTCGGTACGTCGAAGAGTGGCAAGATCTACCGCGTGTCCGGGCCGCGCTCGATGGCGACCGTGGCCGACTTCGACGAGCGCCAGACCACCGCGCTGTGCCGGCTTCCCAAGGGCCCAACCTTCGCCGCAACGGCCCACGGCGCCGCGGTGTATCAGCTGCGCGCCGCGGTGGCCTCGCAGGCCAAGTACCGCACCAAGGTGCACGACGCGATTCATCCCTCCAGCTGGGGCGCCGTGGTCGTGCGCGGCGACGGAGCGCTGCGGGTGCGCGCGCGGGTCGGCCCCACCGACGAGCCGGACGACCGCTGGAGCGACTGGATGGACATCAAGCTGAGCAAGGCCACCGATGGTCGTCGCGGCAGCCTCGCGTCCTTGCCCAAGCGTCGCTACCTCGAGCTGGAGATCGGCCTCGACGACGCCGACGCAACGCTTCGATCCCTCGAAGCCTTCTACGCCCCCGAGAACCTCGCACCGCTGCTGACGTCGGTCTCGATCGACGCGCCCAAGTTCAAGGCGAGCGACAAGAGCGAGCCCAGCCCCAACGTGAAGATCAAGTGGAAGGTCGACGCGCGCGACGACGACGATCTCGTCTACGACGTCCGCATCCGGCCCGAGGGCGGCTCCGACGGCGAGTGGGTCAAGCTCACCGACGACGAAGAGCCGGTGACCAGCCGCGAACTCAGCCTCGATCTCTCGACCGTGCCCGACGGCGTGTACGAAGTCGGCGTGACGGCCAGCGACGAACCCACCAACGGCAGCGCTGGGGCCCGCACCGACGAGCTCGTCAGCGACCCGTTCGTGGTCGACCGCCAGCGCCCGAGCGTTTCCACGCCCACGGTCAAGGGCAACCGCGTCACCGCGGCGGCCACCGACCGGGGCGGCTACGTGCACGACGCGTCGTACAGCATCGACGGCGGCCGCTTCCGCGTGGCGGGGGCTGCCGACGGCCTCTTCGACAGCCCCGACGAGCAGGTGGTCTTCGACCTTCCCGCCGACCTCGACAAGGGCAAGCACCGCATCGTCGTCCGCGTGCGCGATGCCTCCGGCAACCTCGCCACGGTGCCGGTCATCATCAGTCGCTAGCGGCGACGGAACGGCGCGAGGGCGTCGGGCAGCGGCATCTTCAGCAGCTCGCCAAGGCGCCCGAGCACGCGCAGGCTCAGGCCCCAGACGACGTCGTCACCGTGCGCGATGCCAGGGAACTGCATCGCCTGGCCTTCGTGCGTCCAGTCGACTGTCGTCCGGTTCGCGGGGTCCCAAAGATGCGCGAGCGGAATCCAAAACGTCGCCGCGACCTCGGCGGGGTCTGGCGTGAGTGACGGGAACGCCCGGCCTGCGTCGTACACGAACGAGGCCAGCACCCCGCCGTTCTTGCGACGCATCGCAGCGTCGTCGAGCCGGCCGAGCAGCGTCGCCTGTTCGAGCCGCAGCCCGACCTCTTCGAACGCCTCGCGCTCGGCCACGGCCTGCACGGTTGCGTCGCTGGGGTCTTGCCGCCCACCTGGGAACGCCATCTGACCCGACCACGGGTCGCCGACGCGCGCGGCCCTTCGAATGAAGCACACGCGCAGGTCCTCGGGCGGACCGGCGCACACGACGGCCACCGCCGCCAAATCGAAAACACGAGCTGGAGCTGCTGCCAGCTCGGGCTCGTGTTCTGAGAGCACCCGCGTCAGTGCAGACAGGTGCGGGACGTCGCGCATCGCGAACAAGCAACGGAGAGCCCGAAGACTCCCCGCCGGATTAGTTCTTGCGGTTGCGAAGGTGCAGCGGCTTCTTCTTGGCTTTGCCGGCTGCGCGGTGCTCGAGGCTGTCGACCAGGTCGAGCAGGTTGCCCAGCGACTTGGTCTTCAGGGCGTCGGCGTACTCGTGGTCCTTGGTCTGGCCCTTGAGTTCGAGGACCTTCTTGACGAGGCCGTCGCGACCGCCCGCGGCCTTGGCACGCTCGCCGATGTCGAGCAGGTGAAGAAGCTTGGCGTTGGACACGTTGCGAAGGCGACGCTTGTGGTCGTCGTCCGACTCACCCTCTTCGGCGTCGATGAGGCCGGCGAGTTTGGTGATGAGGTCCGCTTTGGAGCCGTGCTGCTCCTTGACGATTTGAAGGGGAGATTTGCGCATTGGTTGTTCCTCGATGTTCACCGCCAACAGCGGCTACAAGGTGCGTCGCGCCGAAAGTCGACGAAACGCGAAACGCCCCGGTCACTTGGACCGGGGCGCGAAGGATGCTGGCTTTCGCCGAATCTCGCAAACGCGAGAGGCGTGAGCTACATCATGCCGCCAAGGCTCTTCTTGACGGCTTCGTTGATCTTCTCGAGGTCGTCCTTCGAAGCCTTCGCCGAGACGTTGAGCGAGGCGTCTTTCGCCTCGATCTTCACGCTGTTGACGACCGCCTCGGGGATGCCGACGGTGCCGGCCATGCCTTTGACGGCGTCGAACTGCGTCGTGAACTCCTTGGCCTTGGCCGTGGCGGTGTCCGCGTCCTTCACGCCGACCGAGGCCATCAGCTCGAGGCCGGAGGACATGTCCATCCACATCGCGCCGTCCTTCATGCCATCAGCGGGGCCCGCAGCCATGGAGGCCGGGATGACGCCGGCAGCCCAGACGGTCTTGCCCATGTCGGTGCGGCCCAGGACGTCCTTGAGGCTGTTGTCGATGGCGGGCTTGCCCTTGCCGTCGACAAGCTCTTTGACGGCGCCGGCCCAATCGGAGCCCGCGACCGCGAGGGTGTTGTCGTTGACGACGTAGCCAGTGGCTTCACCGCCGTCGATGGTGAGGACGAGCTTTCCGTCCTTCTCCTCCATCGTCCAGGGCTCTTCGCCGTCGTTCTTCTCTTTGATCTTGCCGGCGATGCACTCGAGGTTTTCCTTCTTGCCAAGGCCGGTGGCGGTCACGACGAACGCCATCTTTTTGTCGCCGCCCTCGGGGTCGGCACCGAAGACGACCGACTTCCAGGTGTCGGGGCCGAGGTTGCACGCCTTGGCGGCGTCCATGGCTTCCTTCTGGTCGCCTTCCTCGAGCATCTTCTTGTTCCCCTCGTACAGAGGACTCTTCATCATCCCCTGAAAGTCGACGCCGCCCATGACGGTGGCGGCATCCGGGATCAGCTTTGCGGCGTCCCCTGCCGCTCCGCCGCCCTTACAGGCCGTGAGCGTCAGAAGGGCAGCTGCGCAGGTGGTGGTCGCAAGCGTCCGAATCATCACTGGGGGTACTTAGTCGACGCAAAAACTGTCTGCAAGCATAAAAAACCGGCTGTTCTCGCCCGTTCGCGGCATTTTAGAGCGGCGACGATCAAGGCAAGACGCGCGGGTTCAAACCCGGTTGCAACCGTCGCCCGACAAACAGCATTCCGCGATGCCGGCGCCCTGGTACGTGGTCGTCGGGATCGGTAGGCTTGCGCGCTCCCATGCCCTGGAAAAAGTACGAATTCAAAGGCGAAGAAGTGTACGTGCGGGTTCTTCCGGCCGGAAAGCCCATCGTTCACCGCGGGCGTGTGGAAGTTCGCTATCGGCTCGGGGCCTCGAAGTCGTACCGCGCCGCGCCGGACAACATCGTCGACGTCGGCGGCGACATCGTCAGCGACGAGGAGATGGGTGGAAGCTCCGCGCGCGCGGCAACCAGCAAAGCCGCGCTTCGCGAGACGCCCAAAACCCCGGCCGACGAGAAGACGATCGTCATCTATACCGACGGCGCATGCTCCGGAAACCCGGGCCCAGCGGGTATCGGCGTGTTCCTACAGCGTCCCGACGCCACGCTCGAAATCAGCGAGTACATCGGCAGCGGCACAAACAACATCGCCGAGCTGACGGCCATCCTGCGCGGACTCGAGCAGATCACGGAGGCCGAGCAGGACACCAGCATCCACCTCTACACCGACAGCGGATGGAGCCTCGGCGTGCTGATCGGCGGCTGGAAAGCCAAGACCAACCTCGAGCTCATCGACGGCATCAAGGTGCAGATGCAACGGCTTCCAAACCTCGAGCTACTCAAGATCAAGGGACACGCGGGGCATCCGGGCAACGAAGAGGCAGACCGCCTCGCGACCCAAGCGGCTCGACGCGAGAGTTCGGCGGAGCCCCGAACCCGCGCGCGTCGACGCTGAGACTCGACGCCCCTCAGGGGACCGACGCGGCCGCATCGCGCAGCAGCGTGGTGGGGCCGCGCTCGCGCAGCAGTCCTTCGAGGCGGGCACGTCGGACCGCCAGCGGCTGTGAGAGTTCGGGTAGCTCGACCGTCACCGCATCGGCCATCGCATCGCCGAGATCGATCGCGTGCAGCTCGAGGTGGAAGTCCGGCAGCGCGAGCGCGGCCGAGACCAGCCGGCGTCGCAGCGGCTCGGGGCCGCCGAGCAGCGTCGTCCCGATGAGCGGGAGCCTCAGCCAGGGGCTCACCGCCATCGGCAGCTCGACCAGCGGCACGTCGGTTCGCCGCCACGGCCGAAGCTCGCCGCGGAACGAACCGACGCCCGAGAGCATCGACGCGGACCGACGCCCGCGCATCGCCATCGCCCCCATCATCGCGACCTTCGCCGCATAGTACGGGAGCGACGGAAGCACCGAGCTGTCGTAGCGATACCCCAGCGCTGCGACGGCCTGGAGCATCACGGCTGACTGCGTGTAGCCGGGCGCACGGAAGCCGGTGGGCTCGGCCCCGAGTTCACGCAGCAGGGTATCGACGCGGGCGAGGTCCTCGGCGACCGCCTCCGCCGACCAGCAGCTGAAGTCGTAGGCGTGCGCGTAGCCGTGGCTGGCAAGTTCGTGCCCCGCCTCGAGAGCCCGTCGAAGCACCGCCCCGCCCTCCCCTGCCCCGGTAACGTCGGCTTCGAGGTCGCGCCCGATCACGAAGAACGTGGCCTTCACGTCGAGCTCCGCGAACAGGTCCAAGAATCGCGGTAACCACCGCGTGAGCGCCATCGACGGGGCCCCGTCGCCATGGCCGTGCACGGCGAAGTAGCAGTCGAGATCGTCGAGGTCGACGCTGACGAGCGTGCGGCGGTCAGCCATCGCGAGAGTCAACCGGGCGGGCCGCGGCCGGCACGGTCTCCGACGACGGCGTCAGGTGAATCGACACCATCAGCCGCATCAGGTTCTTGAGCACCCGCGGAACCCGAGCCGCCAGACGCACCGACGGCGCCCGCTTCTCGTTGAGCTCGACGGGTATCTCCCGCACTGCCCGTCCGCTGCGCTGCGCCCGGATCACCAGCTCGCTCGCGAACACGTCGTGCTCGACCACGCACGAGGCCGCGACGGGCAGCACCGCTTCGCGTGCAAACGCCTTGAGGCCGTGAGTGTCGGTTCCGCGAAAGCCCAGCGTGACGCGAAGCAGGCCGTTGTAGGCCAGCGTGGCAACGCGGCGCTTGAGTGGACGCTGGTCGTTCGCACCCTGCATCGCCTTGGAGCCGATGACCAGCTGCGCCTCCCCCTCACGCAGCACGCCGAGGGCGCGCGCATGAAAGTCGAGGTCGCACAAGTCGATCTCTTCGCAGATGACGAAGCGACCCCGCGCCCGATAGATGCCCTCGCGCAGGGCACCGCCGTAGTTGGGCTCGGGATAGGAGAACGTCGCCACCTCGGCGTAGCGCTGGGCGAGGCCGGCCGCGAGCTCGGGCGTACCGTCGTTGCTGCCGTTTTCCGCAAGGATAACCTCGAACGCCTCGGGACCGAGCAGGTCGCGCAGACCGCTCACGACGTCTTGCACGCTCTGCTCGAGGATGCCCGACTCGTTGTAGATCGGGATGACCACCGTGACTTCGGGGTCACTCATGCGGTCAGCCACGCAGCGGCCTCCATTCCGGCGAGGATGCTGTCCTCCATCGAGTTGTAGATCCACGCCCCGTAGCGACCGCAGCTGTGTACGCCGACCCGCTCGAGGTGCTCGAAGATGACGCGGCGCGCCTCGTCGTAGGCCTCATCGAACACGACATAGGCATACTCGATGTCGTGCAGGTCGGCGAACGCGACATCGTCGGGACTGGCCAGCGCCCCCATGGCTGCGAGGCCCTCGAAGACGGCCGAAAGGTCGGGGTCTCCCTCGCGATCACCCAGCTCGACGTACAGCGCGCCGCACCCAGCAGGCGCCATGGCCCCAAGCGCGTTCGAGTAGCAGCCCACCCGGAAGAAAGGCACCGAGGGGTCCGGCACGTAAACCCAGTGCTCCTGCATCGGGACCGGGCTTCGGGTCCCGACGTCCAGGTAGCGCCATCGAACCCACCGCAGCTTCGAGGCGGCCTCGGCAACCGCATCGGGCACCGATTCGAGGCGACGCACGAGTTCGGGCAGCGGCAGGGTGGACACGAGCTTGCCGTACGGCTGCGTGGAACCATCTGCGAGCGTGACCCTGCGCGTCTGCGTGTCGATGCGCGTGACGTCGGCACCCCGCTGCAGCATCGCCCCAGCCTGGGTCGTGGCGCCGGCGAGCGCTTTGGCGAGGCCATCGATGCCACCGGCGGCGGGATACGAGAACCGGGCGTTGTAGCCCAGGCCGTCCTGACGCACGCCGATGGCTCCCCCCACGACCTGGCGAACGTCGGGCAGCGGCACGAAGCGGGAGATCCAATCTGGCGTGAGGCTGTCGTAGTGCGAACCCCACAGTTTCTGGTTGTAGGGGATGAAGAAGTGCTCGGCGATGCCCCGCCCAAAGCGACCGACCGCGAACTCCTCGAACGTGCGCGGGGGCTTCGCGTCCGGCGATGCGGCAGCGACCTGCGCCTCCACGAACGTCGCAAGGCACTCCTGCACGATCGGCAGCGGAAGCCCGTGCAGGTTGGCCTGGAACGGGTACGGCAACATGACGCCGTGCGTGTAGATCCCGGTGCACCGCTCGATTTCAACGAGATCTCCCGGCAGAAACAGGGATTGCACGAGCGCCTGGGTCCGCGAGTCTCGCAGATGCAGCCAATGACCGGTGATGTCGAAGGTGTACCCGTCCCGCCGACGGCTTCGAGCCTTGCCACCGACATCGTCGCGCCGCTCGAGCACCATCACCCGGTCCGCGCCCGCTCGGGCGGCGTGCAACGCGGTGGAGAGACCGGTCAGTCCGGCGCCCAAGACGACAAACGGGGCTGCATCCGCGGGTTGCACGGCGTGGACAATACCGGCGCAGCGGCCCCGCGCAAACGGCCGCCGTGCAGTTTGCACGGCCTCCCGCACGCCTTTACAGGCGGATCTGGCCCATGCACACTGCGAAACGATGGAGTTGCGCAGCCTCGGCAAGTACCGACTCGTCTCCGAACTCCCGCAAGCGGGAGAGTCGTACCGGGTGTACCTGGTGCGTCACGAGGATGAGCCGACCGAGGGCCGTCCCACCTACGTCGCCAAGCTGTTTCAGCCGCCGCGCAGCTCGATCGGTGCCGACGCTGCCCGTCGACGCGCAACGTTCGAACACGAGGTGAAGATGCTGCAGAGCATCAATCACCCCAGCTGCCCGACGCTGCACGCCTCGGGCGACCAGGACGGCATCCCCTACATGGTGATGGACCGGGTCGACGGCGTGCAGCTCTCGGTGCTGCTCGGTCACCACGACAATGCTCCGCGCGCCCTCACCAAAGAGGTGGCGGTCTACATCATGGGGCAGCTCGCCGACGCGCTTCGGCACCTGCACACGCTCGAGTTCATGGACGACGGCGGGCCGACGCCGCTGGCGCTCGTGCACCGCAACATCAACCCGACCAACGTCATGGTGTCGCGTAACGGCGATGCCGTGCTCATCGGCTTCGGTGCGTCCCGCAGCGCATGGCTTGCCAGCGACCATGACGACGCGGGCGCCGGCGACCTGGCGTACATGGCACCCGAGCGAATCCTGCCCGGTGGGGAGGCCAACCAGAGCACCGACCTGTTCTCGATGGCGGTGATGCTGTGGGAAATGCTTCGGGGCGAGCGCTGCCTGGCGGCACAGACCGACGACCTCGTGCGTGAGGCCATCACGCGCTTCGACATCAGCCAGGCGAGCCGCCGCGTCTCCGGACTGTCGCCGAAGCTCTCCGAAATCGTTCGCAAGAACCTCGACCGCGATCCGGGCCGCCGCTACACCGGTGCGTACCAGATGCTCCAGCGACTCGCGCAGAGCCCCGAAGCGGGGTTTGCCGAGCAAAGCCGCGCCGCGCTGGGCGAAGCGGTCTCGAGCATGCTCGACCGCGCCGCCGCGGACTGAGATGTCCGACTCGGCCTCCGGCCCTCCGCGTGCCGCGTGGCTGCGCGCCCTACTTGCCCCGCTGCGCGAGCGCACCGCGGTCGTCGTGATCGCGGTCGCGGCCGTGTCGTTTGCATACTTCGTCGGGGCGCCGGCGTGGAACCAGAACTCACGGTTCGCCCTGACGCGCGCTATAGTCGAATCGGGCACCACAGCAATCGACCCGCATCACCACACCACGGGTGACAAGAGCTTTCGCGACGGGCACTTCTACTCCGACAAAGCGCCTGGCGTGTCGCTGTTCGCGATCCCTGCATACGCCGCGTACGAACTGATGCGGCGCACGTTCGGGGCCGACCCGCCTGGGACGAAGGTGCAGTCGCTCGACCCCCGCGTGCGAGAGCTGGGCGCCGTGCTCGAGCCCGAAGACCGCTTGCCGGGCGACAAGATTGCGTATAGCCCCGCGTATCGGTTCGCGCTGTACGTATGCACGCTGTTCGTCGTCGTCTTGCCCACCGCGCTGCTCGGCGGCGGTGGCGTCTTGCTGCTCGCCCGCCGCACGTCCGGCGCGAGCGCCCCTCGGATCGCGCTTTGCTTCTGCCTCGCGACGCCGGTCTGGGTCTACGCGACCTCGCTATACGGTCACGCGCTCTGTGCCGCGCTGCTGATCGCTGCGCTTGCCCTCCTCGAACTCACGGACGAGCAGACTGCCGCCGCGCCGCTCGCCGCTGGTTTTTTGTTGGGTGCGGCGGTGGTCACGGAATATCCCAGCGCCGTCGTTGCGCTGCTCCTGGTCGGCTACGCGTGGCGACGTCGCGGACGCAGGGCGGCACTATGGGTGGTCGCCGGTGGCGCGCCGTGGGCACTCCTGCTCGCCGGCTATCACACGGTCGCGTTCGGAGGCCCGCTGAAGACCGGATACGACTTCGTGTATCGCGAGGAGTTCGCCGAGGGCATGGCGGTACGATACGGACTCGGCGTCCCCAAAGCTCACGCCGCCCTCGCGCTGCTGTTCGGCAGCTTTCGCGGGTTGTTCTATCTGAGCCCCCTGCTCCTGCTCGCGACCTGGGGCCTGTTCGTCGGGCTCCGCGACCCGAGCACGCGCAACCTTCACGGGCTGTGCTTGATGGTTTGCCTGTACTTCTGGCTGCTCAACGCGGGCTATTACATGTGGGATGGCGGCGCGTCGGCAGGCCCGCGTCACATGGTGCCCGCGCTCGGCTTTCTTGCGCTCGGCCTCGGCCCCGCCTTCGCACGCGTTCCCAAGGCAACGGTCGTGGTTGCCGGGCTCAGCGTTCTTCAGGCGATGCTGCTCGCGGCGGCAAGCCCCGAGGTCGCCCAGCATGGGGATCCGCTGTGGGAGTTCGCGCTGGGACACCTGCTCGAAGCGCGCCCGTCAGCGACGACGCGGCACACCAACCTGGGCTTGCTGCTCGGACTGCCTGGACCGCTCAGCGTCCTCCCACTGCTCGCCGGCATCGCCTGGGCCGCGCTGCAGCTGCGGTCCGAACGACCCGCGCCGACTAGAAGCGACCGCTGAAGCCGAGGCCCGCCGACCACCGACCGCGCTGCGGAGCCACCATCGGTACGAGCGCGACGTCGCGTTCGCGACGCCCTCGAGAGGCAACGACGATGTAGCGAACGATGCCCCCGAGCACGAGTGCAGAGCCAATCCCCATCCCAATCCCGCCGGTGATCTGGGCCGACCGCTGGTCGTCCCGCTCGCGCACGAACTCCCCGTACGAAGGCGCATTCGCCGGGTCGAGCTGCGATGCGCGACCCAAGAACACACCGCCGACCGTGACCCCGACCAGGCCGGCGCCGAGCAAGACCGGAGCGACGACGTCGGCGTACCAGCGCTTCTCCCCGTCATCGGCGGGCCCCTCGTCCAGAGGCTCCACCTCCGGTTCGACGTCTTCGTCCTCGGCCGGCGGCTCGACCGTGGCGCCTTCGGCCACCATCTTCTCCGCGCAGATGACCATCGCGTCCTTGACCGCGTCCGCCGCAGAGCTGGTCTCGGGCAGCATCTGCAGCACGCGGTTATAGATCGGCACGGCGTCCCGACAACGTCCGAGCTTGTTGAACGACTGAGCCTTTGCGTACAGCGATGAGGCTTGAGTCTCGATCTCGAGCGACGCGTCGAGGTCGACCAGGGCCCCTTCGTAGTCGCCAGCATCGAACTTGACGATGCCCGACTCGTAGAGGCTACGGGCCCGTTCGCTGCTGAAGTCCGAGGAGGTGTCGTCCGCCGGTGCGTACGCCACGGGCGCTGCATGGACCACGGGGGCACCCGTCATCGCGAAGCCGACCGCGAGCGCTTGCGTCATGGAGCGCCGTCGAAGCAAGGCGCAGATGATACGCGCCGCGCAGACGCACCCAAACCTCCCGGCGCGTCGGGGGGCGGATCAGAATCGACCCTGAACGGACACGCCGGCCCACCTCGGCGCAAGCGAAGGCGAGAACGCGACCTTGGCCCGCCGATTGCGAGAGGCCAGCACGGCGTAGCGAATGACACCCGTCAGCACGAGCGCACCGCCGATCCCCAGAATGATGCCACCGCGAACCTGAAGGTCCTGAACGCGCTGCCCTTTGGCCTCGAACTCGTCGTAGCGCTCGGGCTGCTCGGCATTTTCTCGGGCGGCTTCGGAAAGAAAGTAGCCTCCGATCCCAACCCCGACTGCACCCACACCGATGAAGATCGGCGCGTACGGGTCCTTGTACCAAGCCTTGCCAGGCTCGGCCGGCACCGGCGGCTCGTCGGCCTCCGTCTCGGCGGCCTCCACGTCGTCGACGGGCTCCTCTTCCTCGACCGGCGCCACGACGGGCGGGACCGGCTCGTCGTCCATCCTCTTGGCGCAGTTGACCAGGCCGTCTCGGACGACGTTCCACGCCTCACCGTCCTTCGGCAGGAGATCCATCGCCTGGTTGTAGAACGTCACCGCTTCCCGGCAGCGGTCGAGCTTGTTGAGCGCTTGTGCCTTCGCGAACAGCGAAGAAGCACTGGTCTCGAGCTCCAGCGACGCATTGAAGTCAACGAGCGCGGCCTCGTATTCCCCTGCGTTGTACTTCGCGTCGCCGGACTCGAAGAGTTCCTCGGCAGCCGCGCTCTCGAACCCACTCTGAGAGGGTGCGAACGCGAGGGCAGGCGAGGCCATGGTCATCGCAACGCACAACGACAACGTTCGAACGAGAGGGCTACGCACAGGTCGTCTCAAGGTCTTCCCCATCATGCCGAATCAACCGCCACCTCGTCGACCGGCGCGGGAGCAGTTGCAGGTGCAAGCGGTCAGAAGCCGGGCAGGCGCGCCGAGTCCGCGTTGTACTTCGCCGGCTTCTTTTTCTTCTTCTCGGCCGGCTCGTTCGCCTTCGGCTCCGGTCGTGGCCGCGGCGTGCGCTTCTTGGTCTTGGTCCGCGTCGACTTCGCCTTCTTCGGCTGTGGCTTCGGCTGTGGCTT
>CAYSPB010000215.1:0-12707 GCA_964432695.1 uncultured Nannocystaceae bacterium
CGAACCTGCGCGCCGCGCTGCCTCGTGCCGCTGCGGCGCGTTGCCACTTGCGACGCGCCCGACCTCCCCCCCGTCCGAAGCCGCCCCCGGGTCGCGGGCTGCAAGTCCTCGTTTTTTTTGAGGCCTCGCGCTTGCAAGAGACAATGGCCAACGTGGTTCGCGCACTGATGGTCATCACAGCGGTGTGGTGCTGGCTCCTGCTCGGAGCTGCCCCCGCGAGTGCGCAACCCCCTGCCGAGAACCCCGTCGATGCGCCGGCGGCTCCCCAACCCCAGCCGCAGGTACCGACCACCCCCGAAGACCCGGAGCAGGCCAAAGACGCCCCGGTGTCGGACGATCCAGCCGAGGTCGCCTCGGACGCGCCGCCGGAGGCTGCGGCACCCGAGCCGGCGGCCGAGCAAGCGGAGGACGCGGCACCGGCGACGGCAGGGGACGCGCTCCGGCGCCGAGCTGAGCGCATTCGGGCCCTCGTCGACGGAACCCTCTTGCCAGACGTAGACGCTCGCAATCTGTTCACCCTCGATCTCGCCGACCCGGCGTGGGGGCCGGACGCGAGTCGACGTTTCGGTGCGATCCTCGGTCGGCTCGACGCGCCGCAGTCGAAGAGCCGTCGTCGACGTCGCGCAAAGGCCAGGCCCCCCCTGGACGAACTCAGCCCTGACCGAGCGCTCGAAGCTGCCTTGGTCGAGTTCTTCGGCCTATCAGTCGAGCAGCGAACGGCCCTTTTCGCCGCCCACGACGCGAAACGACGTGCCGCCAAGATCGAAGCTGCTACCGATGCAGGCCGACGGGTTCAAGCCAAGGACGTGCAGCAGCAGGCCGACCTGCTGCGGGCCTATTTGGCGGGCACGCTCGACCTCGAAGTCGACCCCGCACCGTTGCTTGCCATCGACCTGCTCGAGAGCCACGCCTCCACACGCGCGGACCCCACCTGGCTTGCAACCAGCCCGGACGCGACCGAGGCCCTTCGCGTCGCGCTCGCAGACCTCGATCTTCAGCAGCAGCGCTACCTCGCGCTCACCGTGGAGGCCAAGGCGGAGGTGGCCGCGACGCACGCTGCCCGCATCGCAGCCGCAAGAGCAGAGGCTGAAGCCGAGGCCGCCGCCGAGGCGGATGCCGCCGAAGCTGCGGCTCGGGCCGAAGCTGAAGCCCAAGCTGCCGCCGAAGCAACGACCGAAGAGCTCGAAGCCGAAGAGGCGCGTGCCGAGGCGGAACGCGACAAGCAGGCTGCGACCGAGATTCTCAGCGACGCCGAGGCCGAAGCCGCCGAAGCCGCCCGAGAGCGTGACCAGGCGCTCGCGGCCGCCCGCCTCGCCGATACCGAAGCCAAACGCATCGTCGCCGAGGAAACCGCCCGACTGCACGGAATCCTCGAAGCACAGGCCAACTACGAGGCTGTGATCGCGCGGCGAAAGGTCGAACACAGCGAGGACCACGCCAGCGTCCTCGACTGGACGGAGCGTGTACGCACGCTTGCGGCCCAGCCAAAGTTCGCAAGCGAGCTCGCAGCCGAAGCGGACCCCATGTACCAAGATGTCCGTGCGCAGCTCGACGTCCTGCGCACGCGACTTCAACACGACCTCGGGCGTCTACGCGAGAGCGGAAAGAACGTGCCCGGCGTTGGCGAGCCCCTCGACGCGCAGCTCAGCTCCACCGTCGACCGGGGCGACATCCCAACGCTGCGAAGTGAGGTCGCCGAAAAAGAGCAGGCGCTGACCAAGTTCGAGCGCTCCACCGGATGGGACCTCGCCGAACAAGCCCGCGACGACGTCGTTGCACTCAACCTCGTCCGGCTCCAGCTCCTCGATCTCGCCAGCAGCGGGCTTCGCCGCTCGGTCACGGGGTTCGGCGCGGACGGGGTCGACCAGGTCAAACGAGAGTTCAAGCAGATATCGCTCGAGGTTGGCTTCTTCGGCCTGAGCCTGCCGCACTACCGGCGGATTCTGTTCGACGAGATCAAGAACTCCACCATCCAGGTGTTCTTCGCCTTCGCCAAGCTCGTTCTGCTCATCGCCGCGTTCGTGTGGTGGCGGCGGCGGGGTACGGAGATCTTGAAGAACCTCGAGACCTCGCTTCGTGAGCGGCGACCGGCGAGCCAGGTCGACCGCGTACTCATCGCGACGGTCTGGTACTTCCAGCGGATTCGAAAGCCACTGGTGATGCTCGCCGTCATCTGGGGCCTGCTCTACGTCATCGCGGACATCAACGGCATTCCGAGCCTCGCCTTGGTCTGGATCGCCGCGCGCTGGATCCTGCTGGGCCTGGCGGGCGTGCTTCTGGTCGACGCGGTCGCAGCCCGCGAGAATCTGTACACCGCATCCCGTCGCGACAACTCGGAACTACGCATGCACTCCCTGAGGGTCGTCGGCGCGAACATCATCGCCGTCGGCCTCGTCCTCGCGCTGACCTCCGCGATGGTGGGTCGCGGCGCGATCTACAGCTGGGTCATCTCGACATGCTGGATCTTGAGCTTTCCCGTGGCGATCTATCTCGTGCACCGGTGGAAGCCGATCATCTTCGAGCTCATCGAAGAACGCCCCGAGCAGACTGGATTCACCAACTGGATCTCGGGCCAGAAGTCGGGCCTCAGCAGCTTCCCCGCCGCCGCTGCTGGTGCTGGCT
This sequence comes from uncultured Nannocystaceae bacterium, assembly GCA_964432695.1. Lineage (GTDB taxonomy): Bacteria > Myxococcota_A > Polyangia > Nannocystales > Nannocystaceae > CAJXVA01. The sequence goes on from CAYSPB010000215.1 coordinate 2,623, forward strand.
ACCTGCTGGGCATGGGCTCGCTGAGCTGGCTCATGCGACAGCTCTCCGGCTTGGAGGTTACGCGCCGACTGCTCGCGTACCTCTTCCGACGAGAGCTTGCAAAGCAGGCTGCCGCGACCGAAGCGGACGAGCGCTTCAAGCCCATCGAGAAGAAGATTCGCCCCTTCTTCCATCCCGAAGCCATCCCCGAGGACCTGCAGTCCGACATCGCGAGCGGGCAGCTCGAACGCGTCGCGGCATTGGTCGTCACCGGAAGTCGAACCCTCAGTGCCGTCGTCGGCGAGCGCGGCGCGGGCAAGTCCGTCTTTGCCAAGCGCCTCGCGGCGGCGGTCGAGGGCTCCGACGTGCACATCATTTCCTGCCCCGAAGAGGGCTTCGAGGCCCTGCAGACCGAGCTGGCCAAAACCGCTGGCAAGCCCAAGGCAAAGGGCGAAGACGTCGCAAAGGCGGTTCGGAGCCTCGGCAAATGCGTCATCGTCATCGACGACATCCAGCGTCTCGTCGTACCCGCCGTCAACGGCCTGCGCGGCCTGGACGAGTTCATCGCGTTCAGCCGTGAGGTCGGCGGGGGCATCTCGTGGGTCGTGACGATCGGTGCGGCCGCTTGGCAATTCATCCGGCGCGCTCGGGGTGACCGCGTGTCCTTCGAGCAGGTCGTCGTGCTTCCTCGCTGGAGCGAGGACGAGCTCGGCGGCCTCATCCGCTCGCAGTGCGAGAAGGCGAACATCGACCCCAGCTTCGAGGGTCTCGTGGTCCCGCGGCAGAACGGGGAGCCTCTTCCAGACCAAGGCGACCGAACCGAGGCCAGTTACTACCGCCTCTTGTGGGACTTCTCGAAGGGCAACCCAGCGGTCGCGATGCTTGCGTTCCGCGACTCCCTGTTCCGTGACGAACAGCAGAACGTTGTGGTGCGGCTGTTCAAGGAACCCCCCGCCGAGGAGGTCGAAGGCCTGACGCTGTCGGTGCTGTTCGTGCTGCGCACCATCGTCCAGCTCGAGCTCGCGCTCCTACCCGAAATCGAAGCCGCCACGCAGCTGCCCGCGACCGACGTCGAAGACGCTGTCCGCTTTTGTACCTCCCGCGGCTACCTCGAACCCTACCAAGGCGGCGTGCGCTTGAGCTGGCCCTGGTACCGCACCATCACCACCGTGCTGCAGCGCCAGCATCTCCTCTCGGCCTTCAACAGCTAGCAGTCAGTTCTCATGGGCGCTGAACCAGACATTCAGGCACTCGGCCAAATCGCGCGGCTCATCAAGTGGAGCGGCGTCTTCACGTCGGTCTTCGTCATCATCGGCTCGGTGGTGGCGATGCGGTTCCTTCGGAACTCTGTCGGAAGCCTAAGCGGACGCTTTCCCAATCGTCGTCTGCTGCTGCAAAAGGTCGCCACGTTTGCGCAGTTCCTGCTCTACGTCGGCACCGGCCTCACCGTCATCTTCCTGAGCTTCGAGCTCAACGAGAGCATCATCGCCCTGATCGGCGGCACCGTGGCGGTGTCGGTCGGCTTCGCGATCAAGGACCTCGTGGCCTCCTTCATCGCGGGCATCATGATCATGATCGACCGACCGTTTCAGGTCGGCGACCGCGTGTCCTTCGGCGGCGAGTATGGCGACATCACCGCCATCGGCCTGCGATCGGTCCGCATGCAGACGCTGGGTGACAACACGGTCACCATTCCGAACAACAAGTTCCTCAGCGACATGACGTCGAATGGCAACTACGGCGCGCTCGACATGCAGTGCGCAATGGACTTCTTCATCGCGCCCGACCAGGACGTCCGGCGCGCACGCGAACTCGCGGCCGAATGCGCCGTTTCGAGCCGCTATGCGTTCTTGGACAAGCCCGTGGTCGTTCTGGTCAACCAGGTCATCACCGAGAACTACCTGGCGGTCCGCCTGCGCGTGAAGGCATACGTGCTCGACACCCGCTACGAAAAACTCTTCGAAACCGACGTCACGATGCGGGTGATGGACGCCTTCGGCGAAGCCGGCATCTTGTCGCCTGCGATCGTGGTCCGGACCGCAACGGGTCCCAGCAAAGCCCAAGCCGTCGCCCAGGCCGCGGGGCCCATCCTGTAGCCAGGGACGACCGTTCTCCGAAGTTCGAACGGGCTGTGCAGGATTCTCTTCGTAGCGAGGCCTGCGGCGATGCAACACTTGCCGGCTCGCGGCGGGCCAAGACATCGTGATCTTCGTCGACGGCTACGACACGAACGCCGGCGACGTCGTCCTCGCGATCGAGTCGGCTGCCCTCAGAAGCGCAGGCCCGCCTGGAAGCCCGGCCACAGGCGAAGCCGGCCATCCGTATCGGTACGGACCGTGGTGCTCCAGCCATATCCCACGCGTACGGTGTCACGCTCCTCGTCACCGAGCCGGTCGCCCATCAAGTTGAACGTGGGGCCCCCAAACACAGCGAGCCGGTCGTAGGGCTGCCAGCCGACGTTGAGCCGCAGCTTCATCAGGATGCCGACGGGCTGCTCCATCTGCAGACCGTTCGCGATGCCCAGCGTGGCGAGGTCGACGTCGATGAACATGTTGTTGCGAATCGGGTTGTGCACACCCCACGCCAGACCGAAGGTCCAGCCGGCGTTGGACCCTTGCGGGTGCAGACCCATCATCACCTCGGAGTAGGTTCGCTGCGCGGGAAAGCGCAGGCCAAGATTCACCAGCCCCGTGTCGCTGGTCCACACCGAAGGCTTCACGCCGAACTCCCGAGTACCCGAGAAGAGCGCGAGCTGTGCCTTGGCCGAGTTGGCGAACGAGAAAAAGCCCAGCTGCAGGCCGCCCACGTCGGCACCCACGTTGACGAACCCGATCTGCGCCCCGCCCAGGTCGCCGCTGACGTTCACGAAACCCGCCTGCGCGCCTTGGGCCGTCCCCGCGATGTTGACGAAGCTCGACTGCACGCCGCGGAAAGAGCGGGTGTAGTTCGCAAACTGTGAGACTTGGGCCCCTTCGACGTGCCCCTTGGAGATGTTCACGCCCATCGAGAGCTGCGCACCGTCGACCCGGTCGTGAACGACCGAACCGCCGAACGAAAGCCCTGCGCCGTCGATCGCGTCCGACTCCGCCCAGACGATGCCGAAGCTGAAGGTGTTGCGAATGGGCTTGCCGTCTTTGTGTGCCTTGCTCTGCCCATTGATCGACAGCGGCGGAAAGAGCCCTACGTTGGCGGCGATGTCGACGTACTCGTCCTCGGGCGTGGTCACGCCACCACGCTCCCGTGTGACTTCTCGCGGGATTTCGCGCAAGCCATCGACCTCGAGTTCGGTGACCTCTTTCGCGCGAACCACCGTCTCGGCGCGCAGCAGGGTGCTCCCGTCGTCGACGGTGACCTGATAGCGACCCGGTACGAGCGCGAGCAACACGGGGCCTCCGCCAGCGGGTTTGAACAACTCGGCCGCAAGTTCACCGCCCACGCGACGCACGAACACGCGGCCACCGATTTCGCTGCCGAGCTGCAGGCGGGCCGTGGTACGGCGGAGATCGGTGAGCACCAAGTCGCCTGCGCCGGTGAGGTTGATGTCGTAGGCGGCATGTTGCGCTCCGCCCCGGCTGGCCTCGGTCTGTGCGAGCGTCTCGTCGAACGCAAACTCGTAGGCTTCGCTCAGCGTGACCTGCTTGTCGCCATCGGCATCCGCCGCGCCGCGCAGACCCGTCGTGAAGAAGTGGGTGAAGTACGAGCCTCCGACGCGGTCACTTTCTTGGGCTACCTCGTCGGCAGAACTCGAGGTGAGGAACGCATGACCTTTGACGTCGGCCGCATTGCCGACCAGGAACGGCGCTCGCTTGCGCCCCCCCTTGAGCCGCGTGAACGCTCCGGACGCACACGAGTCGAGCACGGCAAGCTTCACGTCGGCGGGCACGGCTTCGATGGCGTCTCGGAGGTCGCGATACTCCATCCGCGTCTCGCCGAGCAGCAGCCCACGCTCGTCGGAGTGACCCGAATAGTAGAAGAGGAACTGCACGTTGGCCCCACTCTGGCGTGCCCGACGGATCCTGCCCGCCATTGCGGCGATCGCCTGCTCGAGCTGCGGGATCGTGGGGTCGGCGAGGACGGTTTCGTCGGCCCGCTGTAAGCCTCCGACTTCGCCCAACACCGCGGCCACAGCTTTCGCGTCGTCGACGGCGTAGCGCAGCTTCACCCGCTCCGCGCCACCGTCGTTTGCGCCCACGACGAGGACGAAGCGACGAACTTCGGTTGGCGCCGCGGAGACCGGGGACGGCGCAACGGTGCCGAGGCCCGCTACGAGGGCGAGCATGAACAAGACGCGGGAGCACCAGCTAAGCCAGGTCATGGGGACTTCCGAAGGAGGAGAGAGCGCTGCTGCAGCGACGGCGGCAGGTCGAGCGCGGCCGTGGTTTGCGTGATCGTCGTTGCCAACGTGAGGCGCTCGGCGGCCGCGAGCACCACCTCGACGTCGATCGGTACTTGCGCCGACGTCACGAAGAAAAACCGCTCGAAGCCGGGTGCGTCGTCGAGCTGGAACGCGTGGGGCAGTGGATGCTCGCCCCGCGGACGCACCGCGGTCGAGTCCCGCGGACGCGTGGGATGATGGAGCGTCACCGCCCCGGCCCCATCCACCGACAGGACCACGCCATGATGATTGCCGGCCGCCACGTAGCTCACCTGAACGATATCCCCGGGGTGGGTCGTCGCGCCGCCACGCAATCGCCGAACCTCGGGACCCTGCTTGCGGTGGATCACGAGGTGCGGCACCAGACCACGGGGTGTTGCACGACGCGACGAGCCCGGCTCAACCGCCGTAGACGCACCCTGAGCGGCCACCAGCGCGAACAGCGCTGAGGCCGACAACAAGGCGGCGGTCGTTCGAACCGGTCGCATCACACCCTCGAACACCGCGACCTGGCGGAAGTGTCACCTGAAATTTTCCAGGGACACCCACGGCTCCCCCCGGTGTTGTACTCCCCGAGCGTGGCACTCGACGTCGAAGGCCTCTACCGCAGCTACGGACCGATGGTGCTTCGTCGGTGCCAGAAGATGCTGCGCGATGAGGATGAAGCCATGGACGCCATGCAGGACGTCTTCGTCCAGATCGTGCGCCGCAAGGACATCCTCGAAGACCGTGGCCTGTCGTCACTGCTCTACCGCACCGCCACCAACACCTGTCTGAACAAGATCCGCAGCGCCAAGCGCCGCCCCAAGGACCCCGCAACCGACATGCTCTCGCAGATTGCAGCCGCCTCCGACGCCGTGGACCAAGCCGAAGCCCGATCGGTCCTCGGCCGACTGTTCGGCGCCGAGGCGGAGTCCACCGGCACCATCGCCGTCTTGCACCTGCACGACGGCCTCACCCTCGAAGAGACCGCCAACGCCGTGGGCATGTCGGTATCCGGCGTTCGCAAGCGCCTGCGCAAGCTCAAGTCCAATCTCGGCACTTTGGAGGCATCCCCATGACCGACGACGCATCCGATCGCGTACCCGACCTGTTGGTGGAGCAGCTCGTTCTCGGCGAGCTCTCGGACGCCGACGCAGCAGCCGTGCGCGCGCGCCTGGGCAATGCGGCCGACGAGCGCATCGCCCAGATCGACGCGTCCAACCTCGCCCTGCTCGAGAAGAACCCACCCGAGCGCATGGCAGCTCAGATTCAACAGCGCCTTCGTGCCCTGCCCGATGCTCCCGCCGAGGAGCCCGCGCGCTGGGGCTGGTGGGTTGGGGGAGGACTGCTCGCTGCAGCCGCCGCGGCGGTCCTCGTGGTCGCACTCCCTGGAGACGATGCGCCGACCGAGCCACCCGGAGAACAGGTCGCCGTGGTCCAACCGCCCGACGTCGTTCGCGCCAAGGGCGACCCCGCGATCGTATTGCACAAGCAGATCGACGGCCGCGCAGAACTGCTCGCTCCCGGGGCAAACGTCTCCCCTGGGGACGCGATTCGCGTCGCCTACCGCGCCGCAGGAGCCTCCCACGGCGTGCTCGTCTCCCTCGATGGCGCAGGTGCGGCTACCCTGCACTTTCCCGAGACCGCTGGAGAGTCGACGGCCCTCACGCAGACCGGCAACCAGGCGCTGCACACGTTCGATCTCGACGATGCACCCGACTTCGAGCGCTTCTTCTTCGTCACCGCCGATGCTCCGCTCGACGTGGACGCGGTGATGAAGGCCACCGAGGCGCTGGGTGAGGAGCCCAAGGCCGGCACAGCCAGGCTCCAGCTACGTGAGCCGACCTGGTCCGTCGCCGAGTTTCCGCTCGTGCGCGTGCCGGCGCCGTAACCAGCGTCCTCAGCGAACCTGGGGCTCGAAGCAGAGCTCCGCGGACTCGGCGTCGGCGGGGTCGCTCCCGATGTCCTGGCCACCGATCGGATGCTGCGCGCCGGTGTGGCAACCACTCGCCAGGGCGAGCAGGCAGAGGCCTGATGCGGTGTGCGTCCCCCCGCGGGGACTTTTTTCCCCGCGGCTCGCAGGCCCCTGATCTCGCTGGATCTTCTCGGGTCCGCGCCGTTTCCGCACACCGTCGACACGCGGCGCTCACCGTGTCAGCCTCGTTCCTCGGGACCATGGGGATGGGACGAGGATCGTGGATCGTGGGCGCAGCCGTGGCGCTGGGCGCCTGTGGAGCCCCAGAGGAGACGGATTCAGCCGCGCCTTCGAGCACGGCGACCTTGTCCACCACCGGACCGGCGGACAGTGCCGGAGACGAAAGCACGACCACGTCCCCGACATCTGCAGGCGTGACGAGCACGGTCCCGACCTCGGGCACCACCGACCCCGACCCCACCAACCCCTCTGATCCCACTCTCGACCCGTCGGACTCCGACAGTGACTGCCTGGGCTGCATCAACGCGGGCGGCGTGTGCGAGTCGGGCGAGTTCGACACCGCGTGCGGTCGCGGCGGCGTGCCATGTGAGGCCTGCGAAGCACCCGCGCAGTGTGCCGAGGGCGTGTGCGAGGCCCCTCCGGGCTGCTCGCCCGACAACTGCAGCGGCTGCTGTGACGGCGACGACTGCATCGCCGTACCCAACGATGCAGCCTGCGGGGCCGGCGGGGGCGAGTGCACCAGCTGCGAAGCCCCGGCCGTTTGCGACGACGGCGTCTGCCAGCTCCCCTGCGAGCAGTCCTGCGTCGGCTGCTGCACCGCCAGCGGCGAGTGCATCGAAGACGCCGACCAGGACGAAGGCGCATGCGGCTTCTTGGGCTTTGAGTGCGAAGAATGCAGCCCCGGCGAAGACTGCGACTTCGGCCTGTGCCTCTCTCCGAGCTGCATCGAGAGCTGCGACGGCTGCTGTGTCGGCGAAACCTGCTTCACTGGCTTTGAAGACGAGACCTGCGGCTTCATGGAGTCGTGCGAGATGTGCTCGAACGGCACGACCTGCGACGGAGTCGACTGCGCCCCACAGGCGGGCATCCAATGGCAGGTCACCCTCGTCGACGGGGAGGTGGCCAACGAACAGCCCGGCGGCGGCACGTGGGACGCCTTCGGCGGCAACCCAGACCCTTATCTCGAGATCGAGGCACTCAACTTCACGTCCTCGGTGGTCGACAACACGACCTTCCCCACATGGAATGAGACGATCACCAGCTCGGCCCTCACCGCCGACCTCACTGCACCGCTCGAGTTCCGCATGCGCGACTCCGACGCCCTGCTCGATCAAACGATCGGCACCTGCACCGTGAACCTTCCCGACACCGCCTTCTCCGGCTTCCACGAAGTCGAGTGCGAAGTGAACGGCAGCTTCTCGTGGAGCGTGCTGCTCTCGTTCGCGCCGGTCGAGAAGTAGAAGGCGCTATTCCGTCCAGCGGCGACGCTTCGGCTCTGCGAGCCACGCATCGATCGACGCTAGCTTCTCGGCGTTGTTCTCGAGCGCAGCGTAGGTTTCTCGGGCGGTCTTCGCGGCCTCCACCGCCTGGGCCCGCTCGTCCTTCCCCCACAGCGCCTTGGCGTACAGAAACCGGATCTCCCCGACCCGCGCGGGCGCCTCGCGGCCTTCGGCGACTTTCAGGCCGCGCTCGAAGTACGCCGCGGCCTCGGCGAAGTGACCGGCGTCGAGCTCGAGCCCGCCCAGTCCTTCGAGCGGGATCGCGAGCTTCTGCGAGTCGGGACCGAATGCGTTCTCGGCGATCTGCAGCGAGCGAGCATACGCAGCCTTGGCATCGTCGAAGCGCTCGAGACCCTCGAGCGTAAAGCCGATATTGAAAAGCAGGATGATCAGCTCCGGATGGTCGGGACCGAGGCTCGCCTCCGCGGACTCGAGGCCCCGCTCCTTGAACTGCAGCGCCTTCGCGTCGTCGCCAGCGACCGAGTGCGCGTTGCCCATGGCCGACCAAAGGCTGGGCGGAATGGGACGCCCCGCCTCTTCATGCAGTGCGCGCACGGTCTCGTAGCGCTCCAGCGCTTTCTCGGGGCGACCGCGCATGGACTCCGCGATGCCGAGGTTCATCCGCACGGACGCGAGAAAACGCGAAGCCCTGCCCTCCTGCGCTTCGATGACGCTCGCGGTCCGCTCCAGCACGGCAATGCCCTCCTCGATGTCCCCGCGCTGGAGCAGCACCGCCCCGAACGACATCAACGCGCCACCCAGCAGAGACTGCCCACCGTCGGCACCGTCGAGGATCTCCACCGCTTTGCGGCACGCGTCGACGGCCTGATCGAGGCGACGCCACTGTATGTAAACGTTGCACTTGCCGGCCCACGCGTTGCCGACCCGCGGGTGATTCGGACCGCGGCCGACCACCATGAGTTCGATGGCGCGGCTATACGCCTGATCGGCTTCGGCGTAGCGACCCATGCCGAGCAGGATCGTTGCGTAGTTGCGCTCCGTATCCGCATGGGAGGGATGACTTGCTGGGAGCGCGGCTTGGCGGATCGCTCGGGCGCGGGCAAGGACCTCGAGGGCTTGCTCGTATTCCCCCAGCGCGTCGTGGTTGGAGGCGAGGTTCGCCAGCGTGATCGCGCGCTCGGGATGGTCCTCGGGCAGCACGGACGCGTACAGCTCGAGCACCTGGCGCTGAACCTCGATGGCGCGCCGATACTGCCCGGCTTCGGACAGGACCGCGGCGAGGTCGTTGAGCACGTACGCGGCCGGCAGCGCGTCCGCGCCCTTCATCGCATCGGCCGCCTTCTCGAGCAGCGCGATGGCCTCGTCGTAGCGCGCCTGGTCCTTGAGCAGCGTGCCCTTGGCCGCCCAGGTCTGAGGCTCTCGCCCGGAGGCGGCGGGTCGCCCATGCAGCGCCTCGGCGTGAAAGGCCCACTCGTGGCCTTCGGCGGGTCGAGCCAGCTCGTGGCCGACCAAGCTGATGAGCTGCTGCGCCGACCGGAGGGCAACCTCGTCATGGCCCGACGCGACCGCGGCGGCATACGCCTCGCGAAATCCAGCCTCGGCGTCCTCGGACCGACCCAGGCCGTCCAGGACGCGCGAGTGCTCGTGGTGCGCTTCGGCGATCAGCGGCACGTACCCGGTCGACTCGGCCAACGCCATCACGGCGCCGATGTCGTCCAAGACGCGGCTCGGCCGTCCGAGCAGACGCTCTGCCGAGATCGTGGCGATGCGCGCCCGAGCCTCTTCGACCGCCGCGGCGGCCGAGGACGGGGGCTCATCGACCTGCGCCGAGAGCCGCTCCAGATCCGTACACGCCGTCAGCGAAGGCAGCAGCGCCACGGCCTCCACGGCTTCGCCCACGACGGTGGCATCGACGGAACTCAAGACCTGCGTGAGGGCATCGAGTTCTTGGCGTCGGTGCTCGACGCAAAGCGCAGAGCGAGGACGCAGTCCCGCCGGCACGCCGTCGGTGGCCGAACAGCTCGCGTCGGACGCAGCCATCCATTCCGCCGCGTAGTCGTCGAGACCCGACTGCACCTCGCCGTCTGCATACGCTTCCCCGACCGCCCCGAAGGCGTTGGTAACCGCCTCGCGTCGCTCGTCATCCCAAGCGGCCCCCAACGCCGCCTCGGGTGCAGGACAGCGGGCGTCTTGGGCCAACGCGCTCGCACCCAGGCCGCCCACGCCGACCAGCGCGACGGCCCCAAGCGCGAGCCCAACCCGCCGCCGCCGCACCATGGGGTCGGCCGCCAACGCCTCGAGCATGGCCTGCATCGCTGGCCATCGCGCGGGCGGGGCCCCGGCGAATCCGCGG
>CAYSPB010000216.1:0-2510 GCA_964432695.1 uncultured Nannocystaceae bacterium
GGCGCCCATCGTCATCGGCCGCGACCACCTCGACTGCGGCTCGGTCGCCTCGCCCAACCGCGAGACCGAAGCCATGAAGGACGGCTCCGACGCGATTGCGGACTGGCCGATTTTGAACGCACTCATCAACACCGCCGCAGGTGCGACCTGGGTGTCGGTGCACCACGGCGGCGGCGTCGGCATGGGCTATAGCCTGCACGCAGGCATGGTTGCGCTGGCGGACGGCACCGAAGCTTCGGCGCGCCGTCTGTCCCGCGTGCTCAAGTCCGACCCCGGGATGGGCGTGGTGCGCCACGTCGATGCCGGCTACGACGAGGCGATGGACTTCGCCAGGAGGCACGGCGTCCGCGTCCCCGGTCGAACGGTGCACACGGAGTAGGCGATGCCAACGCTGCTTCATCGGGCTTCGGCCGTCCATACGATGGCCGGTCCGGCAGGCCCGCGCGCAGGCGCGGCGATGTCGGACCTCTCCACCATCGAACACGGCAGCGTCGCGCTGGCCGACGACGGGACCATTGCGTGGGTCGGACCTGCGGACGACGTCCCGCAGGTCCATCGCACCGGCACTACGATCGACTGCGCCGGCCGTACGCTGATGCCGGCGCTGGTCGACCCGCACACACACCTGGTGTGGGGAGGCGACCGAAAGGACGAGATGGAGCAGCGTCTCGCAGGTGCGGACTACGAGGCCATCTTTGCAGCCGGCGGCGGCATCCTGTCGTCGGTCCGTCAGACGCGTGCGGCCTCCGAAGACGCCCTCTACGCCCAGGCCTTGCGCCGCATCACCCGGATGCGATCTGCGGGCACGACTACGTTCGAGATCAAGAGTGGGTACGGACTCGACCTCGAGACGGAGCTGCGCCAGCTTCGGGTCGTTCGGCGCTTGCGCGACGAAGGGGGCTTTCGCGTGCGGGCCACGTGCCTTGCGGCGCACGCGGTACCGGCTGAGTCTCGAGGCTCGGCGGCGGATCGAGCAGCGTTCGTGACGCGCGTCGTGGACGAGATCCTGCCCGCCGTCGCCGCCGAGGGTCTTGCGCAGTCCTGCGACGTGTTCTGCGACCGCGGCGCGTTCACGCCCGAGGAGTCGCGTTTGGTGCTCGAAAAGGCCGTTGCGCTGGGTTTCGAGCTCCGCGTACACGCCAACGAGTTCGGCCATACCGGTGGGGCCCGCCTCGCCGCCGAGCTGGGAGCGCGTTCCGCCGATCACCTGCTGGCGCTGAACGACGAAGAGCGCGCCGCGCTGCGCGAGGGAGGGGTCGTCGCGACCCTGCTGCCAGGGACTTCGCTGGTGTTGGGCAAGCCCTACGCCGATGGCCGCGCGCTGGTCGAAGCGGGGGTGCCCATCGCAATCGCGACCGACTGCAACCCGGGTTCCTGCGCGCTGGAGAACCTGTCGATGGTGCTCGGGCTCGCCTGCTACGGAAACCGGCTCTCACCCGCAGAGGCCCTGTGCGCGGCGACGCACAACGCCGCAGCCTCGATGGGACTCGACGGGAGCGTGGGTTCGCTCCAGGTGGGTCGAAGCGCCGACCTGTTGGTGTTGGAAACCCCCGACGTTCGCGAGCTCGTCTATCACGCCGGGTCTCCGTTCTTGGCCGCGGTGCTTCAGGCCGGTCGCGTCGTGGCCGGGCAGCTGCCGGGCTGATGCGGTCGCGCGGAAGCGCACGCGCTGAGGTCCTCTCGAGACAGGGCCGAAACCGAGGGTCTCTGGTGCGTGTGCCGATGCGCGCGGTAGGGTGCCGACCATGGGATCTGGCCTCGAAGAGCTCGGCATCGTCGACGACGGCGATGAGCCCCTCACGCCGACGCAGCCGGCCGCACCTGCGGACGCTGCAGCGCCGGCTGGGGCCGAGGCCTCCAACGCCGACGAGCTGCAGCGTCAGCTTCGCAAGGTGACCCTGTTCGAGGGGTTGCTGCCCGTGCACCTGCGCCGCATCGCAAGCCTCGTGCACGAGGTCTCGTACAAGCGCGGCGAGTCGGTGTTTCGCCACGGCGACGAAGGCGATGGCCTGTATCTCATCGTCGAAGGCAGCATCCGAATCTCGCGAAGCGTCTCCGGCATGGGCGAAGAGGCGCTCGCCGTGCTCGCGCCGGGCATGTACTTCGGGGAAATGTCGATCGTCGACGACGACAGCCCGCGCTCGGCTGATGCCATCGCCAACGAGCCCGCGCGGTTGCTCAAGCTGCCCAAGGACGACCTGCGCGACTTGATGTTCGTCGACCGCGAGCTCGCTTATGAGCTGCTCTGGCGCTTCGTTCGGACGCTGAGCAAGCGCCTTCGCGAGAGCAACGACCGCCTGCTCATGCTGACGGTTAGTTCGAAATTCTAGCGTCCCCCGGCCGGCCTACATCGCCAAGCGCGTCTCGAGCTTGCCGTACGCGTCGCGGCAGGCTTCTCGGACCGGCATGGAGTAGTCCGAACCCTCTGCGCGGTCGGTCCAGGCGAGGTTTTCCAGCGGCTTGATGTGCTTGGCCGAGCCGACCTTGGCAAGGCCCGTGCACGAGGACGC
>CAYSPB010000216.1:2520-12666 GCA_964432695.1 uncultured Nannocystaceae bacterium
AGCAAACCCTTTTCGAAGACCGGCACCGCGCCTTTGCATTTCTTCTCCACGAGAATGCGGACGAACGTCTCATCGTCGCCATAGGTGCTTGCCGCGGCGAGGTATTCGTCGCAGGTACCGTCGGCCTTGCCTGCGGATTGGAGGCCATACATGCGCTGAAGTACGGTGTGATCGACGTTGTTGTCGGTGTTGGTACCTGCAGTCATGCGCGCGAGGAATGCCTTTTCAATGCGGCCGTCCATTGGGTCCACACCGAGTGAGCCCGCCGTGGGCAGGAACTCGTCGAAGTAGACATCCCACTTGTCGCAGTCCGCAAGCGCCACCGCCATGTTCGTCGTCATGTCGCGAGTCCACCCCACGTCCTTGGCGTCACCGCTGTACTCGGCCCAGGCGGCCTCACACTGCATGTCGCCCACGTTCGCCGAGAAGACCTCTTGGTAGCCCTGGCACCAATGCCGCTTGCCCCCGGTTTCGGGGGTGCCTTTGCACTCCTGCTTGAGCGTTGCAAGGTCCGTCTTGGCGACGGCGGTCTCCAGCGCCTTTTGGTCCGCTGCTTCGGCCGCGGCGGCTTCATCGGCTTTCTTCTTGTCGACGAAGTGCGTGATGATGGTGCAGCCACTTTGCGTGAGGCAGGCGGTGGCGAGCAGGGATGCGATGAGCGTCTTGTTCATGGCGTGGTTTTCCTCCGGTCCCTAGGGGACATGTCTTCCGTTCGGTCCCCTCGTCCCGGCATGCCTTCACAGACGCCCTCGAGTTCGCCCGGTTGCGAACGGCGCCGAAGAAAAAGTGAAGTTGTTACGACGACTTCCCAGAACGGGAAGCTCGCGGTTCGGCGGTGGGATCAGATCGGGAAGCCCGAGGACGGTGTACTGGGGCAAGCCGTCATGCCGTGCCGTTTTCGAGAGGGAGGCCGCCGCATGCCGGCAAGGCTTGCCTCGTCACCGTTGCGTTGCGGTTCGGCCAGCCGGGGTCGAACGCACGGCGCCGTCGGACGCGTGGGGTGGAGCCGGATTCGGAAGCGCGGAGTGAAGTTCATCGTTGCTCCCGCGCTGACGGCTCTGAAGCGACACGAGCCGCGAGCGTGCACGCTCGCAGAGGAGGCGTTGGAAACCTGTCGCGCCGAAGGTGGATTCGACGACGAGCGAGACGCAGTCGTCGCGTGGTTGGCCGGCGCCGGCTGACTTGGTGGCACAGCGGCTGCACCCACAGACCGCATCCGCGGACCGAATACGAATTCTCCATGTGTCAAACGTCGGACTGTTCACTATGGTAAGCGGGTCGGTGTGATCGGTCGCCGAACGGCGCGGTAGCATGGGCTCTGAGGAGGGGCTGGGGATGTTGGAGACGATTCGAGCAGGCGAGGCGAGTACGCAGGCGGATGTAGCTCCGACCGTGGAGGTTCGCGCCGTCAGCCGGAAGCCGAGGAAGTCGAAACCGGACGCGCTCGGCGCAGGCGCGAAGCTGCACAGGTACGTCATTCTCGGCGTCGGCGGGGAAGGGGGAATGGGCCGTGTCTATCGAGCCTACGATCCCCAGCTCGAGCGCGAGGTCGCGCTGAAGGTGCTGCTGCCCGATGCGATCGGCGCCGAGGCGTCTTCGCGGTTGAAGCGTGAAGCGCAGATGCTTGCGCGCCTGACCCACCCCAACGTGGTGGCGGTTTATGACGCGCAGCCGCACGGAGACGAGCTGGTCGTCGTGATGGAGTTCCTCGCTGGGCGGACGCTTCGCAAGTGGCTGGCGTCGAAGCCCACTCCGGCAGAGATCGTCCAGGTGTTCGTGAAGGCCGGGCGGGGCGTCGCTGCGGCGAACCGCATCGGAATCGTGCACCGGGACTTCAAGCCGGGGAACGTGCTCATTGGTGACGACGGGCGCGTCTGCGTGCTGGACTTCGGCTTGGCCCAGCCCGCATCGATGTTGCTGTCGACCGACGGTCGAGGCCCGAGCTCGCACGGAGCGACGTCGTCTGCGGCCGAGCCCGAAGAGCCCCTCACCGAGCCGGGGCTCATCCTGGGTACGCCGCGCTACATGGCGCCGGAGCAGCACCTGGGCCTTCCCATCGATCCGCGCGCCGACGTGTACGCGTTCTGCGTGGCCCTGTGGGAGGCGCTGTGTGGCAGGGCGCCGTTCGAACCAGCGCGGAATCTCGATGCCTTGTTGGCGGCGAAGCGTCGGGGTCCGCCGCCGTGGCCGGGTCCGTCCTCGGTTCCGGCACGCGTCGTTCATGCGATCCGGCGCGGTCTCGCCGAAGAACCTGAGGAGCGCTGGGACTCCATGGACGCCCTGCTCGCGGTTCTCGAGCGCGACCCGGTGCGTCGTCGGCTTCGCGTGTTGGCCGGTGCGTCCGTCGGGCTGAGCGTCGTGTTCGCAAGCGTTGCTGCCGCGGCGGTCTCGCGAGATGCGGCACAGACGTGTTCGGGGGGGGACGACGTCTTGGGGCAGACGTGGAACGATGGACGCCGCGAGACGCTTCGACAGTCCTTCGAGTCGCATGACGTCCCGTACGCGGCGGCCGCCGTCGACGCGGTCGAGTCGAAGCTGGATGGGTTCGCTCGCGACTGGTCCGCGATGTATGTGGATGCGTGCGAAGCCGCGACGGTGCGCGGGACCGAATCGATGGAGGCGTTGGACCTGCGGATGGTCTGCCTGCAGCGCGCTCAGAAGCGACTTGACGCCACGGTCGACCTGCTCGAGAGGGCGGACTCCGACCTCGTGGAGCGCTCCGTCCGGCTGGTCTCTAACCTGCCTGACGTCGATCGCTGCGCGGACCTTGGCCTGCTGCGGGAGGAGACGCGGCCGCCCGAGGAGCCCGGAGACGTGCAGCGGCTCTCCGTTCTGGACGCGGAGCTGGTGTTGGTGGCGAACCTGCACGACGCGGGGCGATATGCTGAGGCGTCCGAGCGGGCGGCCGTGCTGGCGGAGCAAGCCCGTGAGCTCGGACATCCGCCGTTCGAGGCGGAGGTCCAGCTGCTGCTGGCCAACACCTTGGACTCGCTCGCCGAGTACGCCCAGGCCGAGGAGGCCGCTCGGGCCTCGATGGCACTCGCGCTGGAGCACGGACCGATTCGCGTCGCGGCGAAGGCGACGCGGCAGGTGGCGCGCATCGTCGGGGACCGGGAGGGGCGCGTGGACGAAGCGCGTCTGCTGGGCGAGGCCGCCGCTGCACTCGCGTCGCGGGAGGAAGCGGGCCCCCTCGCGCCCACGCTCGCCTCCGAAGTCCTCGGGCACATCGCGCGTCGAGGTGGTCACGCGGTCGAAGCGGAGGAGCACTACCGCGATGCCCTTCGTGCCCTCGAAGACGAGCCTTCGCGTGTACTCACCCGTGCCCGTCTCCTCAACATCCTCGCGGCAACCCTCGAGCAGCAGGGGCGGTACGAGGAGGCGTTGGTCGAGAGTTCCCGCTCCTTGAAGCTGGCCAAGGAAACGCTCGGTCCCGAGCACCCGCAAGTCGCGAGCTTTCAAGTGAACATGGCAACGTCGCTCGCCCGCCGCGGGGCGCTGAGCGAGGCCCAAGAGCTCTTCGTCACCGCGGTCGCCTCGCTCGAGCGTTCGAGAGGGCCAGAGCATCCCCACGTTGCCGCCGTGTTGGACAACATCGGGATCATCGAGCGCATGCGGGGCAACCATCGCAAGGCGCTGGAGTACCAGCGCAAGGCGCTCGCCATTCGCGAGGTGGCGCTGGGTGGAGGGCACACGTCCGTCGCGACGACTGCTTTCAACCTCGGAGTCTCGCTGTTCAAGTACGGCGAACTCGACGAAGCCCGCGCGCTCCTCAAGCGGGCCGAGAAGATCCAGGTCGCGAACTTCGGGGAGAGGAATCCGGAGCTTCCACCGATTTTCGGCGCATTGGCCGACGTAGACGCCGAGGCCGGTGAGTTCGAGCGGGCGCAGGCCAACTACCTTCGCGCAATCGAGATGGCGCGAGCGGAAGTGGGCGAGAACCACGTCGATGTCGCCGCCTACGAGGTGAACTACGCGAATCTGCTGATCGAGCACGGCCAACCGGAGCAGGCCGTGCCCCGCTATTCGTGGGCGCTGGAGCGGATCGAAGAGGCCAGGGGCGACACGCATGCAGACTGCGCCACCATCCTGCACGCCCTGGCCGAGGCGAAGGTCGTGCTCGACGACGTCGCGGCGGCCAAGCCTCTGGCCGAGCGCGCGCTGAAGATTCGCCAGGACACGCCCGTGGCTCCCGAGCTGCTCGCGGACACCAGCCTGCTCGTGGCCGGCCTGCGATGGCCTGAACGGGATGCTCGCGCCGACGCCAAGGCCCTCGTCCGGTTGGCGCGTCAGGGTCTGCTCGACGCGGACTCAGCCCATGCGAAGCGGGCACTTGCACGCGTCGACGCGTGGCTGGAAGCGCCTCACGACGTCACCGTCGAGTTCGCTCCCTAGCCCGTGGTCCGGGTCCGGAACCGACGGTCCTGCCAACCGACGCGGCCGGAGCAACCAACGCAAAAGAGGCGGCCGGAAGAACCGGACCGCCTCTTCGGTAGTGCGCGAGTGCGCGTGGCTTACGCCATCTTGCCCGAAACGATGAGCGCGACGACGAGGGTAAAGATGACCAGCGACTCGATGAACGCCAGCGAAAGAAGGAGCGGCGTGAAGACCTTGTCAGCCGAGCCGGGGTTGCGGCAGATGCCGTCGAGAGCAGCCGAAGCAGCACGGCCTTGGCCGAGACCGCCGCCGACAGCGGCGATGGCCACACCGAAGCACATGCAAACGGCGAAGATGCCGTCGTTGGGGCCACCAGCTGCGGCCGGCGCAGCGAGAGCCACGGCGGGAGCAAGGAACGCGGCGGCGAAGGCGGAGAGCGTCGCAATGCGGTTCTTCATGATTTCCTCTTTTTTTCTCGAGCTCGTTCGCTGAGCTGAAAGCTTTTTAGTGGCCCTCGCCGTGGGAAACCGCGAGGCCAATGTAGATGATGGTGAGCAGGGTGAAGACGAGGGTCTGGACGATCGCGACCAACACCCCGAGAAGCAGGAACGGAACCGGAAGCAGCAGCGCGACCAGGCCCGCGATGGCGCCGACGACCTTGTGGTCAGCGACGATGTTGCCGAGCAGTCGCAGCGCCAGACTGACCGGACGCGCGATGTGGCTGGCGAGCTCGATGGGAAGGAACAGCGGAGCCATCAAAGGCAGGCCGCCGATCTTCGGGCCGAGGAACTCGCCCAGGAAGTGACCAGGGTTTTTCGTGACGCCTACGCCAACGTAGATGCAGAAGACGATCAGCGAGAGCGCCAGGTTCGTCTTGAGCGTGTCCGTCGGGGGCAGGAACCCCGGGATGAGGCCCTGGATGTTGCAGCAGAAGATGAACAACGCCAGGGTGCCGGTGATGTGGAGGTAACGCTTGGCGTTCTCCTCACCCATCACGTCGACCGAGAACTTGTAAACGGCGCCCACGAAGCCGTCCATCATGGAGGCCAAGTTGAACTTGCGTGGCGGCACGACGCCTCCGGTCGCATCGGACAGGCTGCCGCGGTAGCGGAACGTTGCAGCGAAAATGATCGCGCAGGCGATCAGCGCACCGAAAACGTGGATGAGCGTGAAATGGCTCTTCCCGAAGATCAGGAAGGGCTCTTGGCGCGCGAACGTGGGCTCGAGCGCTGCTTCGAGCGAGTGCCAGAACGGCAGAATCGAGTACCAGGTGTCGTGGTCGCCCATGGCCTGAAGGTGCTCCCGGAGACGGACGTCTCGTCGGGTCGGCGGGCATGTACCAAACCCTCACGATGTGCGCAAGGCGAGGAAGGCCGCCTAGCGGCCGGAAACTGGCCGAATTCGGGGATACGAGGCTTGCGCGGATCGAGGTCCCTCACGTGCTGCGGGCGCCGACCCGCGAGGCCCGAGACCGGCCGCGGCGCGTGGGGCCGTCCCGAACCGGCTAGGCCCGCGTGATCGCACCGAAAGGCCCGAACGGCCGCTTTGGGCGTGATCGACGCGCTTCAAGGGGGCGCGATCTCTCGATGAGACGAGGCGGGTCCGGTCGCTCAGACTTGGGCTTGATGCTCACGCAAGGCCGCGGTGGCTCCCGCCGCGAGCGACAAAATCGCGCCGATGGCCACGCCCTGCGGACTGACGGGCAAGAAGAACATGATCAGCGCCAGGCCGCCGAGGATGAGCGGCCACTTGAGCAGCATCGCCAACGGGACGGTCCACTTGGTGTGAGACGCCCGCGCCTCTTCGGGGTTGGCGAACATTTTCTGCAGCGACCGCGTCAAGAGGACGAAGTTCATGGCGCCCAACGCTGAACCCGCGACCACGCCGAGCGCGGTTGCGAGGTCCAAGAGGAACCAGCATCCGATGGCCGCCGGCACGGTCAGCGCGGTCGTCCAGACGAGGATGTTTCGCAGCAGGGTGCTTTGCGCTCGGTCGCTCATGCGTCTTCGACCTCCGATTTGGCCGTCTCTGCGGCTTCGGCCGCCGCCTTCTCATACGCGTCCTGTTCGCGCAGCTGCTTGGTGTAGCTACGAGCCGTTCGTACGATCGCGCGAGCGGCCGTACCGACGCCGAGCATCATGCCGATGACGGACGTCCACGGCGCCCAGTGGGTGAGGTTCTTCTCCAACCACATACCCGCAGCAGCCCCGATGACCACCGACACCGCGATCTCGATCCCGAGGGACGATGCGTCCATGTAGCGGTACCAGGTTGCCGGCTGATGCGGCTTCTCGGGGAGGTCGGACACCGTGGAAGAGCATGGCACCGACACGGGCCGGCGACAAATCCACCATGGACCTGTAACGCTGGCAGACTTTGGGCAACAGGGGTGATGACGGGGGGTGCGGCTTCCGTCTGGATGTATGTCGGGAACGGTCAGCGAACAGGACACTCTCTTGGGGCAGACGGCCGCCGTCGCGCCCCCTGCTCGAGCCTCGGAGGACGCGTTTACCGCGCTCTTCCAATCAGGACAGGTGATCGGTCGCTACGTCGTCCTGAGCGTTCTGGGACAGGGGGGGATGGGCGTCGTACTCGCCGCCTATGACCCCGAGCTGGACCGCAAGGTCGCGGTGAAGCTCGTGCGTCCCGACATGATGCGCTCGGGCAGCCGCGACCGCATGATCCGAGAGGCCCGATCGATGGCCCGCCTGTCCCATCCTTCGGTGATTTCGGTCTACGACGCGGGCGAGCACGAGGGCGCCATCTACATCGCGATGGAGTTCGTCGAGGGCAAGACGCTGTCGGAATTGTTGCCGTCCTTGAACGGTTGGCGCGCGGTGCTGGACGTCATGATCCCGGCCGCGCGCGGGCTGGCAGCCGCCCACGCTCAAGAGCTGGTGCACCGGGACTTCAAGCCCGACAACGTGATGGTGGCCCACGATGGCCGGGTGCTCGTGATGGACTTCGGTTTGGCGCGGGCCGACGGCGACGAGCCGATTCGAGCCGACACGGGACCGCATCAGATTCACCTGCTCGAGGAGGCGCGCTCTTCTTCGGCGCTGGGTGATAGCGACGTGGCCTTGACCCGCGCCGGTGCCATGATGGGCACCCCTGCGTACATGCCCCCGGAGCAGTTCTTGGGCGGTCGCGTCGACGCGCGAGCCGACCAGTTTTCGTTCTGCGTCACGCTGTGGCAGGCGGTTTACGGCCAGCGTCCGTTCCCAGGGGAGGGGGTGTGGGAGCTTGCCGACGCCGTGATGGAAGGGCGTCGCCGAACCCCGCCCACTGGCAAGGCGGTGCCGCGCTGGCTCTACGCTCTTCTCGACCGAGGTCTGCAGACGAATCCGGCCGAGCGCTTCGAGGGCATGCAGTCCATGCTCGACGCGATTGAGCGAGGACGAAGCCGCCGTCGCAACGTCGCCATCACGCTCGGCCTGCTCGGGCCGCTGGTGGTCGGCGGGGCCGTCTACGGGGCGAACGAGGCCTGGGAGGCGCGCATATTGGCCCGTTGTGCGGACGAGGCACGTGTCTCGCTCCCGTGGCCTTCACGCGCGGAGGACGTTCGAGCGGCGATCGATGACGTGGGGACCTCCTTTGGGGCCGAAACCTACGCCACCATTTCGGCCGACCTCGACGCGTGGGTGGAGCGGTTCGTCGAAGCTCGCAGCGCGCTGTGCTTCGACGAACGCGTCGAGCACTCGATGTCCGAGCGCGCCGTTGCGGCGACGATCGAATGCGTCGAGAGTACGTCGCGCTCGGTCGACGGCGTGCTCGAGACCTTGATGGGCGGCGACCGAACGATGCTGGTGTTCGCGGTCGACAACATTCACGCAAGCACGAGCCTGGAGCCCTGCGAGGACACCGCTCGGCTCACCCGCATGCCCGAAGCCGCGCCCGAGATCCGCGACCAGGTCCGCGCCGCTCTTCGAGACCTTTCGAGGACGTCGGTCATGCAGATGACAGGTGACAACGCTGGTGCGCTCGAACTCGCCGAGCAAGCCCTCGAAAGCCTGGAGTCCTCGGGGTACGCGTGGGGCATCGCCAAGGGGCTCGTTCGCGTCGGGTCGATTCAGATGACCGGTGGGGAAATCGACAGCGCACGGGTCACCTTGGAACGGGGATTCTACGCTGCCGGTGCGCTTGGAGACGACGAGCTTTGTGCCGAAGCGGCGCGGCTGCTCAGCGGCGTCGGGCTCGGCAGCCCACCGCACGACGTGGACTGGGCTCGTGGGTGGATGCTCCAGGCCCGCATGTTCCACGCGCGCCTGGACATGTCGTCATCCCTTCGAGAGGCGGAAGTTCTCGAGGGCTTTGCGGCCACGCTCAACGAGGCGGGGGAGCCCTCGACCCGAGATGAAGAGGTCGCGCTGATGCGAGAAGCACGGGCGCTTCGGGTTGCCGAAGCGGGGCCGAACCATCCGAGCGTGCTGGTCGCAGACCTCAACATCGCCGCGTACGAAGAGGACCCAAAGAAGGCGCTCGCAGCGTTGGAGGCCGGTCGCGCGCGGATGGTGGACGCGTTCGGCACGAAGCACCCCCTGATGGTCAGCCTGTGGATGATGACGGCGCAGCTTCGCGCCGACATCGGAGACCTTGCGCTCGCAGTCGAAGACGCCAGGCACGCGGTGTCGTTGTCGACGGAACTGCTCGGCGAAGAGCATCCGCAGACGCACTTTGCCCAGAAGGTACTCGGCGAAGTTCGAGGACTCGCCGAGCCCTAGCAGCCTGTGGTGCAACCCGTCACAACGCCTCGCTCGTCTTTTTCGCTCCTGGCGGTGTCGCCAAAACTTGCAGTACGCCCAGTACAGTGGCGTTTGGGCTCCTACCCAGGAACGAAAAATCCTTCGCGATCCGCCGCGCCGGGTTGCACCACAGGCTGCTAGCTCGCGTCGGCGACGGCTTGCATCGAGGCCCTTGCGGCCTCAATCGTCTGGTCGATGATCGCGTCGTCGTGGGCGATCGAGACGAAGCCCGCCTCGAACTGCGAGGGTGCGAGGTAGATGCCGCGCGAGAGCATCTCGCTGTGCCAGCGGGTGAACTGCTCCAGGTCGCTGCCCTTCGCGTCGGCGTAGTTGCGGACCTCTCCGCTGCGGAAGAACCCGGTGAACATCGAGCCCACGCGGTTGCTGGTGAAGGGCAGGCCGGCGGCATCGGCCGCTTCGACGATGCCCTTGGCGAGGCGCTCGGTCGCGGCGTCGAGCTGCGCGTAGGGATTGTCGCGCTCGATGATCTTGAGCGTGGCGCTGCCGGCTGCAACCGCGATCGGGTTTCCGCTGAGCGTACCCGCCTGATAGACGGGACCCACGGGCGCGAGCTGTTCCATGATCTCCCGCTTGCCGCCGTACGCCGCGCAGGGCAAGCCGCCGCCGACGATCTTGCCCAGGCACGTCAGGTCGGGCGTGACGCCGAAGAGGTCTTGGGCGCCGCCCTTGGCGAGGCGGAAGCCGGTCATCACCTCGTCGAAGATCAGGACGATGCCGTGGGCCGAGGCGAGCTCGCGAAGGCCTTCGAGGTAGCCCTCGCGCGGCGGCACACAGCCCATGTTGCCGCAGACCGGCTCGACGATGATGGCGGCGATGTCGTCCGGGTTCTCGGCGATGATCGCGTTGATGGCGTCGAGGTCGTTGTGGGGCGCGAGCAGGGTCTGCTTCACCACGTCGGCGGGGACGCCCGCGGTGCCCGGCAGGCCGAGCGTGGCGGCGCCCGAGCCGGCGGCCACGAGCAGGAAGTCGGCGTGGCCGTGGTAGCCGCCGTCCATCTTGATGATCTTGT
>CAYSPB010000217.1:0-6624 GCA_964432695.1 uncultured Nannocystaceae bacterium
GACCGGCCTCACCGAGGGCTTCGGTGTCGATGGGGACGAAGGTGGTGGAGCGCCCGCGCGGCAGCACGGTGGCGCCCAGGGCCTGCAGCACCTCGGCCACGAGTTCGCGGCCCACCGCGGAGTGCTCGTACAACACCACGGTGAGGCCGGCGAGGGCATCGTCGGCGAAAGCGTCGGTATAGCGGGCAACGTAGCGCGCGCGGGCGTCGTCGGTGGCGGCCGGCAGTGGGTCGACGTGCCCTTCGCGGAACCATCCGGCGTCGTCGAAGCGCGACTGGTCGGCGGGCATCTCGTACGCCAAGCGGCGTGCGCGGGCAACCGCCGCCAGGATGTCGGCTTCGTCGGTCTTGAGGACCTCGCCCGTGGGCGTGTTGAACTTGATGCCGTTGCGGTCGAAGGGGATGTGGCTTCCCGTGACCATGATGCTCGGGGCGCGGCGGCGCAGCCCTTCGAGCGTGAGCGCGGGCGTTGGAATGCGTCCGAGGTTGGCGACCTGCATGCCAGCATCGCGGACCGCTTGAGCAACCGCCCGCATGATGCTGCGCTCGGGGCTGTCGGTGCTCGGGCGAAGGTCGCCGGCGATGGGAACGACGGTGCCGGGAACCGCGACGCCGCGGGCCAGCATCACGTTGAGAAAGCCGGAGGTGTTGACGTAGGCCTCGAGGTCGGTGATGTCCTCGACCTTGCCGCGCAGGCCGGACGTGCCGAAGCGCAGCGGGGTGGGGGTGCGTCCGCGGAAGGAGGGCAGGGCTCGGCCGTCGTTGGGCACGTGCGCACGGTACATCGTAAAGCCGGTGCGGGCAGTGCCGCGCAGCGTGCTTCCGTGGGACAGCGCCAGGCAGCGCCCTCCGGTCCAGGGGGCGTCCTGGCCCTCCACGTCGACCGCGGTCTCGGGGCCTGAGACGGCCAGGTACAGCTCGGGTCCGTCTACGGCGCACGCGAACGACTGGCCGGGCTGCAGGTCGACCCGCTCGAGACCGAACTCGGCGGTGGGCACGGGGTACGTCGCTGCGCCGGTGTCTCCGCGGGGGGTCGGTCGGAGGATCGGCGGGGGGCCCGAGGCGAAGTCGACGACCTCGAGGAGCGCGACCTTGTCGACGTGCTTGGGCGTCAAGCCCCCGCGCAGGACGTTGTCGGAGTTCGCCATGACCTCGATGGCGGCGCCGCCGAGGTAGGCGTGCGGGACTCCGGCGGGCAGGAAGAGGCCCTCGCCGGGCTCGAGCGTGAGCCGGTGCAGCAGCAGCACGAAGAGCAGGCCGACGTCCGGGGTCCTCGACCCCATGGCGCGGTGCGCACGCAGCACCCACCACCCGTCGTCCGCGTCGGTCAGCGCATCGTTGGCGCGAAGGCGGTCGAGCCAGCGCTGCAGCGCGGCGGTCACGGTGTCGCGCGGAGCGTCGTAGTAGCGACGCAGCGCCCCGTGCAGCGCTTCGGGGCTGCTGTCGGTCGGCGCGAAGGCGCTGGCGAGCTCGGGGGCGCATGCCAAGGCGGCGGCGCGCTCGGGCGCCGGGCGGAAGCCGCACAGGGCATCGAACCGCGTGAGTGCGACGACCAGCTCCGGCTTGTGGTGCGGGTCTTTGAAGCGGCGGTGCGGCGCATCGAGAGGAATGCCGGCGGCCTCTTCGTCGGCAAAGCCGCCGGCGGCTCGGGCGGCGTTGGGGTGCACCTGGATCGACAGGGGGCGGGCGGCGGAGAGCAGCTTGAGCAGGAAGGGCAGCGCGCCAAACTGCGCTTGCACGCGGGACCCGAGCACGGCAGCGGGATCGGCCGCGATGCGCTCGGCCCAGGTGGCGTCCGTTCCGGAAAGCGTCGAGGGCGACAGTGGGTGCGCGCCGAACCAGGCCTCCGCACAAGGCTCGTCCGTCGGCGTGTCTCCGAGCAGGGTCGGAATGAAGGCCGGGTCGCCCCAGGCGTACCGCCGGAGCTTCGCGTCGAGAACCACGGGCGGTTCGGGCGGGCGCGAGGTCGGTGCCACGGCGCGGATGATACGCGAACCGAGCGCCGCCGGGTGCCGGACGGGCGTGCGCGCGGTCGCGTCACCCGGACGTCACGCCGGCGTCAGCCTTCTCGGCCTTGCCGGAAGCTTTCGAGCATGAGCAGGCCGAAAAACGGCAGGTCGTCCTTGAGGTAGCGACGGGTCAGGCGACCCGGCTCTTGGACCATCCGGTGCATCCACTCCAGACCCGTGCGCTGCATCCACTCCGGCGCCCGCTGGGTCTCTCCGCAAATGAAGCTGAACGTGATGCCGATGCCGATGAACCACGCCGAGGGGAAGCGCGCGCGCAGGGCCGCAATCGCATGCTCCTGCTTGGGGGACCCGAAGCCCACGAGGATGATGTCGGGGGTCTCGCCCGTGGCTTCGATCTCGTCGACGATGGCCTGGGTCTCCTCGTCGGTGATCGGTGAGGAAATGAACGGCGCGTTCGTGCCCAGGATCTTCAGGCTCGCGTGTTGCTGCGTAGCCACGTTCCGGGCTCGGTCGGCGACGTCTCCCTTGCCGCCGAGCAGGTAGATGCTCCGGCCCTCGGCGGCCGCCCGGCCGAGAAGATCCACGGACAGGCTGGAGCCTGCGACTCGCTCGGGCAGCGGTTCCTTGCGGAGTTGACTGGCCCACACCAACGGCATCCCGTCGGCAACGATGATGTCCGACTGGGCGTACAGGCTGCGCGACTCGGGGTCGAGGACGAAGCGGCGCAGGATGTCGAGGTTTGCAGTGACGATCCACCCGCCCTGGCCCGCGCGCATGCGTTCGAACATGTGGTCGAGCAGTCCTGCCGTGTCGATGTCCGCCAGCGGCATGCCGAACATGTCGATCGTGCGCAGGGCTTCGGTGTCGGTCGGAGTGCTCACGCGGCGCCAGTGTCCTGTGGTGTGGTGCGGGACGCAAGCCTCGAAACGGAACCGAGGAGGTGCAGCTGATAGACTCTCGTCATGGACCTCGAAGGCCTCGAAGCGGTGCTGCGCAGCCACGCCAACGACGTGGATGGCGAGGGTGGAGCCTGGGAGTTCGAGATTCACGGGGTTCACATGGCGTGCTTCACCGACACTCGCTTTGACCGGATGCGGCTCATTGCGCCTATCGTCGACGCGTCGCACATGAGCGACGAGCAGCGGGCCGCCGTGTTGGAGGCCAACTTTCACACCGCCCTCGACGCTCGATACGCGACGAGCGACGGAGTCCTCTATGCCGCGTTCATCCACCCGCTGTCGCCGCTGACTGCCGGGGAGTTCGACTCGGCGCTGCGGCAGGTCGCCGGCCTGGTGGAAACGTACGGATCCTCGTACAGCAGCGGTGCCCTGGTCTTTGGCGTTCCGGGGACGGGCGAACTCAACTGATGCGCTGAGAGAGTCGACCGCGGAGCGTTTGCGCGACGAGGTCTCGGAACGCGCGGTGGTGCGGGTCTTCGTGCGCGCGCGCGTGCCAAAATGCGGCGACCGGCACCGGGTCGAGGGCTACGGGAAGCCGCCGGGTGGTGAGCCCCAACGGGTCGAGCAGCGGGGCAACGAGTTCGCCGGGTGCCGTGAAGAGATGATCGGTGTGCGCGGTCGTGACCAGGGCCGCCAGAAACGACGGAACGACGAGGCCTACGTGGCGGTCGAGTCCCGCGCGGCCGAGCGCATCACCGACGAGGCTCCCGCTGGCGCTGCCGCTTCGCACGACGATGTGCGGGAATGAAGTCCACCCCCGGGTGCTCAGCGGCGCTCGACGAGCCAGCGCTGGATGAGTGGCGCGGGCCACCACGACGAAGCGCAGTCGTCCCAGGGTCCGCGTTTGCAGCCCCACGTCGCTTCGCCGCTCTACGCCCACGACGAGGTCCGTCTCGCCCCGTTCGAGCGCGTCGGCGTCGTCGCGACCGCGTCGGATCACCTCCAGCGTGGCTTTGGGGGCGACGGCGCTCAGGCCTTCGACGAGCTCGGGCAGGGCGGGGCCGAGCAGGTCGGGGGCGCGAAGTCGGAACTGACGCCGGGTCTGGGCGAGGGCATCCGACGACCCGGGCTCGACCAGGCGCCGCGCATCGGCCAGCAGTCGAGCCAAGGGTCCCCGCATCGCGTCAGCGCGCGCGGTTGGCACGATGCCACGCCCACTGCGGACGAACAGCGGCTCGCCGAGTGCATCGCGCAGCCGCCCCAGGGCGTGGCTGACGGCTGGCTGCCCCAACCCCAGCGCACGTGCGGCGCCGGTCACCGAGCCCTCGCGAAGCACCGCGTCGAGCGTGACCAGCAGGTTGAGATCGAGCATCGAAAGAGCCGGGTCGCTCACGCATGAATGATATCGATGATTGATTGAAGAGAATCGATGATATGAAGCAATGCTCTGGGCGCATCGTTGCGGGCATGACGACGCGAACCACGTGGATGCGACGGGGGCTTTTCGCCTTGGCGGTCGTGGCGGTGATGCTCGGCGGCGCGGCAGCTTGGCTGTACGCCACGTTGGGGGGCGGCGAGCCCTATCCGGACGTGGGAGGTCCTCCGAAAACCCAGGCCAGGGTCTTTGCCGAGGCATCACTGCCCGTCGGCAACGTGACGGCCTCGCCCCAGGGTCGCGTCTTCTTCAACTTGCATCCGTTTGGAGGTCCGGAGCGCTTCACGGACGCCACGGTCTTCGAGTGGGTCGATGGCGAGGCTCGTCCATACCCCGACCTTGCCTCGCAGGCGGGGTTCGTCGGCGTACTGGGCATGACGGCCGATCGACAGGGGCGGCTGTGGATGGTCGCCCCGGCGGGACTCGAAGATCGACCCTCGCGGCTGCTGTGCTTCGACCTGAGCACCGATACGCTGCTCTTCGACCACGCGCTGCCTGCCGAGGCGGGCATGTTCCCGCAAGATCTTCGCGTCACACCCGACGGCAGGACGGTCGTGCTTGCGGACACGGGCGCCTTCAACCTGGCCGATCCGGCGCTCGTCGTGTTCGACGTGCAGACGCGCGCGACGCGTCGGGTGCTGGAGGGCCATCCGTCGGTGGCGGCTCAGCGCTGGCGCATGCAAACCGCAGCGGGGCCCTACACGCTGGCCTACGGGCTCGTCACGTTTGCGGTCGGGGTCGATGGGGTTGCGATCAGCCACGACGGCGCATGGCTCTACTACGCGACGATGAGCCACGACAGCCTGTATCGCGTGCCGGTGGACGTTCTCCGAGAGGCAGGGGCGGACGTTGCGGCAGCCATCGAGCGCGTGGGGACCAAGCCGTTGAGCGACGGCATCGAGATCGATGCCGATGGTCGGGTGTTCGTGACGGACGTCGAACACGGAGGCCTCGTCGAGGTGCGACCGGATGGCACGCTCCGGACGCTGACTCGGGACTCCGGGGTCGTCTGGGCGGACGGCGTGACCCGGCTCCCCGATGGAACGGTGCTGTTCACCGACTCGCGCATCCCCTCGTATATCGATCCGCTGCTGCGCCCCCCCTCGCGCGCGGCGGTGGAAGCCGCGGGGCCGCACCGGATCTACGCCGTCGATCCGGGTCCGGCTGTGGCAGGGTGAGGCCATGTCATTGGGTGCGTTCTCCATCAGCCTCGCCGTCAAAGACCTCGCTGCCTCGAAGGCGTTTTACGAAACGCTCGGCTTCGAGACGGCAGGGGGCAATGCGGACCAGGGCTGGCTCATCCTGCGCGACGGTGCGACCACGATCGGCCTGTTCAGCGGCATGTTCGAAAAGAACCTGCTGACGTTCAACCCGGGCTGGGCCCAGGATGCGACGCCTCTGTCCTCGTTCGAGGACGTTCGCGCGCTGCATGCCGCGTTCACCGAGGCGGGCCTGTCGACGTCGCAGGAAGCCGGATTGGACGGCGAAGGGCCGGCGAGCTTCGTGGTCACCGATCCCGATGGAAACCCGGTGCTGATCGATCAGCACGTGCCCAAGCCGAGCTGATCGTCCCGGTCGGCAGCGTCGCGTTCAGCCGGTGTCGATTGCCCGACGGAGGTTGCGGTCGATGCCGCGGTCGTGCGCGATGCGGACGTCGAGGCTCGCGTCCCCAGCGAGCCGTAGTGCCCGGGCGACCGCTGCGGCGATCCAGGGGGGTTCGTTGCCAAACGCCCCGCCGCCGAGAAAGGTCAGCCACACGATACCGCTGCACGTGCCCGCACGGACGCCCGCGCGGGCGGCGTGAAGCCGTAGCCTCGTACGCGGCGTCGAGGACCGCGGTTGCCAACGCTGCCCACATGGCAGCCGGCTGCGCGTCGTAGCCGACGGAAAGCGCCGAGCAGAACGCCTGGTTGACGAAGGTCGCGGCGGGGGGCTCGACGAAGCGCGAGGCGAACGTCACCTGGGCACCTACTTGAAGACCGATGCGCATGCGGTCGATGAAGGCGTCACGACCGGCCGCCGCAAGGGCGGGGCCGCTTCGCGAGAGTCGTTCGGCATCGGAGAACGCGAGGCGTGCCTGTGCGATCCCCCGCACGGGCGCGAAGCTGGGCGAGAGTGGGGGTCTCGAAGCGCCCGGCATCGAAGCGGCGGCCATTGGCGCGGGACTGCAGCACAGTGCCATCGAGCTCGAAGCCTGCGCGGGTGGCTGCTCCGTCCCGTTCTGAGAACCCGAACAACGTCTCGAACCAGCTCATCTCTTCATCCTGACACGTCGTGGCGGGTCGGCCAGGGATCCGCGAGGCGCGTGCTACGGTCCCCCG
>CAYSPB010000217.1:6648-12655 GCA_964432695.1 uncultured Nannocystaceae bacterium
CCCATGACTGAGTCGACCGAAACCAAATCCACGAGCAGCGGAAGCCCTTGGCTTCCCGACTTTCTCGCCTCCACGGTTGTGTTCCTGGTGGCGCTGCCGCTGTGCATCGGCATCGCCGTCGCATGTGGGGTGGGGGCCGAACGTGGCCTCGTCACGGGCATCATCGGCGGCATCGTCGTAGGCGTCTTCACGGGAGCGCCGCTGCTCGTCAGCGGACCTGCGGCGAGCCTGATCGTGTTGGTCAACGACCTCGTGGCCGACCATGGGCTCATCGCGCTGGGGCCGGTGGTTGCACTCGCGGGCGGCTGGCAGATGCTCGCGGGTGTCTTCAAGCTCGGTCAGTGGTTCCGGGCAGTCGCGCCGGCGGTCATTCAGGGGATGCTGATCGGCATCGGTGTCATCATTTTCACGTCGCAGCTGCACGTCTGCGTCGACGTCGACCCCGAGCGCTCCTTCCTCGACAACGTGCTGCTGCTACCCTCGAGCCTGTCGGGGGACATCATGGCGCCGCTGACGATTTCGGTGGTGTCGATCGCGCTCATCGCGTTCTGGCCGAAGTTCCGGCCCAAGTTCCTCACGCTGGTGCCGGGGCAGCTCATCGCGCTGCTTGTCGTCACGCCAGGCGCGCTGCTGCTCGCGCCCGACGTGCGCTTCTTGGACATGTCGCCCAACTTCTTCGACGGCTTGGCGCCGCCGGCCGCGAGCGACTACACGATGCTGTTCTCTACGGACCTCATCGTGCTCTCGCTGGTGTTCGCCTTCGTTGCGAGTGCCGCGACCCTGCTGACCGCCAACGCGATCGATCAGCGGCAGAACTACTCCAAGGCGAACTACGACAAGGAGATGTTCGCCCAGGGCATCGGCAACGCGCTCACGGGCGCGGTCGGGGGCCTGCCGATGACGGGCGTCATCGTGCGGAGTTCAGTCAACGTCGACGCTGGCGCTCGGACGCGTCGCTCGACGATCTTGCACGGCATCTGGATTCTCGGCTTCGTCGTCGCCGCGCCGCAGCTGCTCGAGCTGCTGCCGCGGGCGAGTCTCGGCGCCATTCTCGTCTACACCGGGTATCGACTCGTCGACGTCAAGGCGATGAAGGCTCTGTACGAGCAAGGGCGCTCCGAGCTCGCGATTTGTCTGATCACGCTGTTCGGCGTCGTCTTCCTCGACCTCTTCAAAGGCATCATTGCGGGTCTCCTGCTCGCCATCCTCAAGATCGTCTGGACGTTCGCGCGGCTCGAGCTGCGCACGGAGACCAGCGGCAACGGCAAGGTGCACGATCTGCACCTGTTGGGATCTGCGACCTTCCTGCAGGTGCCTCGGCTCGCGCAAGCGCTGGAGTCCGTGCCCGACGATCAAGAGCTGCACGTGCACATCGACCAGCTCGACCACATCGACCACGCGTGCCTCCAGCTGCTCACGGCGTGGAGCCAGAGTCGCGAGAGCAGCGACAAGCCCGGCATGGTCGTCGAATGGGACGAGTTGACCGAGCGCTACCGCAACGCGGTGATCGGTGGAGGGCGTGCCGCGCCTGTCACAGGATCGCTGGCCAGCACGATCTGGGCCGAGTGGAAGCGGGTCTACGCGCCCGGCCGGCCGCGAGAAGCGGCCGAAGCCGTGCCGGACTTCATCGGGCCCGAACGCATTGCCGTTCGCCTGGATGCGAGCAGCCTCGACGAGGTCGTCGCGGCGGCTGCCAAGGCCCTTTCGGATGGAGCCGGGACGAGCGCGTCGGTCATCGAGGACGCGCTGCGTAGCCGCATCGAGGGGCACGTCGCCCTCGGTGGGGGAATCAGCGTTCCGCACGCTCCCATTCCGGGGCTCGAGACCAGTCTTGCAGCGCTCGTCACCACCGAGCGCCCGATCGCCGTCGACCAGGACGAGGCCGACGTGTTCTTTGTTCTGCTCGCGCCGCCGGCCGACCCCCAGCAGCACTTGCAGTCGCTCGCCCACGTGGGGCGCCTGTGCCATGACGAGACGCTGCTGGAGGCGCTTCGTGGGGCCGAATCCGCCGACGACGCCGCGCGTGCCATTCGTACGGCCGACGCCGCGGCGCAAGACAGCTCGGTGATCCTCTCGCCCCGGCTCATCGGTGTGATCGAAGTCGAGGGAAGCCAGCGGGCAGACCACGTTCGCGAAATGGTCGAGGAGGCCTTTGGTGACGTGACCATGGGCGACGCACTCGAGGATGACCTGCTTCGCATGGTGCGTCGCGTGGTGCGGGGCAAGGCAAGTCGCCTCGTCGTCGTGCCGATCGAAGAGCGAGAGGTCGGCGTCCTCCAGGCGCTGTTGGACGAGGAAGCGCGGGTCGTCGATGGCGAACGCTGCTCGATGCACCTGTTGGGCACGCAGACGCTGCAGCCCGAAACGCCGGCCGACGTTCCGGCCACGGCGTAGAGCCGGCCTGCCAAACCGCGCCGCATCCTGGCGGCGCTACGCCGTGTCGCGCTCCCCCTTCCAACGCAGCTCGAACTCGATCTGCGTGTCACGAACGCGGTGCTCGGCCTGCACGTCGAAACCGGTGCCGAGCTGGACGACGCCGGCGAGGGTGCCCAGCGTGTACATCGCGAACGCGGGCGCGCGCGCTTGTGGGCACGGGTCGCGCACGTGCGCGATGGCGTGGTTTGGCGCGGCGTGGACCAGTTCATAGTCCCCAACGTTGCGATAGACCGCAGACCACACGCTGCCGTAGCCGCGGAGCAGTGGAAGCGGCTTCCGGTCGTAGATTCGGAAGATCGCGTCGCTGATGAGCTTGAAGGGGGGTCGGGTGATCGACAGGATCGACCACGCTTCGATGAGCGACACGAAGCCGGCGTCACCGACCACGGTCCGCAGCGCGTCGCGAATCGCAACTGCCTGCGTCATCGGTGTCCAGCCGAGGAGCGATGCCGTTCGAGCCGCGCGATAGACCGCCGGCTCTGTACGCGCCTCGAGCTCCTTCTGCGCGGCTTCGGGAAGCTCGGAGAACAGCCCGAAGAACGTTCGTTCCACGCTCGACCGGATGGACGGTTCGGCCATCGTTGGGACATGTACGGCCGTCGGCACGGAAGTCCAGCGCTGCGTCGGTGAAAAAAAAACGTCACAAACCGAGACGGCGCGCATCCATTGCTCGAGGGCCGAGGGGTCCTCGGAGAGGTCAACGATGTCCAACGCTCTGTTCTATATCGGTCCCGTCATCGGCGGTCTGGTCACGATCGGCACCCTCGTCTTCGTCACCCGATTCCTCACCAAGATGGCCAACGCCAGCAAGGCGGCGGCGCGCGTGCTGTCATCGGGGACCCCGGCCGTCGCTCAGGTCCTCGCCGCCAACCAAACGGGCACGTACGTGAACAACAACCCGCAGATCGTGCTCACCCTCAACGTCACGCCGCACGGCGGCACCCCATATCAAGCCCACGTCACGAAGGTGGTCAGCATGTTCGAGATTCCGCAGTACCAGGTGGGTGCGCAGCTCGACGTGCGAGTGGACCCCGCCAACCCCGCCAACGTCGCCGTCGCCGGACCGCTGCAGCCGATCGGCATGCAGCCGTCCGCCCTCGGTTGAGTCCCGCTGCGGTGAGACCCCGGTGCCGGCTGTTGACACCGCTCGGTCCGCCGGCTAACTCGCGCATCAGTGGCCTTGGTCTTCATTGGCGGCGGAGCACGGAGCGGAAAGAGCGGCTTTGCCGTTCGTCGGGCGCTGGAGGCGGGTCCGAAGCGGGTCTTCATCGCCACCGCACAGGCGTACGACGAGGAGATGGAGGCACGCATCGCTGCTCATCGTCGGGAGCGGTCCGACGCCTTCGAGACGATCGAAGCGCCACTGGAGTTACGTGCGGCGCTGGAGGCCGCGGTCGAGAAGCGTCCCGATGCGATCGTGATCGACTGCCTCACGCTTTGGATGTCCAATCTGCTTCTCGACGAACACCCGACCGAGCGCATCATCGAGCAGGTCGATCGAATTGCGGCCATGGCTCAGGCTGCGCCGATGCCGGTTTTTCTGGTGACCAACGAGGTCGGCATGGGGATCGTGCCGAACGCAAAGTTGGGTCGGGTCTTTCGGGACCTGGCCGGTTCGGCGCATCAGCAGCTTGCGAATGCTGCCAACGAAGTGCTGTTCGCAGTCATGGGCCTGATGCTTCGGATCGCGCCGGGCCCGGTCGAAGTCATCACGTCCGGTGCTCCTCTTGCCGGCGCTCAACACGAAGACTAGCCTCCGAAGTCGTGCTGCCCGCCTCGACGTGGTTCCCCGGGCCGGATCCGCTCGTTCTGGCGGCCGCGGTCGCCCTCGACCTCTCGTTCGGCGACCCCTCCAATCGCTTTCACCCCGTGGCATGGTTTGGGCGCGCGGTCGCCCCGTGGGCCAAGGTCTCGGAGTCGTCGCGCCGCGAGGCCGCCAAGGAGTTTCTGCGCGGTATGGCGCTGGTTCTCGTGGCGACGAGCGCATTCGTAGCGCTCGGATGCGGTGTGGTCAGCCTCGCGCGGCCGTGGCCGGTTCTGTGGTTCGTGGCGCAGGTCCTCGTGCTCAAGTCGACGTTTGCGGTCCGGGGCCTGGGCGCGGCAGGGGGGGTCACCGCAGCTGCCCTGGTGGCCGGTGACCTCGAGGCGGCGCGCGCATCGTTGCGCTCGCTGTGCAGCCGCGATCCTTCGACGCTCCGACCATCCGAAGTGGCGGCGGCCGCGGTCGAGTCGGTCGCCGAGAATGCCTCGGACAGCGCGGTCGCCCCGTTCCTCCTGTACGCCATTGGGGGACTTCCGGCAGCCTTGGCGTATCGGGCGGTGAACACGCTCGACGCCATGGTCGGGTACCGAGGTCGGTTCGAGTTTCTCGGAAAACCGGCGGCCCGTCTCGACGACCTCCTCAACCTCGTGCCCTCGCGCCTTTGCGCCGGGCTGCTGCTGCTCGTCGGTCGACTCTACGGAGCGGACTGGGTCCGCGGATGGAGGGTCATGCGAAGAGACGGGGGCACGACACCGAGCCCGAACGCTGGTCGCCCGATGGCGGCGATGGCCGGGTTGCTGGGGGTACGCCTCACCAAGCGCGAGGTCTACACGCTCGGTGACCCTACGCGCGCGGTGGCGGCAGACGACGTCATGCAGGCATGGAGGATCGCGCGAGGAGCGATCCTCGCCACTGCATTGCTGGTATGCCTCGGGCTGATGATCGGGGCATGCCCATGACGCAGGGGTGGAACCATGGCGATGTGTCTGACGCCGAGCTTGCGCAGCTGGGGCTGGATCCCGAGGCGTGCGTAGACTTCGCGGTCAACGTCGATCCGCGCGGCCCCGCCCCGGCGCTCGTTCGGGCGGTGCGGGGTGCGAACATCGGTCGGTATCCCGATCCTGCGTGCCGGGAGTTGACCGCCGCGCTCGCGCGACGCGACGACGTCGCACCGCGGCGGCTGCTCGTCGGGGCAGGGGTGACCGGCTTGCTCTGGGACCTCTTCCGGGCGGCTCCCGCTTCGATGCGTGTCCTCGTACCGCAGCACACCTTCGCCGAGTACGACGCGGCTCCGCGTGCGCACGGACTCCGCGTTGAAACGCTCGAGCGCATCGCCGCCGACGGGTGGCCGATCGACTGGACTGCCGCGGGCGACTGGCTTGCGGGAGCGGGTCCTCGCGCGTTCGTCTTGGGTGCGCCGGACAACCCGTCCGGGCGCGTTCCCGATTACGACCGTCTCCGGGCGCTCGCTGCCGCCGCGCCCAAGAGCTGGGTCGTCGTCGATGAGGCGTTTCTCCGGCTCAGCGCGCGCTCCGAACTCGTGCGGGAGACGCTGCCGGACAACGTCGTCCGCATGCGCTCGCTGACGAAGGAGCTGGCGATTCCCGGCATGCGCGTCGGTTACATGGTCGCGAGTGTGGAACGGGTCGACGCCACGCGGGCCGTCGCGCAGCCGTGGGCCGTTGGTGCCGCCGCTCAGGCAGGTGCGTTGGCGGGGGTCATCGATCCGAGCATCGCCGAGGACGCCCGCCGCCGCATGCGGGCCGGCGTTGCCGCGCTCTCGCACGGACTCGCGGGCATCGGCTTGGC
>CAYSPB010000218.1:0-12569 GCA_964432695.1 uncultured Nannocystaceae bacterium
CATCTCCCGCGGCGTATCCGGGGCACGCTCCGCATGCCGCACCCGCGCCGCAGGCTGGCTACGCGCCGCCCCATCCTGGGAATCCCCCGGCCGCGCCCGCGGTTGCCTCGCCACCGCCGGGAGCCGGCGGGTATGCTTCAGCCCCAGGAGTCGCCATGCAGCCCCATCAAGGCCACCACGCCCCGCAACAGCCCGTCCGCGCCCACGCTCAGCCGCCCGCGGGCTCTCAGGCTCAGTCCGGCGACACCGAAGTCATCTACGAAGGGTTGGCGCGCCACGCCGCGCAGTACTCGGGCTACGTGAAGTGGTTCGGCGCGTCGATCGTGGGCGGGGTGATGGCGTACCTGCTCGGGCTGGTCGAGTTTTTCTCGACGTGGCCGCTGTGGATTCTCGGCTTTGTGGGCATTCCGGGCATGATCTGGACATTCCTGGTCCACCGCAGCACCCGGTACAAGATCACCAACCGCCGCGTGGAGTACGAGCGAGGCGTGCTCACCCGCAACGTCGACAGCCTCGAGCTGTGGCGGGTGCTCGACGTTCGCTTTCACCAGGGCGTCATCGACCGAATGCTGGGCAACGCCACGGTCATTCTCATCGGCACCGATCAAACCGATCCCGAGTTCGAGCTCTACGGCTTGCCCAACGCGCGCAAGTTGTTCGAAGAGCTTCGCGAAGCGGTTCAGGCTGCGCGACACACCTCGCGTCCGATGGAGATGGTCGGCGCCGACGGCATGATGGAGAACCTCATGCCACCGATGCAGTAGCCAGACGCTTCGACCCCCCCGACGCCCCAGGCTTGCAACCTGGGGCGTTTTTTGTGCGTCTCATCCATGTCCTTTACCCGACGGATGCGCATCTGCGGAGTCGGCGGCGCAGGTGTGCCAGGACGCCGCGGTGACCGAGACGAGTGTCCCCGCCGATGCGGATCTATGCCGCGAGCGCGACGACGCCCACCGCATGCCCAACGTGGTACCCGTCTTGTTTCGGGCCCGAGGGTCGGACTATGGTCCGTCGCATGGTTTTCCGCAGCAGTTCCGTTCTCGTTGCGCTGGCGCTCGGCGTCGCGGCATGTGGCTCCGACGACACGGGGGCATCGCCCGAGACCGACGGGGGCAGCAGCACCAGCGGTGAAGCGCCTGCGACCACGTCCGGCGCGACGCCGACGACCAACGACACCGCGACCGCGAGCACCGACCCGAGCACGGCCGGCTCCTCAGAGACCACGGACGCACCCGAAACCACCGGTGCCGACAGCAGCACCACCGATGTACCCGAAACGACCGGAGACACCGAAGCCGGCGCATGCCAGGTCTGGGAGATCACCTACGATCTTGGCGGAAGCACCTTCGAGATTCGGGACACGCCGTTGGGTGCAGGCGACCAGCTCAACACCGTGCAGGAGCCCTACGATGCCGATGCCAACATCGGCCCCGGCGCGTTTGTGCTTCGCTTCGAGGACGTCGACGGCGCACCTGGTGGCCTCGCGACGATGGTCTCGTACGCGATGAGCCTGCAGTTCACGGTGGGTGGCGTCGTCACGGTCGCGACCGACATCGAAGGCATGGCGGGCCCCGAGGCGTGCGGCGTGACGCAAGGCCTGCTCAACGGAGACACGGTTGCTTGGGCGCCGCCGCAGATCGTCGGCTACACGTCCACGGGCGAGGTCGTGTGCACTGGAGCGCTGTGCATGAGCGGCGGCCTTCCCAACGGCGAGCCGGTTGACATGAGCGGGACCAGCGACCAGCCGATCAACGCGTTCGTCTTCGAAGACGACCTCAGCGGCTTCACGATGGACGAGGTTGTCATCTCGTCCGACAACACCTCGACCAACGCGTGGATCTACAACGGTACTGAAGTGTCGCGAGAGCTCGTCGACGCGCCGGCGTGTCTCTGCCGCTAGTCGCCATCTTGCGAGGCGACTGCCCGCTTTATGATGGAGTTGCTACAGCGCCGCTGCGATCTCGGCCACGATCGCGTCGGCTGAGGCGACGGGGTCGTCGGCCTTCATGATGGGGCGGCCGACGACCAGATGCGTTGCGCCTTGGCCGATGGCGAGCGTGGGCGTCATGACGCGCTTTTGGTCGCCCACGTCCGCGCCTGCGGGGCGGATCCCGGGTACGGCCTTGAACAGTGACGGTGCCACGGCCTGCACGCGGGGTAGTTCCTGCCCGCTGCAGACGAGGCCCGCGCAGCCGGCCTCGGCCGCGCACTTGGCCCGTCGCTCGACCAGCTCCGCGGCGGTTCGCGTGTGGCCGGCCTCCTTGCAAGCCTGCTCGTCTTGGCTGGTGAGCACAGTGACCGCGAGGATGCCGAGGTCGTCCCCTGCCTCTTGGACACACGCCTCGAGGTGTGCAACGCCGCTTCCCGCATGCACGGTGATGAAGCGGCAGCCCAGCGACCGCGCGCTGGCGATCGCGCCCCGCATCGTGTTCGGGATGTCGTGCAGCTTGAGGTCGAGAAAAATGTCCACCTCGGGGAAGCGCTGCCGCAGCGTGCGGACGACGGTGGGGCCTTCGGCGATGAATAGCTGCAGGCCCACCTTGAACATGCCCACGTGGCCGGCGAGGCGCTCGGCGCTTGCGACCGCCGCGGCGGCATCGGGAACGTCGAGGGCAACGATGAGTCGGCTGCGCGCGTCGTCGGTCACGGCGCGGTTGTAGCGTGCGCCGTCTCGAGCAGGCAAGCTCGCCCCCGTGAGCGCAACCGACCCCCGCCAAGCCCTGTTCGACCTGCTCGAGTCCGGCATTGGGGAGGTCTATCCGGGGTGCGTCGCGCTCGTGTGGCGCAACGGCGCGACCCTGTACCACGAAGCCCACGGCGCGGTGGCTTCGCACCGCTGGATCCCTGATGAGGGCAAGCCCGTGGTCCGCGAGCAGATCTACGACCTCGCGTCGCTCACCAAGGTTCTCTGCACCACTTCGCTCGCCGCGCTCGCGGTGTCCGAAGGGGCGATGGAGCTGGACATGCCCGTGCCCGAGCCGTGGAACGCGGGATGCCCCGGCGCGGCGCTGGCCGACGTGCTCGAGCACTGCGCCGGGTACGAAGCGCACCGCGAGTACTTCAACGAAGTCGAGCCCTACAGTGCCGACGGCATTCTCGAGAAGATCTGCGCAACGCCGCCTGCCTACCCGCTGCGCAGCAAGGCGGTTTACTCGGACTTGGGTTTCATGGTGCTTGGTCGCTGGCTCGAGCAGGTCTACGGCCGTGACCTCGAGGTGCTGTTCACCGACAAGGTGATGCTGGCGCTCGGCCTCGACGACAAGCCCATCCCGCATTTGAGCTTTCACTGTCTGCACGGCAACCCGCCGCCGCCGCGTCCGCATCGCGAGCGCATCGCACCCACCGAGATCTACGACGCGGACCTCCATCCCGACGGCGTGCCGTCACACTTCGACGTCCGCAAGAACGCCGAGATCGCGCGGGGGTTCGTCCACGACGACAACGCATATGTCTGGGGCGGTGTGGCGGGCCATGCCGGCCTGTTCGGAACGGCGCAGGGGGTGCTCGAGGTCGCGATCGGCTGGCTCGACCTGCTGCTTCCGGGGCTCAAGCCAGCGGTCCGTGACCGCTTCTGGCGGCCGAGCACCGTGCCGGGCTCGACGCGGCGTCTGGGCTGGGACGGACCCTCGCCCGACGGCACGGGCACCGCGGGGCGAGCCGTCTCGCCCGCGGCCATCGGGCACACCGGTTACACGGGCACCAGCCTGTGGATCGATCCCCGGGCCGCGGGCGGACCCACGATCGCGGTTCTGTTGAGCAACCGCGTGCATCCGGTTCGTACGAACGAGGGGATCAAGGCCTTCCGGCCGAGGTTCCACGAGGCGGCGTTCGCCGTTCGCTAGCAGCTCTGTGCAACGCAGCGCGGCCTGGGCGCGGGGCGGCTCAAGGTGGGACCGCGGGCGGGCGATGTGTCCGGCATCGCCATGCTTCGCTCGTCTGCTGTTCTGTTTGCCGCTTCGTGTTTGTGTCTTGCCGCCTGTGACGCGGCGCCCGTCGATCCTGCCGACGACGCGATGGCGGCTCCGAATGCGTCCGATGACGACGCTGCGCCCGACGCCTCGCCCGAAGACGATGAGCCCGAAGACGACGATGCGATGGAGCCGAGCGAACCGCAGGAGCCCGAGGTCGACGACGGCTACGCGATCTTGGGTCGCGCCGAGCTGGGCCAGGCAATGACGAGCACGCCGGGGCTGACCGCCAGCACCACGCCTTTTGCCGAAGGCTGCCCGTTCCCGCCCGACTCGGCGCCGTGTACCGACGAGGCCTGCCTCGCCGACCCCGACTCGCCCGAATGCAAGGACGTCATCGAAGAGCACTGCATGGAGTTCGGCTGCGACGAGCCCGGCCCCGGACCGGACGGCAAACCCCACGACGGCACGCCCGGACCCGGGCCCGATGGCAAGCCCGACGGGGAGCCAGACGGAGGTGAGTGGGCCTGCGATGTGGACCCGGCGTGGCCGCCGTGCGAGGTGTGCCTGGACCCCGACGCGACGGGCGACGACTGCGGCAACGCGTGGTCGGAACACTGCAACGAATACCCGGGCGACGAATGGTGCGACGGTGACGACGACCACGAGCCCCTCGCCGTCTACACGCCGACTTCGCTGGGGCTGCTCGTGTACCAGGTCGAGTTCTCCGCGGCCGAGGACTGCAGCGACCCCGTGCTGGTTGGGGCCTCGGAGGATGCGCGCCTCGTCGACCTCGCATCCGCGCCGGAGCTCGTCGATGCCGAGCCGCCCGCGGACGGCGTGTATCCCTGCGTCATCATCACGATGAGCGATCACATTCAGTGGACGGTGGACGGAGACGGTCCGTGCGCCGGGACCGAGGTCCAGGACGTCTACGGTCAGGATGGTGTCGAGGAGATGGTGCGGCTGCACCTCTCGACCGCCGGCACGGAAGAGGGCAACGCCTTCGAGGCCCCGGGCATCACGCTCGAGGAGGCCCTGCACGTCGGCCCCGAGATCCTGCACTCGACCTTCGTCGTGGGGATGATCGACGGCCTGCACCTGCGCGAAGACGGTGACGAGACCCGCTGCGAGATGCAGAAGCCGACGTTCACGTTCGAGACGGCCTACGAGTAGGCGACGGGCCCCGTGGCCGTGCTCTGGGGCTGTAAGTCACGCTGGTCGATGACGTTGGCTCCACATGACGCGATGTTTCGCCGCTCTCTGCATCGCGATGGTGGTGATGGGATGCCGGGAGGGGGAGACCAGCCATCCGCCCACCGCGGAGCGTGCGGTGTCCTCGAAGCCGAGTGCAGCGCGGATGTATCAGACGGCCGAGGCAATGGCGGCCGATGGGCACTACGCCGACGCCGTCCGGCTCGCCCGCCACTCGATTTTGTCGCTTCCGCGTACGGCGGACAACGACGAACTCCGCCACGCATTGATCCTGCGCATGGCGTATCTGCAGCTCCTCACCGCCCAGGTCGAGCAAGACGCGGCCTACGCCCAAGACGCGGCCACCATGCTGTTGGCGTACGGACAACGTCACGAAGCCCTGTTCTCGCCGGACCGTGGTGAGGAACGGGACGCGATCTACGAGTTGCTCTACGAAGCGGAGACGCTGGCCGAACGGCTCCAGCAGCCCGCGCCCGCGTCTGCGTCCGCACCTGTTGCAGCGGTTGTACCCGAGGTCGTCGATACGCCGCCGGATGCCCATGCGGGCGAAGAACTCGAGGCGAAGATGGAGCGAGAGGTTCACGTGCGGCGGGCATGGTTCTATGACGAGGATGACCCGATGGTTCGATCGCGACTCGAGTCGTCGTTTTCCGGTGCGATGGGGTACGACTTCCTCACGACGCCGGGCGTCGCGGTGCTCTCGGGTCCAAGACCGATGGTTCGGCGTGGCCGCCCCGTAGAATCGGTGCCGCTGCAGGGCGGGAGGAGCCCGAGCCGCCGCGGCCTGCAGACCCTGTCTCGCGCCGTGCTGTCCTCGTCGCGGCCCGCGTTGCGGAATTGCTTTCGGGAGGCGGCGTCTCGCGCTGGCGTCTTGCAGGCTGAGGCGACGGTCGAGGTGTCGATCACGCCCGTCGGCGAGACGCACAACGTCGCCGTGGTCGAGGGCGAGCTCATCGACGCGATCGGCGACGTCTGTGTGATCGAGGAACTCGATCGGGTCATGCTGGCGGTCGGCGCTCCGTCCGAAAGCGTCCGAATTCGGCTCCCGCTGAGGTTCTTCTACGATGGTCCCGATCTGATGTCCGAGGGGAAAGACGGCGGGCCCAAGTCGATCCCACACCCCGAGATCGACGACTTCGCCTTCAGCCCGCTCGGTGGGGACGACCTCCGACCATTCTCGCGGTAGCGCCTCGAGGGCCCGCAGTGGCACGTCGGCCGGGCACGGCATTGCTCGATCACACGTCAGCCTACCTCAGGCCGATCGACGCCTCTCGTGCGTAGTGGCCTCCGGACGCGCGCGCGCACCCACTGATAAAGTGCGCGCGTTCTGGGACCGACCATGCGCTCGACTCTTCTTGCTGCCGCTTTTATCCTCGGACTTCCAACCGTTGGCTGTGCGACCTCGCGCGGAACGTTCGGTGCCGCCGAAACCCAGCTCGACCTCGAGCGCGTGGTGCTGTACCGCAACGGGGTCGGCTACTTCGAGCGTGCGGGCGAAGTCGACGACGACGTGCTCAAGATCAAGGTTCGGCGCGACCAGGTCAACGACCTGCTCAAGTCGCTGACCGTCATCGACCGGGACACGGGGCAGGCGGTCAGCGTGTCCATGCCGCTCGACCCGCAGAGCTGGGCGAATGCGGCGTTGGCGACGCTGGCACCCGGTCGTGGCAGTCTGGCCGAGGTGCTCGACGGCCTGCGCGGGACCGAAGTGGTGCTTCGCTCTAGCGTCGGTCGCGTGCAGGGGCGCATCGTCATGGTCGAGCAGACGGTCAACGAACCCGACCCCGACGGTCGCATTCAGGCGCCCAGTAGTGACGAGCAGCCGACGCTCGACCACAAGGTCACCCTCGTCGACGGTGCCGACCTGCACGTCGTGCGGCTGTCGAAGGTTCGGGGGTTCACGCTCAAGGACGGTGACGTCGCCCTGCAGCTCGGTCGCCGCCTCGATGCCAGCGCAGGCGAGGGCATGTTCCAGCAGATCGAGGTCGAGATTCGACTCGCGGGCGCCAAGAACTACGACCTGATGGTCAGCTACGTCGTCGAGGCGCCGATGTGGAAGCCGACCTACCGGGTGGTGTTGCCCGAAGGGGGCACTGGCAAGGCGCTTCTGCAGGGCTGGGCCGTCGTCGACAACACCAGCGGCGAAGACTGGGGCGACGTCAGCATGTCGCTGACCTCCGGTGAGCCGATCGCGTTCCAGTATGACCTGCACACCCCACGCAACGTGGGCCGCGCAGACCTCACCGAGTCGGGCGTGCGTCGGCGTGCTCGGGTTGCGCTGGGCGAGACCACCTACGATCTCGAAGCCGAGATGGAGGAGGAAGTCCTCGAAGACATGGACGAGGCGTATCCCGCCCCGGAGCCCATGCCTACGTCGAAGTCCGCGATGAAGCCGTCGCGGGTGGTGGAGAAGAAGCGCAAGAAGGGCAACCGCTACGCGCGGGATACGGAGAAGGACGACGACGGTTTGGCCAGTGGGCGGCTTGGTGGAGTCGAGAGCGGCGTCGTGGGCGACGCTGCGGGCGGCCTGCCCAGCGGGCTCGTGACCGAGTCGCCTGGGGCACCGGCGGTCGACTACGACGCCCTTCGTCGAAGTACGCAGGCCAAGGCTCGCGCCAGCAGCGTCGCCGGCATGACGCGCTTCGACCTGACCGAGCGGGTGAGCGTGCCCAACGGCAGCTCGACGATGGTTGCGATCCTCAACCGCGAGGTCGAAGCCGAGGAGACGTTCTTGTTCAAGCCCGGTGGCGCCGGCATGGGCTACGAGGCGAACCCATATCGGGTGGTGCGCTTCAAGAACACCAGCCCGTTCGTGCTCGAACCCGGTCCGCTGAGCATCTACGCCAGCGGTAGCTTCGTGGGAGAAGGCCTCAC
Organism: uncultured Nannocystaceae bacterium; assembly: GCA_964432695.1. Classification (GTDB taxonomy): domain Bacteria; phylum Myxococcota_A; class Polyangia; order Nannocystales; family Nannocystaceae; genus CAJXVA01. The sequence goes on from CAYSPB010000218.1 coordinate 7,998, forward strand.
GGATACGGTCGGCACGGGGACAAGCGCAACCGTCCCATTCGCCGTGGAGCCCAGCGTACTCGTCGACTCGCAGATTAAGCGAAAGGGCGATGAGATGCGCCTGATTCGCATCATCCGCGGGGTGCTCGAGGTCGAGTCGTTCGCCCGCCGAGAAACCACCTGGACGGCGCGTGGTCCCAAGCAAGACAAGCCGTGGAAGGTCATCGTTCGGCACAGCCGTGCGGGGAGCAACTACGACCTGCTCGACCGGCCCCAAGGCACCGAAGACCTGCCCGACGCCTATCTCGTCCCCGTGCCCATCGCAGCTGGCAAGGTCGAGGGCCAGGTGACGCTCGTCGAGCAGACGCCCTCGCGCACCAACGTGAGCATCTGGGACAGCCGCGCGGTGGGCCTGATGGAGACCCTGCTGCTCTCCGCCGACGTGACCCCTGCAATGCGCAGCAAGCTTCAACCGATCGTCGACCGCCGCAGTGCGATCGGGCGTATCGATACCGAGATCGATGGCCTCAAGCGCCAGCAAATCGAACTCGACCAACGCGCTCGAGAAACGCGGGAGAACCTCGAGGCCATCAAGAAGGACCCCGCCGCCAATGCGCTTCGCAAGAAGCTGTCCTCGCGGCTCGACGCCTTCACCAAGGAGGCCGACGCGATCGGGCGCAAGATTGTGGAGCTGCAGAGCCAGCGACTCGAAAAGAAGATCGAGCTCGAAGACCTGCTGCAGAACCTCGACCTGCGCGCGCCCGAAGCCAAGCCGCCGGCGAAGCAGTGATGCGACAGACGGCGTGGCGGATCCTTGCGGACGGGCTCTAGCGCCGTCCGCCCTTCACGTCCAGCTGCAGGCGCAGCAGGCTGGGGTGCGGGTCGGACGAGAAGAAGGGGAAGGCCGCATTCGCGATGTAGAGGCGGAAGCGGTCGGCCCCGAAGCGTCCGAAGAGCACCGCCGTGGGTCCGTCGAGGCCATCGTCGACGTCGAGCAACACCTCGCTGTTGCCCTCGGGGTCGATCTTCAACACCGTGTTGAAGGGGTCGGTGCCGCAGTAAAGGTTGGCCTTCTTGTCGAAGGCAAAGTCGTCACAGCCGACGTCCGCGACCACCCGCGGTTCTCCGCCCTCGGGGAACGGGAACGCGACGATCTGCGCCGTGTTCGAGTTGGAGACGTAGAGTTCCTTGCGGAAGATCTGCACCCCATTCGGGCCAGGGAAGGGGATCTCCGCGATGCTGTCGAGGGCGGGGTCATCGGCCCAGACGTAGGGCTCGCCGCCATCGAGGGGAACCGCCCAGATCTTGCCTTGAGGAGCCGAATCGGCGACGTAGACCGTCTTGCCGCGCTTGGCGATGCCGTTTGGGACGGCGGTCACGGGGAGCTGGCCGACCAGCTGCGACGAGCCGTCGGGGTCGATGCGCCAGACCCCTCGATCTTCGGGATTGGCCGCCGACACGCTGACGAAAATTCGATCGTGCTTGTCGATGACCATTGCGCCCATGATTCCGGAGAACGTGGTCGGGTCGAACGGGCCGCCGATCGGTAACACCGCATGTGTAGACTCCGTGCCGTCCGGCGCGATTTTCCGGATCTCGCCGGAGAGCGCCATGCTGACGTAGAGGTTGTTGCAGCTGTCGATCACGAGGCTCTCGGGGGTGTCGCCCTGTGCGGGGTCGAAGGTCGCGATGACGTCGAGTTCGGGTCCCTCGCTGGCGCTGGCGCTGGCGCTGGCCTGTGTGGTGAGGAGGGTCGTGGTGAGAATGGTGAGGAGGGCACGCTTCATGGAACCGCTGTAGGGCGGGGGTGTAGCGCCGCCAGATGGCCGATCGCATCGGGACGGGCCGCGGTGCGCGATTCGACCTGTCCCAGGGGACAGGCGTCGTCGAACTGTCGAAGCGCCGGGTCGTTGACGCAGCGTGCAGTCGTTGTGTCTGCACATACTGCTTTCCGTGCGTTCGGGCGCCTGGCCGGCCTGATACGCTGCGTGGGTGGGCTACTTCGACGACTTGTTCAAACCAGAGTTCATGTTCGACTCCGAGTTCGATCAGAGAAAGGACATCGAGCAGCTCAAGGAGCAGATGCTCCATACGCCGGATCCCAGCCGCATGATTCAACCCCTGGTCGAGCGCATCGACCGGCTGGAGCTCCTGTGCAAGTCGCTGACGGAGCTCATCGTCTCGAAGGGCGTCGCCACGCGAGAGGAGCTGTCGGTGGTGACGCAGCAGCTGGACCTGGCCGATGGGGTGGAAGACGGAAAGATCTCTTCCCGCGTCCGCAAGCGGGCGCCCCGGTGTTCGAGCTGCGGGCGCTTCATCAATCCGCGACGCAGCCACTGCGTGTATTGCCACGCCGAGGTCGTGGCCGCCGCCGCCGATTCGCCGCCACCCGAGCGCATGACGAGCTGCGGGGGCTGTGGCAAGCAGGTGCCTGAATCGGGGACGTTCTACACGGCCAACGGCCTGCGCTGCGACGCCTGCTTCGAGCAGGTTCTGCCGTGAGGTCGCTGGGCCGCGCTGCGGGGTTCGAGATCGCGGCGGATGAGCGTCGCATCGTGTTCGTCGACCGAGGTGCGCGGGGCCATGGCATCGCGGCGGCGGTCGTGGGGGGCATCGCCGGGATGGCGTGGATTTGGGCGCTGGTGTTTTCCGGGCTCGCAGCGGCCGGACAAGGCCCGGGCTGGCCCGCTGCCGCCGCCGTGTTCCCAGTCGCGTTCGGACTGAGCGTGGCGTTGCGCAGGTTGTTGCGGACACGGTCGGCCCTGCGCGCGCGGGCCCTTGCTGACGTGACGCCGCTGTTGGTCGCCGACCTGCACGCGGGCATGCTTCGAGATGGCGCGGGGAGCGACCTCGCACCGTTGGCGTCGTGTCGCGCGACCAAGGCGATGCTGGTCACCTCGTCCGCGCCCTCGGTGAAGGTGCGTTGGCCCGGCGGGCAGGCGGAGGTGTTCCGTGGTGGGCTTGCTGGCGGCGGCGTTGCCGACGTACTCGCTCAGCTGCACGCACGCGGCTTTCAGACCTGAGGTTCGGCGCCCGGCGGCAGTGCGCGTCGTCCCTGGAGAGCGGCCAGTGGTGCCCATCCGCACGCACCGACCGCCCGGACCGTGGGACCACGTTCGAGCGCACGGGTTCGCGTTTGCGTGGCGTTGGCAGCCACGGCCTTGCGGCTGCTGCGGTGGGCGGCTGCAAACGCGATCGAAACCGTCGCCATACCGCCAAAGTACAGAGCCGCAAAGACCTTCATGAACGCGGTCGCCAGCCCCGACTGCAGCGGCGGGACGGCGAAGACGAGCAGGCAGACGCCGATGCCCGTGATCTCCCAGGAGCGGTACGCAACGCACTCGAGCAGGTTGGGTATTTTGGGGTGCAGATACGTGGCGCGCTCGAGTCCGTTCTCGCGGGAGAGCCAGCGGTCCCAGACGAACGACTTGCCGCAGTCCTCGGCGGGGCAGACGACGGTCGCCGCAATCGACTTCGGTCGGACGAACCACGCCTTTGCGTTGCAGTGTGGACACCGAACGCAGGTGTCGGTCTCCACGAACTCGTCGCGCAGCGGGTCCACACCACGACGCTACCCCGACCTCGTCTGCGGGGCGCATGCCGCTCGATCCGCCGCCGGATTCGGCCGCGCAGCGGGACTTGCTCCACCGCGGGCCAGCGTCGGCGGAAGGGGCGCCTATTCCAGTCCGAAGCAGCGATTGGGCGCGTCTTCGGCTGGCTCGATCAGCGCCGCAACCTGCTCGGACGGGATGAGCGCTTCGGGCGACCCGGCGTTGGTCCAGCAGACGTCACCATCGTCGTTGGTGACCTCGATCTCGACCAGGTATGCGCCCCAGCGGAGCGTCTCCGTGACGACGCTCGCGGTCGAGCACGAGGCATCGAGCGCTTGTCCGCCCATCGTGAGTACCGGTGGGTCCAACGGCTCACCGCTGGGTCCGAGCACCCGAATCGAGAGCGTCTTATCGGCGATGAGCGGGTCTGCACAGTCGACCGACGTCTCGGTCGGCGGCTCCTCGCCTTCAGGCACCTCGAGCAACGCATCGGGCAGCTCGAACACGTAGGTGAACTGCGCGACGGCCTCGAGCGGCTCGAGGAGGTCGACGTCGCGGAAGTCGACCTCGAACTCGCGTGGCGTGGCAACGCCGAGGTCGTTCACCGTGAACTCGATGGTCTTCTCGACCGTGGCCGCGTCAAGGTTCTGAGGCGCGGCCAAGCCGACGACGCTGAACGTGTGCGGCCCGGCTTCGAGGGGCAGGCTGAAGCGCGTGCGGCCGACGTTGCAGTCGATCGGGTCGAGGGGCTCGTCATCGATGCTCAAGTCGAGCCGGCCGACGCGAATGCTGCCGCAGTCGGCGTTGGGGTTGCCTGAGAGGACCGACAGGGAAAGCAGCAGTTCGGGCGTGAGCACCGGCGTCGATTCGAGATCGGAGGCTTGGCAACCCGGATCGAGCTGGTCGACGAGCCCGTCGCCGTCGCCGTCGATGCCGTCCTCGCAGTCGGGCGGGGCGTCGAGGGTGAAGTCGGGGATGCGGGTAGTGCGGTCGGCGCGGACGGAGAAGCTCTCGCAGTCGCAGGTGAGGAGCCCGCTCGAGC
>CAYSPB010000219.1:0-12542 GCA_964432695.1 uncultured Nannocystaceae bacterium
GCGGTGGAGGCGAGGCGGAGGCGGGGGCCGGGCTGCTCGTGAGCGCCGGCTCCTGAGTCTTCGCGGTGGGGCGCTGAATCGGGACGGTGTGCTCGGACGCGAGGGCAGGGGCAGCGGCGAGGGTGATGGACACCACCACGCCGGCCCTCGCGATCGAGCGCCACCAGCGAGCCTCTCGACGACGACCTCCTCCACCATGTGTGGTTTTCGAAGGCAGGCCGCGCGACGAGTCGGTCACAAGCATGGATGTCTATCTCTCGTCACATCCGTCAAAAAAAGTTGGAGAAAACGACGAATCCGTGGCGCGGGGCCCGGCGCCGGTGGCCCGATCGTGAACGACGGCTGTGGGTGTTCGTGCGCAGCGCGGCGCGACGGTTCAATGCGCCCAGGGCGTCGTCGATGCGGCGGGTCAGGACCGCGCATCGTCGCGGGTGGCCCTTCATGTCGCGCAACACTCTCTCCCTCGCCCTTGGCCTGCTCTGTTTCGCCGGATGCGACGGTGTCGTTCCCGACGCGCCGTCGCTCACCGATGCGATCCCACCCGTGTCTCCTGGTGACACGGATGCGGACGCGGCGGACGACCCGTCCAATGATGCGCCGTCCTCGACGGCGAGCGGCAGCGATACGACCACCGGCACGTCGAGCGATACCGACGTGGAGAGCAGCGGAGGTGACGACGTCGACCCACCCGCGTTCCCCGACCTCGGATCTTCGGCCGATCCGGTCGAACCGGGCTGCGACTCGATTCCGCAGATCCTGCTCGTACTCGACAAGTCGGCAAGCATGTACGCCTACAAGTGGAATCACGACGGCGATCTCGACACGCCGGTGGTGTCTCGGTGGTCGACGCTGGTCGATGCCGTCGAGCGTACGGTCGACGATCTCGAGGGCGTCGCCGACGTCGGCATGTTGCTCTTCCCTGGGATCGCGGCGGACCAAGAGGGCGACGCATCGGCGGCGTGTCTGCTCGATGGCGCGCCGCACGTTCCCGTCGGTAGCGATACCGCGCAGGCCATCGTCGACGCGCTGCCGTCTGGCGAAGTCGGTGGTGGCACGCCGACGCGCCGTGCGATCGAACAAGCCGTCGTGCACCTGAGCACGCTCGACCCCTCTCGCCCGCGCGCCATCGTGCTCGTGACCGACGGTTCGTCGAACTGCGACGGCAGCGAGGCATGGCTGGAGACGTACGACCCGCTGGCGGTCGATGCGGTCGCGGCCGCCTGGGCCCAGGGCATCCCGACGTTCGTCGTCGGCGTCGACATCGAGAACCAGCCCGACGCGTTTTCGGGCAAGAACGTGCGCGATGCGATCAACGACCTCGCGCTCGCCGGAGGCGTACCGGCTCCGGGGGCCGACGCGTTCTACAACGTTCGGGACGCGGCGGCCTTGGAAGCCGCACTCGTCACGGTCACCGACGCGACCTTCTGCTTCGAGCCCGAGGGATGACCCGGCTCAGCCGTCGCGCTTCTCTTCGAGCTCGGCCCAGCGCAACGCCAGGGCCTCGGCGTCGGCCTTGGCGACCTCGAGCGTCTCGAAGAACGTCTTGCGGTCTTCGTCGCTGCGCTCGTAGAACGCAGCACCGCCGGCCTCGGCTTCCATCTCCGCAACGCGCGTCTCGGCCGCGTCGACTTTCTCCAGCAGGCCGTCGAGCTCCTTCTCTTCGGCGTAGGTCAGGCCCTTCTTCTTGGGTTCGGGCGCCGCGGCCGCCTTGGGGACGGTTTTGGGCTTGCTCGCCTCGGCCGCCTTGGCACGCTTGTTCGCGGCGACGCGCTCGACGTAGTCGGAGTAGCCGCCTTGGTGCTGGACGACCCCGTCGTCCTCAAATACGAGAACCGACGTGGCGATGCGGTCGAGAAACCAGCGGTCGTGGGTGACGACCAAGAGCGTCCCGGGGTAGCCGAGCAGCGCGCCCTCGAGAGAGGCCAACGTGGTCACGTCGAGGTCGTTGGTGGGCTCGTCGAGGACCACGACGTTCGCCTGGTCGCGCAGCGTCTTTGCCAGGGCAACCCGTGCACGCTCGCCGCCGGAGAGCACGCCCACCTGCTTGCGTTGCTCGTGCGAACCGAACAGGAATCGCTCGAGGTACGCTCGAATCTCGAGCGGCTGGCCGGCGAGCTCGATGCGGCTACGGCCTTCTCCGACGGTGTCGTAGATCGTCTTCGTGTCGTCGAGGCCGCTGCGCTGCTGGTCGAGATAGGCAACCTTGGTGTTCTTGCCGTGCGTCACGGTGCCGTCCGCCGGGTCGGCTTGGCCGGTCAGCACTCGAAGCAGGCTGGTCTTGCCGCAGCCGTTGGGCCCCACGATGCCGATGCGCTCGCCTTCGGACAGACGCAAGGTGAGGCCCTCGAGCAGGGTGCGGTCGGCGACCTTCACCGCGACCTCTTCGGCCTCGAGGATCGTGCGGCCGCTGCGAACGTGGTCGAGTTCGATCGTGGCGTTTCGCTCTCGAGCGGGTCCGTCCTCGGCCAGCGCGGACTCGGCTCGCTGAATGCGAGCCTTCTGCTTGGTGGTACGCGCCTGCGGCGTGCGACGCAGCCACTCGAGTTCGCGGCGCAGGAAGTTCTGCCGGTTGGCCTCGACGCGTTCGGCGTGCGCGGTGCGGATCGCCTTGGCCTCGAGGTACTGTCCCCAGCCGCCTTCGTAGGCGTAGACCTGCCCGAGCTCGACTTCGAAGGTACGGGTAACGACGCGGTCGAGCAGGTAGCGGTCGTGCGTGACCATCAGCAGAGCGCCCTTGTAGCGGTCGGCCAACCATTTCTCGAGCCACTCGATCGCGCCGATGTCGAGGTGGTTGGTGGGCTCGTCGAGGATGGCCAGCTCGGGCTGCGCCACGAGGACGCGTGCCAACGCGACCCGCCGCCGTTCCCCGCCGCTCATCGAAGCGACGAGGGCGTCGTGCCGGTGTACGCCCAGGTTGGAGAGCATGCTCGCTGCCTCGTGGGAGAGGTCCCAGCCGCCGAGTTCCTCGACCGTCGCAGCCGCTTCGGCCTGCTGTTCCAGCAACGCTTCGAGGTCGTCTCCAGCGGTCTCGAGCTTCGCGGATAGCTCCGCGTATCGAGCGACGGCCGCGGTCCACCCGGCGAGTCCGGCCAGCACGGCCTGAAGCGCGTCATGGCCGTCTTCGAAGACGGGTTCTTGGGAGAGGTAGCCGACGCGCAGTCCGTTGCGGCGTACGACCTCCCCGTCGTCAGCCTCTTGGTCTCCCGCAAGAATGCGGACGAGCGTGGTCTTGCCCGAGCCGTTGCGGCCGACCATACCGATGCGCTCACCAGCGTCAATCGCGAGCGTGGCCCCTCGCAGGACCTCTCGCTCGCCGAAGTTCACGCGCAGCCCGTTCGCGGTCAGAATCGTCAAGGCGCGGGGACCATAGCAGCCGCCGTGCTCACGCGTAGGGCAGGGTGTTCGAAGACCCGTCGCCTGATCGCTGCGCCTGCAGGAAGGGCAGCTCTTGCAGCTCTTCGAGCGCGTCGGCGATGAACTCCTTCACCGGAAGAGCGTCGTGATAGGCGAACTGGGCAGGGGAGCCGACGTAGTCGAATCGCCCCTCATGCAGCAGCGCGATCCGGTTGGCGGCGGTGAAGGCGGTTCGCATGTCGTGCGTGACCACGACCGAAGTCGCGCCGAGCTCACCGCGCAGCCGGATGATGAGGTTGGCGATCCGCGTGATGCTCTGCGGGTCGAGGCCCTGCGTCGGTTCGTCGTACATGAGCACCTTGGGCTTCATCGCAATCGCTCGCGCAATGCCGACGCGCTTGCGCTGTCCGCCCGAAAGCTCCGCCGGGTAGAGCTTCACCCGCCATCGCTCGAGACCCACGAACTCCAGGCAGTCCTGTGCACGGGCGAGAATGTCCGCATCGGTGGCCTTGGTGTGCTCGCGCATGCCGTAGCCGATGTTGTCCAGCACGCTCATCGAGTCGAAGAGCGCATCGTTCTGAAAGACGTATCCCACCTGGCGTCGCATCGCGTCGAGGGAGGGCTGGTCCATGGACGCCACCGGCTTGCCCCGGAACAGAATCTCTCCTGCGTCGGGGGGCATCAGCCCCATCATCATTTTTAGCAGCACGCTCTTTCCGCAGCCGCTCTCGCCGATGAGCGCGAGCGTCTCGCCTTCGTAGACGTTGAGGTTGGCGTCGGCGAGCAGGGGGGGCTCGCCGGGGAACGCCTTGCACAGCCCGCGCAGCTCGAACACGACCTGCGGCATCTGCTGGGTCGCTGCTGGCTGGGTCCGCACCATGGCTCAGCGTACCACCGCGGGTTCAGCTGGAAGGGTCGTAGTCGTCGTTCGGATCGTAGTCGGGGTCGTTCGTCGCAACGACCGCGGCGATGCCCGTGAAGTCGAACATGATGGGTCCCATCACGGACACGGGTTCGCGGTTGCTCAGCCGCAGCAGATGTTCGCCTTCGTCGAGCGCGTCGACGAGTTCTCCGCCATCGGCACAGTCGTCGCCGGTTTCGCGGACCCGGTACCACTGCCAGCCCGAACCCTCGAAGTCGTTGTCGCAGCCGTACTCCCATCGGGGGCTGTCGCGCCCGATCTCATTGGCCTCGATGTCGACCCCCACGAGATAGGCGTCGGAGTTGCTCGGGTCGTCGCCCTGTGCGTCCCACGCGAGTACCCAATAGAACACGTCGTCGGGACAGGCGACGTCGAAGACGATAGCGGCCGTGCCCAGGCCCGGCGTGTTCGAACGCAGGAAAAACACCGGCTCGCCGTCGATCGGCGGCAGCGACAGCGCTTCGGTCTGCGAGTAGTTCGTGTCTTCGTCCGGGACGTCCTCGGCCCAGGTGAAGTCCACGAAGGGGGCGCAGCCCGAGGCGCTGTCGCTCGTCATGTCGTCGGCAGACCCCGTCGTCGACGAGTCACCTCCGGTCGAACCGCTGGAAGTTGACGGATCGGTCGACGTGCTACCGGAGGTCTCCGCACTCGTCGTTGAAGCTGTGTTGCCGTTCGTCGTCACCAGTGAGTCGCCCGTGGGGGAACCCGAGTCGTCCGTGCTCGTGCTCGACCCGCCATCGGTATCGGCTCCGCCGCCGCTCGTCTCGAACTGGCATGCCGCAATCACCAGTGCGGTGCTGAACCACATCCTCCGCCCCAATCCCACCATGTGAGGATTCTACCGGAACATTTGGTGTCCCCGCGGTCCAGCCGACCCATGTCCTGGGGGGCAGCACGGGTGCAGTTTCTCACAGAAATTGTGGCTTTTTGTCGAACACCGTTCAACAGTCGGCGGATTGGACGGAATCCGGGTCGCGATCGTTACAAACGGCGTCGACCTGGGACACAACTCAGCGCGCGCTCAACAAATTGTGGAAAATGCGGCGGATGCCGCTGCGCCGGGCGGCTTACAGTTCGGCGCTTCGCCCCGATTCACCTTCATCCAACCCCACGATGACAACCGCTCCCGCCAACGGGCCGACTCCTCACAATCCCTTCATCGGGAAGGTGATGGGTGGTCGCTATCAGGTCGACCGACTGATCGGCCGGGGTGGCATGGGGTTGGTTTACCTCGGACGCGAAATCCTCAACGACCGAGAGCTGGTCTTGAAGATGCTTGCCCCGCACTGGGCCCACGACGCACACGCGGTGGCCCGTTTCGAGCGCGAGGGCAAGCGGCTCAGTGAGCTTCGCCATCCCAACATCGTCGAGCTTTTCGACATCGGTCATCAGGACGACCATCCCTACATCGTGATGGAGTACATCCGCGGCGTTCCGCTGCGGAAGCTGCTCACGAAGAAGGGCCGGCTCGACCCCGCCACGTTCTTGCCCATCGCCGCGCAGCTGCTCGACGCCGTTGCCTACGCGCATGGCAAGGGCGTCATGCTGCGCGACATCAAGCCTTCGAACGTCATGCTCTGCGAGCGCGACGGCAAGGCAAACGTCGTGAAGGTGCTCGACTTTGGCCTCGCGAAGATGGTCGAGGGCGACGACGTCGACGTCACCAAGACCAACGTCATCGGGACCGCGGGCTTCTTGGCGCCCGAGCTGATTCGGGGCGACGACGCCGACGTGCGCGTCGATGTCTACGCGCTGAGCATCATGTTCTTCATCATGCTCACCGGGACCTCGCCCATCCTCGGCGAGAACGACGGCGCCATCCTCTACAACCACGTTCACGGCACGCCCAAGCAGTTCAGTGACGTGCTTCCTACGGGGGCCGAGCTCCCCTCGCAGGCGCTGCAGGATCTGATCTACCGATGCATGTCGAAGGATCCCACCGAGCGCCCCGCAAATGCGGGCGAGATGGCGACGCTGCTTCGAACCTGCGCCGAGGCGTCGGCCTTCGAGCTGCCCAAGGTCACCGACGAGAGCTCCGAAGACGTTGAGCGCTACTGGCAGCGTAAGTTCGAAGGGGCCGGACTCGACAACGATGACCCGTCGAGTTCGCTGTGGACCCGTCCTCGCCTCGAGAAGCTGCTCGAAGGCGATGCCGAGCAGGCCGAGTCCGCGCGAGCCAGCAACGACGACACGCCCGAGGCCGATGCGCCCAAGCCGATCTCCCAGCCTGAACCCGGTCGGCCGCGCGCGCGCCCGCCCCAGCCGTCGGCCGCGATTCGAGCCAAGACGTCTGGTCGGGTTCGCGAGCCCACCCGCGTGGGCCTCCCTGCGGTCGCCGAGGCCGACGAATCGGCGGCATCCGAGCCTCCACCGCCGCCTCCGCCCAAGCGTCGACCCAAGCCGGCGAAGACGGCCGCCAGCTCGAACATGGCGCGGTCGGTCCCGCCCGGTCCTCCGCCGCGTCGCAATACGCTGCCGGCCGGAAGCGCGAGCACTCCGTCGCTGGGTGCTTCGCCGGCGCCGAAGTCGAAGTCCGGGGACGCCCCCGCCGTTACAAAGGTCCCGAAGCCGAAGCCGCAGCCCGTCGAGGCTCCGTCGCCGCTGCTCTCGGACGACCCCGTCGGGCCGCTGCACATCGAGCTCGAGGAGGCGCCGCCCCGCAAGCGGACGCGAAAGCCCCGAACGACCCGCCCGATCGCCAATCTTCCGGACCTCGAGACACCCAAGCTCGATGCGCCTGGACGCACGGCGCCCCCGATCGCCCCGCCCGGACCGAGTGTTGGGCCGAAACCGAAGCCGAAGCCGGAGCCGGAGCCGAAGCAAGAGCTGGGACGTGCGTCTGAGCCAACGCCGGCGCCGCGCCCAAAAGAGGCCGCGGGTGCAGCTGCGGTGCTCTCGCCGGCCGAGCCCGCCGCGACACCCGAGAAGCGCGGCATCGGTGCCGTGCTCGCGGTCGCCGTAGCGGCGGCGGTGCTCATCGCTGGCGGTGTGACCTGGCTTGCGCTCAGCGGCGATGACGATGCGCCAAAGACTGCGGCGAGCGGTGCCACCGAGTCGAAGGAGGCCGCGGGGGCGGGCACTCCAAAGAAGGCCGATGATACGCCCGCCGACGTTGCGGCGGTCGCGGTCGAGCCCGATACGAAGGTCGACCCCGACGCCCCGGGAACGCTGCGCATCGAGGGACCGCCGGGCGGCATTGCCTACGTCAACGACGAGCGTGCCGGCGCGGTGCCGGTCCAGAAGTCGTTTGCGCCGGGTCTGTACAGCGTGCGCGTCGAGGCCAAGGGGTTCGAGCCCTGGGAAGCCGAAGTGCAGCTGCAGCCCGACGGTTCGGCGAAGTTGGTGGCGGCGATGGAGGAGAAGCTTCCGGGCCGCGCGACCAAGACGAAGCCGCGCTCGGGCAAGTCCGGGAAATCCGGCAAGTCCTCGGCGAAGCCTGCCGGCGGTAGCTCGACGCCCTCGACCAAGAAAAAAGACCCCCCGCCCGCGCCCAAGAAGGACGACGACGTGTTCATGAAGCGCGGCGACAAGAAGGACGACGGCATCTTCCTGCCCGTCGGCAAGTGATCGTGAGCCTCCGTAGCCTGCACTCCCTCACCGCTCTCGCCGTCGCGATCTCGCTGGGTACGCCGGCGACGGCGCTCGCCCAGCCCGCCGAGACGCCGACCCAAGACGTCGATGCGATCAACGCCAAGGCGGTCGAAGCCTTCAAGGCCAAGCAGTACGAGGAAGCGGCGCGTTTGTTCGAGGACGCGTACAACGTCAGCCCCGAGCCGAACTACCTCTTCAACATCGGGCGGGTCTACGAAGAGAGCGGCGACTTCCCCAGCGCCATCGAGTACTACGAGCGCTTCATCAACGAGCCGGGGGTCGAGCTGTCTTCTCGCGAGGTCGCGCTTGAGCGCCTGCGCGTTCTTCGGGCGATCGTCGAAGAGATGAAGGCCAAGGAAGAGGCCGCCAAAGAGCCGGAGCCCGAGCCGGAGCCGGAGCCGGAGCCCGAACCGGAGCCTGAACCCGAACCGGAGCCTGAACCCGAGCCGGTCGAGGACACCAAGATGCCGCCGCTGCGCATCGGCGGTGTTGCGTTGCTCGTGGTGGGCGGGGCCGCCCTGGCCACGGGGGGTGGGTTTGCGGGGGCCGCTAGCGGTCAGGCCAACGACCTCGAAAGCCTCAACTCGCTCGAGCCGCGTCGCGAAGCCGTCGAGTCGGGCCAGCGCAGCGCGCTGATCGCCGACGTGATGTTCGGCGTCGGTGCAGCCTTCGTGGTCACAGGCGCCATCTTGGTCGGTGTCTCCTATCGCAAGAAGAACAGCGGCGCGCGGGCCCAGGTTGCCCCCACCTTCTCTCCCAACGGCGCGGGCATGACCGCGCGCGTGCGCTTCTAGGACACCGCCATGCGACGCAACTCAGGAATTGCCTTGGCTCGCCACGCGCTCGCTGCCTTTGCGGCCGCGTCGATGCTCGGAAGCTGCTCGCTGACGCTCGAGTTCGACGAATGTCGCCAGGACTCCGACTGCGACAACGCTGCGGGTGACGACCTCGTCTGCAACCTCGACAGCAAGACGTGCGAGCCGCGACCGAACCCCTCCGACGTGCTGTGCGAGAGCGCGGACCCGTGTACGTCTGCCTTCGGCGAGGAGTCCACGTGCGGACCCAACGGCGAGTGCGCGCTGCTGACCAACGAACAGTGCATCAAGATCGTGTTCCCCGACGAAGCCGCGCCGGACGAGATCGTGTGGATCGGGTCGATTCTCGCCACATCCGAGCCCTTCACCGAGGCGATCGAGCCCATCGAGAACGCCATTGAGCTCGCCCTGGACGACTTCAACAGCGTGACGTCGCTGCCCGACGGCAAGAAGGTCGGCTGGATCGCCTGCGACAGCGAAGGGAGCGCGGCCGCAGCTGAAGCCGCGGCGCGACATCTCATCGACGACGTGGGCGTGCCAGCGATCATCGGCCCGACGTTCTCCGAGGAGGTCCTCGCCCTGCAGCCGCTGATCGTCGATTCGGACACGTTCCTGATCACGCCGACCGCTACGGCTGCGGCGATTGGCGAACTCGACGACAACGGCCTCATTTGGCGTACGATCAGCTCTGATGCGGTGCAGGCGAACGCGCTCGCCGACCGTCTCGCTGCACTCGACCCTCCGCCGCAGAGCATCTTGGTGCTCGCCAAGAACGACGAGTACGGCAAGGGCTTGTTCGAGCCGATGCTCGGCCGGCTCTCCGAGGTGCTGCCCAACGTGCCGACGGGATCGCTGCTCTACCCCGATCCCGTCGGGCTTTCCGAAGACGACGTGCGCAGCGCGTACGCCACCGTCATCGCGGACGGGTTCGCGCAGAATGCCGACACGATCGTGTTCCTCGGCACGTCCGAAGTGACGCAGGTGCTCAACGCGTACCTGTTGGCTTGGAACGGCTCGGGCATGCAGCTCCCGCGGTTCGTCATGTCGCACGGCGCTGTGCCGGAGCTGCTGCCGTCGTTGCAGCTCGTGGTCGACACCTTCCGCCCCACGCTGATGAACGCGCTCGAGGGCGTGTCGCCCAACATCCAGGACCCCACGAACTTCGAGGACTTCAACATCCGCTACCGCGTGGTCTACTCGGACCTCAACCCGCTGTCGGCGAGCCCGCTTGGGTACGACGCGGCCTTGGTTACCTTGATGGGCATGGTCGCCGGCGGGGCCAACGGGGTGGACATCGCCACCGCCATGCCGCGCTTGGCGGATACCGCTGGTGGAACGCCGGTTCCAATGGGCAGCCAGCAGGCGATCGTCGATGCACGCGAGCTTCTCGTGGGTGGAGGTAACATCGACCTCGGCGGTGTCAGCGGTCCCCTGGACTTCGACCTCGTCAACGGCGAACTGTCGAGCAGCTACGTCGGATGGGATGTCGTTCCGGTGACCGCCGGCAGCACCGACGGGCAGCTGCGAAGCGCGCGTGCCTACGTCCTCGACGGAACCGGTCCGACGGGGTCCTGGGTCGACGTCGAGTAGCCGCGCCCGAGCGACCTCGTCCGTTCGCAGGACGTGCCCCGCTAGCGCTTCAGCTTGTCGGCAAGCGTGTGCTTGCCCGGGCCGACGAGCAGCATCGATGCGAAGACGATGCCGGCTTCGATGGCATGACTGGCCGCCACGAAGCCATCGCCTTTGCGAACGTGCATCGTCGCGGCGACGATCATGGTCGAGAGCAGCAGCAGGACCGCGGGGGTGAAGCCGATGCCGAGCGCAAAGGCCAGTCCTCCGAAGAACTCGCCCATGGCTGCCATGAAGCCCCAGAACGTCGGGGCGAAGTCGATGCCGACGTGCACCATGCTCTTGCCGAGCTTGGTCCATGCCCGCTCGCCCCCTGCGAGTTTGGGCCAGCCGTGCGCCATGAACATGCCGCCGATGCCCACGCGCAGCAGCAGCAAGCCCAGGTCGCGAAACTTGTCGCCCATCGGACCCGCCGCTAGCACGAAGCGCAAGCGGGTCCAAAAAAGTGGTCAGTCGTAGCTCTGGTAGTAGGCGCCGACGCCAGACACGTACATCACGCCTTGCTGCCCGAGGTTGATGTTCGCGAATCGCTCTTCGAACTGCATGACGAACGCGTTGCGACCGCGTGGACCCGGCGTGGCGGGTGGCCTGTGCACGCGGCGGACCGGCGTGAAGTCGCGAGGGTCGGATGGCTCCCGGACCCAGATGGGACATCCGCCGAGCCTTGCGGGCGCTTGCCAGATCGCGTCGTGCAGCAGGGCGATGGGCGAGTCGTCGTCGTCGACGGGGTCGAAGACGTCGCCGGGCACATCGATGCGCGCGAGGCTGAAGCGCCGGCTCCAGCGAGATTGAGAGCGACGCGGCAGAGCGCCGCGGTAGGTGCCACGGGTGAGCTCCTCATCGGAGAGAAAGACCACTGCGGTGTCGGTGTTGCCGTTGTGATTCGCCCAGTGAGCACTCGCGTTGCTGATGAACAGCATCATTGCGCGGGCTCGTGGCGGCGCACCCATCAGCCTGATGTCGCGGAGGTCGACGGTGAAGACGTGCTCCATCCGCAGGTCGGTCTCGTCGTATGACTCGAGCTGGTTGGCGCGGGCAAGTAGCTCTCCGAGGTGCGGGTATGTGGGCCAGTCGGCATCGGTCAGGCCGACGGGTGGACCGAATACGCGGTTGAGACTTTCGTCGGCAGGCGCGGTCTCGAAGTCCGGGAAGTACAGCGGCAGATTGCGCTCGTTGGCGCGAAATGCTCCAGCCAGTCGCTCGATCTCCGCGATGTACGAAGCCACCATCGTTCATCCCCCATCGCGCCAGTCGCTGTCAGCACAGCCTTTGCGCGCGAAGAGAAAGACGAGCGGCGCGCGGGACAGTTGCAGCCCGATGTCACGATTTTCTGGGGTGATGTGCGACATCGCCCGCGGGTCGAAGCCGCGCGAGGGCGAGAGACTGCGTTGCAGGTCACAGTAGCGCCTCGAAGTCGGCAGGTTCGAGCAAACCGCGCTGTCGGAGGCACGTGAGCCAGGCATCATGGAGTCGTGGAGCCCCCCGACTCGCAGCCGGCGCGTCCCGCGTCGTCGCCCGAGTCTGCCGCTTTCCTGGCGCGGATTCGGGAGAACCTTCGGGGCAAGCTGTTCGGTTCGACGGTGCATCCGGGCACACAGCCGACTGCGCCCCCGGGGCGCATCGAGCCAAGGGCGAGCGACGCGAGCGGACCGACCCGGATCGGGAGGTACGACGTGCTCGGCCGGATCGGCAGCGGAGGCATGGGGGTCATCTACTCCGGCTACGACCCGGCGCTGGGTCGCAAGGTCGCGGTCAAGCTCCTCAATCCCAAGGGCGGTCAGCGGGAGGACGCCCGCAATCGCCTGCTTCGCGAAGCGCAGGCGCTCGCCCGGCTCTCGCACCCCAGCGTCGTGCATGTGTACGAGGTTGGAGAGTTCGAGGACCAGGTCTTCGTGGCGATGGAGTTCGTCGAGGGCGCCACCCTCAGGCAGTGGCAGTCGAGCGGAGAGCGTTCGTGGCGGGCGATCCTATCGGCGTACAAAGACGCCGCGGAAGGACTCGCTGCCGGTCATGCCGCTGGCATCATTCACCGGGACTTCAAGCCCGACAATGTCCTCGTCCGCGATGATGGTGAAGTTCGTGTCATCGACTTCGGCCTGGCTCGGACCGATGCTGAAGTTCCGACCGCCGCCGATGAGGCGCGCCTGCTGCCGGTCGACTCTGATTTGGCACTGACCAAGACTGGCACGCTGATGGGTACGCCGGCCTACATGGCGCCCGAGCAGTTCAAG
>CAYSPB010000220.1:0-12442 GCA_964432695.1 uncultured Nannocystaceae bacterium
CACCACGCCGAGCAGCGCAGCGAGCCCCGTTCCTGCACCCTGATATGCAGCCCAGGCGGCCCAGGCCACCAGGAGCAGGAACGAGGCATGTACGTAGGCATCGATTCCGAAGAACCGACCGAGTTTCCAGGACCACTTCATGACGACTCCCTCAACATGGGCACCGTCGCGGGGCTGCCAAGAGCGCTGGGCCGTGCACGGGTGCGCAAGGCCTGCGTTCACATTTCGAAGTCCCGTGATCTCATGGAGTTGAAGGCTCGCGCGTTCGGCGGCCTTCACACGAGCTTTACGCCCAGCGGAACGGTACGGGGTGCTTGCAGACCGTGGCGCGCCGGTCGGATGATACGCCCATGAGGTCTGCGTCCTGGCTCGCGTGCGCGCTGTTGATCGGCTGTTCGGGCAAAGCATCGGCACCAGAAGAGTCCGCGCCGGCCGCGGCCGCTCCCGCACCGACCAAGGCGAAGCCACGCTTCGTGCCGACGGTCGGGACCGGTGATGTGGCCGATGAGGTCCGGGGCGTCGTCGAGTCCTCGGGCGAAGAGACGGTGGTCGTGTACATCGGCGCGAGCTGGTGCGGGCCCTGCCAGGCGTTCCACGCCGCCCTCGAGCGGGGTGACCTCGACGAGCGGCTGTTCGGGGTGAAGTTCTTGGAGTACGACGCGGACCGGGACACGGCGCGCTTGAACGCGGCTGGCTACACGGGCCGGCTCATCCCTCGGTTCGCGCTTCCGGGCAGCGATGGTCGCTTTGGTGGCACCAAGATAGAGGGCGGCATCAAGGGGGACGGTGCGGTGGAGCACATCCTCCGGCGCCTCGAGCCGATGCTCGCGGCCGCAAGCTGAGGGCGTAGCGAGAACCAAGAAAAAAGGAGGCCGACGATGCGGTCTCCATGGGTTGTGCGCCCTGTGGTTCAGCCCGTGCTTTGAGAGCGGGCGGGGTTTGGCGCGCTGACCTCCACCGCCGGGAGAAACAGCGTCACCGCGCTCGCGTCGACACCAAGCTCGATGCCTTGGACCAGCGCCTCGCAGCGTGCCTGCCACAGCCGCGCGGTTGGGCCATCGTCGGTCGCGAGCGCTTGACCCGCGGCGAGGCGAATGAGTGGAGCGTCGATCTGGACAGCGTCGCCGTGCATGCGCAGCTGTGGAAGACCGTCCGGCGAGCAAGACAGCGACAGGAGCATGGTGGCGTTCGCCGGGGCTCCCCGCGAGACGTGCTCGGCGATCGCTACGAGCACCCGCTCGAGCCCCGTTCGATGTCCGGCGACGTGCAGGGGCGCCAGCGAGTCCGACTCGATGGTGACGGTGATGCCGCACAGCGCTCCGAGTCCGGGCGCGAGGGAGGCGAGCATCGTGGACACGTCGTACGGGCGGTCGATCGTCGTCGGTCCGGACTGCACGCGCTCGAGCTCGTCGACGACGCGAGCGAGCTGGCCGAGCATGCCCGCGATCACTGGGTCGTCGGCGCCCGCTTGCTGCGTGAGGGCGTCGAGCAGGCGCTCAGCGTCCATGGCCACGCCCTGCGTCAGACCCCGGATCGCGTCGACGCGTCGCTCGTGCTCGGCTGCCCGCGATTTGGTGATTTCGAGCTCGCCGCACGCTTGAATGTGTTCGAGCGCGAGCGCGACCACGGGTGCGAGGCGGTCGAGCGCGGCACCTTCTTTCGGGCCCCACGTTCGCGCAGCGTCGCGGTCCATCATCACCACGCCGAACGGGTGCGGGTTGCGACCGTCGCGAAGCGGAAGCATCACGACCGAGCGTGCGTCGATTGCTTCGAGCTGTGCGGCGATGGGGCGAGCGCGGGAGTCTGTCTGCGTGTCTTCGATCGAAAAGGGCACGTCGGCGCGGCGGCACGCTTCGAGCAGCCGCGGCGCCTCGTGCAGGTCGATCCGAAGGCCGTCGAGGTTTCGCATCCGCTCCGCGCCCACGCTGGTGCAGAAGCGAATGGCGGTGCGCCCTTCAAACGCCCCGAAGCTGACGCGACAGCCGGGGAAGGCCCAGGCGGTTTCGATGAGCGCGTCGAGGGCAGCCTCGGGCACGCGCTGGAACTCGCCGTTGGCTGTTGCAGATCCAACGTTCTGGATGGCGCTCACGTGGATGGACCTGTGCAAGTCCCGTGCGACCTTCGATCCAACGCCGTCATCCGACCCCTCCATGTTTCCAATATCTACTATTCGCGGCCGTTCGTGCCGTAAAAACAGCGATTTGATTTGGGACGATGGTGACTCGATCATGGGGCGTTCCTCCACGATCGAGTCGTTCTGGTGCACGTGTCGTTCGGCCGGCCGGTGCGGAGTGCCTCAAAGCGGGACAGCCGAACGCATCATCTTGGATCAGTCGAGCGTCTCATCGACGTCGTCGTCGACCCAAGCCGAGCAGGCCGAGGCCGAGCACGGCACCCAGCGCGCCACCGAGATGCCGCTGCCCAGCTGAGCAGCCAGTGGCAGATGTCTCGACGGTGACATCGTCGAGCGCCTCGTTGATGGCGTCGACGGTTTCCATCACGCCGATGTCGATGAGCGCGTCGAGGCACGTTTGCAGCTCGGGACCCGCCATGACGAACTCGCCGTCGCAGAAAAGGGCGCCGTCGACGTCGCAGGAGGCGTCGCAGTCGGCTGCGAGCTCGTACTCGCAGCTCTCGAAGGCCTGCTCTTGGCAGTCGGTCTGACAGACCATGTTCGCTTGCGCGCTACATGAACCGCCACAGCACTCGACGCAGTGCTGGTAGCAACTGCTGTCGACCGTCGCTTCGCACTGGATGTCGCACTCGCCATCACACGTGGCTTCACACGACGCCATGCACGTCTCGGGGTCTTCCGCACCCTCGCACGATGCCGAGCACGATCCCGCGCACTCGTCGAAGCAGTTGTGAATGCAAATGACGTTGATACCGACTTCGCAGTCGCTCGAGCACTGCTCGGCGCAGGAGTCCGTGCATGTGGGGTCTGCTTCGAAGGTGCAGGTGTCGCGACAGACGGTATGTAGCTCGGTCGCGCACGCCTTCTTGTAGACGCCGAGGTCGCTGCAGCCCGCCTCGCAGTCGACGCTGCCCTTGAGCTCGCAGCTGAACGCGTCTTCGAGACGCATGCCGTTGCACTCGGGGATGCCCGCGCTTGCAGGCGTTGAAACGAGGCCGCAAGCGACCATTGCGGCCGCCGGAAGCAGCCAATGAAGGGGTTTGAAAACCATGATTTAAGTCCAACCAGTCTCCGGCGTCGACGGTCCCGCGCCGACACTCCGGACATGCAGGTAGTCGCAGGCGCGGCGGGTTGGATTCCTCGCGACGTGGAAAACTGCCCCACTCAGTCCGCAACGCGGAGCGGGCCCTTCATCTTCGCTGGCCAGGTCGCCAACACGGCGCCCGGTGGCGAGGTCAGTCCGTGTTCCTCCATCGCCCGACGCGCGCCGATGGTGAAGGCGTTGGTGCCGTCCATGTTGACCTTCTCGGGCATCGTCTGGGTCGCGTTCACGCGCAGGGGCCCCGAGGCTGCGGCTTCGATCAGCGCAGCGATTTGCCGCTGCAGCGCGGGTGCGTCGAGGCTGTCACCGGGCGCGTCGAGGCGAACCCAGACCGCGATCGGTTGCTCAGGGGTCCAGCCTTCGTCCACGACGGGGATCATGGCGGCCACGATCTTGCGACGGGATTGACCGCTCGTACGGCCCACGGAGGAGTAACCCCGCGTCTTGATGCCCGCGAGGTCCGGCCGAATCATCACGTTTCGAAACTCGAGCACGCGGGCGTCGGGATCGCGGTCGAGCGCTCCAGCCACGGTGTCGAGTGACTGCACGCGAACCTCTCGGGTCAGTCCAAGCGCGTCGCAGCTCGCCATCGCCAGACACATCACCACGACCTGCCAACGCACGATCTCACGCTACCACGACCGATTTTCTTCATCGGGTTCGCGCAGAGGGTCCCACTCCGATTGCAGCATGGTGCGCTTCTCGCTTCTCCTCGCCGTTGCTCTCGCGCTGTTCGCTTGCGAGGACGATCCCAAGCCGGTGTGTGACGACGACGGCGTCTGCGAGTGTGCCGGACGCGAGTCGTGTGAGGCGGACTGCCGAACCGGTAGCTGCGACATCGACTGCAACGCGCTCAACAGCTGCGACGCCACGTGCGAGGACGACTGTGCCGTCGACTGCAACGACCTGGACGATTGCGACGTGGCCTGTGAGGCGGACTGCCAGATCGACTGCAACTCCCTGAGCAACTGCGACGCTGCCTGCGGCGACCGCTGCGACTACCAGTGCCGCAACGCCAGCACGTGTGATGTGGACGTCGGAGACGCGTCGAGCGTGGACTGTTCTTCGGTGGGCTCGTGTGCCGTCGACTGTCAGGGCGCGTGCGAAGTCGACTGCTCGAACACGGGGACGTGTGACGTTCGCTGCCTCGACGCGGAGGGGGCGCCCAGCGAACCCGAAGTCTTCGACTTCACCCGCTACGTGTGCGGCTGAGCGGGCCGTCGCGGCGCACTAGATCGGCGAAAGGGTGACCATGGGCGCATCCCGCTCATGGTTGCGGCATACATCGCTCGACGTTCGCGATTGGCGGGGGAGTACCCGACGCGAACGAGCTGTTCATCTTCGTGCTCAGCGGCACGACGGCTCCGCCAGCCGCCGACCCGTCGGTACTGGTCGCGGCGTACTGCGCGTTCGAGTGAGCCGAAGGGCTACTGCGCCCGGTACTGCTCGATCGCGACGTTGATCTCTTCGTCGTCGAGGATGTGGTCGGTGGACTTGGCCAGCGCGAAGATGTGCTTCACGAGGCCGTCCTCCGGCTCGATGCCGCGAGACTTGAGCCAGTACACCACGTTGCTCTCGCCCGACATGAAGCCGACCTCGATCGACTGGCGCTTGCCGAACCATCCCGCGGGTACGCCCGAGTAGATTTGGTCGGCGAGCGCTTGGTCGCCCTTGTTGATCGCCTTGATGACGGCGGCTGCGTGCACGCCCGTGGCGGTACGGAACGCGTCATCGCCCACTAGCGGGTACTGCCCGGGTACGGGGACGCCAACGGCGCGGGCGACGGTGCGGCACCACGGGACGAGGTTACTGAGGTCGCGCTCGCCGAGCTCCCCCATCAACTTGAGGTTCATGAGCGTCTGGTCGAGGGCCGCGTTGCCGACCCGCTCCCCGATGCCGAGCGCGGTGCCATGAATGCGGTCCGCGCCGGCTTCAATGGCGCGCAGGTTGTTGATGGTGCCCAGGCCCCGGTCGTTGTGGCCGTGCCAGTCGATGCCCACGTGGTGTGCACCGACCGACTCCAGCAGCATTCGCGTGAACGAGATCAGGTCCATCACGCCTTCGGGTGTCGCGTGGCCGACGGTGTCGCACAGGCACAGGCGGGTGACGCCGTGGTCGACCGCGGCGCGGAAGAGCTTGTCGAGGATGGCCGGCGGTGTCCGCGTGGTGTCCTCGGTGACGAACGTCATCGGCAGGCCGTGCTTGCGGCAGAGGTCGGCCGCCATGATCGTCCGCTCGAGCAGCAGGTCGACGTGCCAGTTCTCCGCGTACAGTCGAATCGGGCTGCTCCCGAGGAACGCGTAGACGGTGATTTGCTCGCCGGTCTTCTGCGCGATGTCGGCGATGGCGTTGATGTCGTTGGCGTGGGTCCGGCCCGCACACGCAAACTCGATGTTCAGCTTCTCGCGCTGGCTGTACTCGATGAGGGCCGTCACGTCGCGAACCGCTCGCTCGCCCGCGCCGGGCAGCCCGAGGTCGACGGCGTCGATGCCAAGGCTGGCGGTCAGGCGGAGAATCTCCTGCTTCTCCTCGATGCTGGGATCGCGAACCGACGGTGACTGGATCCCGTCACGTAGGGTCTCGTCGAAGAAAGAGAGCGCTTGTCGGCGCAGCGGGGAGAGGGGCCCGCGCCGGTTCCTCGTGTTCCAGTCGAAGATCAGTTCTCCGAGGTTCTCGCCCGAGGACTCTTGCGCAACTCCGTTCTCCGCCATGGCGGATCGGAGCCTACTACAGCGCCGCGGGGCCGCGGGTCGGTGGTGAAGCGTCGCAGGAACACGCGGACTCACTCGGGGAGAAACTGGCCCAGAACCGCCGATTTCGGGCGCCAGTCACGCCTGGAGCGGGCCGAATCGACGCCGCACGGGCCCTCCGAAAAAAAACGCAGGAAAAAAACAGGCGTTCGGCGATGCACCCCCTCGCGGACTGCTGCGGTTTGCAATGGTGCTGCGCTTCGCCGCGCCACACCGTCCGCGGGTGTCCGAGGTCGGATGGTCGTGACGCAGTCGCGCACCGTTGCAACCCGCCACTGGTGGGGTTCCTGGGGACGTCGCGATGCGGGTCACGATCGGCTCTCAGTGACCGAATCGCCGCGGTTGCGAGCTCGCTTGCACTGGGAACGTACGACGCCACGCTGACGACATGAACCGAATGGCCGCACTCCTCCTCTCGCTTTCCCTCTTCGCCTGCAACGAAGGACAGAGCGACGAACCTGCTGAAACCGTGCCCCGTGCCGAGCTCGCCTACGACGGCTGCGTTCAATCCTCGGCCGCCTGTGCCGACGACGACGAATCGCTGGAAGCCGCCGAAGGCGTGGTCGCCGATGTGTGCAACGAGATGGTCGACTTGTTCGTCGACCAGGGCGGCGACCCTTGCCTCGACGCCATGATCGAAACCTACGAGTGCCTGCCCGCGCCGTCGTGCTCCGAAGATGCCGACGACGAATACCAGCTGGCGCTGGAGACCTGCGCCGAGCGCAGCGGTGCGCTCGAGCTGTGCCCGCTCGACGAGCTCGGGTTCGGCGCGTGAGCGACCGACGGACCTGCGTTCGGTACGGCCGACCACGACGTAGGTCCCCTTCGACTCGAGAGGCGCTCCTTGGACACGGGCGCCTCTTTGCTTGGTTTGGTGGCGCTACACTGCAGGCGATGGATGTGTTCACCGCATGCGAACAAGAAGTCGTCGGCCTGCACCGATTCTTCGAGGCCTGGTTTCGCGGGAATTTCTCCGATCGGGAGCGTGGCTTTCGGCGCTTCTCCGATGTGATGGACCCCGGCTTCATGATCGTCTCGCCCCGCGGTACGGCGACGGCGTTGCCCGAGCTCTCCGCTGGGCTCCGGGGCGCGTTCGGAAGCTGGTCGGCCGACGAGAAGATCGAGGTGCGGGACCTACAGCTACGACACGCACACGCCGACCTGGCGCTGCTCACCTACGTGGAGGCCCAGCATGCTCGCGGCAAGGACACCGCACGCCTGAGCACCGTCCTCATGCGCCAGGACGAGGGCACGCCCAATGGCGTCCGGTGGCTGCACCTGCACGAGACCTGGCTGCCAGGTGCCGGCGGCTGATTTTTTTTCGGTACGGTGTCCGTCCGCGACCGGCTCGGTCGTCGAGGGGTTGAACCGATGCAGTACGCCATCCTGATCTACGAAAACCCCGAAGACCTTCAGATTCGCCGGGAGGGCGGGGACGCGCTCGAAGCGGTGAATGCGGCCTACGTTGCCTACACGCAGGCGCTCGTCGAAGCCGACGTGCTACGGGGCGGCGAAGAGCTGGCCCTTCCCGACGCTGCCACCACGCTCGTCGCCAAGAAGGGCGCGCGCCCTGTCGTACAGGACGGCCCGTTCGCCGACGTGAAGGAGCAGCTCGGCGGCTTCTACCTCATCGAGGTGGATACGCTCGATGACGCGATCGCCTGGGCGGCTCGATGCCCGGCGGCGAATCGATGCAAGGTCGAGATCCGCCCGGTCGAGGTGCCACCCTCGGCATGAGCGAACCGCACGCGGCGGTCGAAGCGGCAGCGCGCGACGCATACGGCAAGCTCGTCGCGTGGGGCGCTCGCTTTGCGCGGGACGTCGTTGCGGCCGAGGACGCACTCGCCGACGCCCTCGAACGAGCGCTTCGGACCTGGCCTGAGCGCGGCGTGCCGAACAACCCCGAAGCCTGGTTGCTCACCACGGCGCGCAATCGCATGCGCGACGGCGAGAAACACGACGGCGTTCGTCGTCGTGCCGAGGCCACCCTCACGCAGCTGTACGAAGAGTTGGGGGGCGTGGATACCGTGCTCGACCAACGATTGGAGCTGATGCTGGTCTGTGCGCACCCAGCCATCGATGAGGCAGCGCGTGCACCCTTGATGCTGCAGGTCGTGCTCGGGCTCGACGCAACCGCGGTGGCTCGGGCGTTCATGGTGTCTCCCGCCGGCATGTCGAAGCGCCTCGTTCGCGCGAAGGCAAAGATCAAGGCCGCTGCGATTGGCTTCGAGCGGCCCGAGCCGGAAGTGTGGCCCAAGCGACTCGGTGCGGTGCTCGACGCGATCTACGCGGCGTATGGGCGAGCCTGGGACCTGGGATGCCCGGTCGATGCCGGTGTCGAAGCGCTCCGCGCCGAGGCGCTGCACCTGGGGCGCGTGGTTGCAACGGCGACACCTTCGGAACCCGAGGCCTTGGCGCTCCGCGCCTTGATGCTCTACTGCGAGGCAAGGGCCTCCGCGAGAACCGACAGCATGGGTTCGTTCGTCCCGTTGGATGAGCAAGAGGTGGCGCGGTGGGACGCTGCGTGCGTGCGTGAGGCCGAGGCGCTGCTGCGCGCAGCATCGGCCCATGCGTCTGTGGGTCGCTATCAGCTCGAAGCCGCGATCCAGTCCGCCCACGTCGCCCGGTTGCAAGAAGGCGTGGACAATCGGGAGGAGGTCCGGGCCCTGTACCGGTTGCTCCATCAGCATCACCCGAGCATGGGTGCGTGGTTGGGTTTGTGTGCAGCCTCTGCGCGAGTCGACGGACCCGAGGCCGCGCTGCAGGTGCTGCGGGCCGCGGATGCGGCCGCCTTTTTCGCCCACCAGCCGTATTGGGCGCTACGCTTCGAGCTTGCGCAACAGGCAGGCGCCGCGGACGAAGCCGTCGACTGTCTCAACCGGGCCATTGCCCTCACTGCTCACCCAGCCGTCCAGCGTTGGCTTCGCCAGCGGCGGACCGAGGCGTGACCGGAGCCCCTTCCCGCTCATGGGCTCGGAGTCGCCGTCCGCACGTCCTCACCCCCTCAGGATTTTTTGCGCGGTCTCGTTGCGAGGCGTGTCCTTCGAGCGTGGGCCTTTCCTTGGCCCCCTTTGGAGACGACACGACGATGAGACGTACGACGAGACCCTGTCTGTTCACCGCTGCTGCCCTCACCGCGACCGCGCTCGCCACACTCGGGTGCGAGTCCGAAGCCCCCGACGGGCGGGCAGAACGAGCGCTCGAAGAGCGCTCAGAGTACGGCGAGGCCGCCATGGTCCAGCCGTTCGCTCATGGTGAGGCACTCGCTTTCGCCGAGGACCCGGACGCCGCGGCTGCTTCGCTGCCAGGGGCGGACCCGTTCTGTGGCACCGAGTGGATGGTTGCCTTTCAGCAGGTCGGCGGCTTCGCTCCGGGCTTCGGCCTCGGTGGCGCGTGGAGCTGGAATACCGGCTTTGGCGGGGCACCGAAGATCGGCTCGTTCTTCGTGTGGGGTAGCCTGAGCGAGGATGACCGGGTGCTGCTCGACGACGCTTGTTCCGCGGCGTGCGACAGCTGCGGCTACGACCATGCAGACTTCGCCGTTTCGCAGTCGGAGTCGTTCGGAGCACCGACCTCGATTCCCAGGTGCGGATGCACGCAGGCTCCCACGGACCCACCTTCAACCTGGACCTGCGACGACGAGTACTATGACGCGCAGGACAATGAAGACGGGTGTGACTGCGGCTGTGGTGCGTTCGACCCCGACTGCGAAAACGACGGCTGGCGGACGTATGGCTGCTCGGGCGACGACGAGTGCTTCCTCGGTAGCTGCGTCTGAGTCACCCCTGTGGCAGGTGAGGCCAGTCTCCGCAGGGGGGGGCTCGCCTCATCACGATCATCGACAACCGAGATCAGTCATCATCGACTGCATTGATTGCGTCAATTTCCGCCTGGAGCAGAGCGTCGATCTCGTCTTCATCCTCGAGGTCATCCTTGGAAATGTCTCCCGTCCGCAGACCCTCCCGCAAGCGTCGAGGTCAATATCCTCCACTTCGCACGACCGCTTGTACTTTCGGCTGCTGCGCAAACACTCGCGGGCAGCTTTCTTGTCGTAGTCCTGGCACAGCTCGACGAACTCCTCTTCGCTGACGAGCTCCTCAATACGGTCCACGCAATCGCGGATGCTCTTGTCACCGAACTCGTCCCAGAGGTCCTCATCGCACTTCCGGAGTGCCCGGCATGAGACGCGATTCGATGCCCGGTATTAGCCCTCGGGGGTCGCGGTGCAGCCCGAACCGAGCGAGGGGACGAGGAGAGCAAAGGAGAGAATGAATCGTTGGCTGATCAAGGGGATTGCCTTTCTTGTGTGATGACGGCCCGTGGCCGGGGCGCTGGAGCGCCGAAACGCGTCAGCGACGGAGCCACTGAGACTCATCGGCAAGGTCGGCATAGGCCGACGCGCGGCCGAATGAGGTCCGACCGAGCGCAATGGTCGCCACGAACGCGGCGTCGAAGGAGTCCGGCAGAGTATTCTGATTCAGCGCGTTCCCCCGAGCTGAACCGAGCGCATCGAAAGACGCCGACAGGAAGCCCATATTCAGGCCTCGCTGCCGGCTCTGGTGATTCATCGTGAGCCGCGGCACAGGGGGGATCCATGGCTCGCGGGTATCCGGCGCCGGAAGTCGGCGTCGTTGGCCCGACGGTTTCGAGCCAACGGTCGTCAGCGATCGGAAGGAGATAAGTGCGATGACGTGGACGGTGATGTTTGTACGCACGATCGTGGCGTCGCGAGGGTCCTCTCGTTCGTCACCTCGATGGCCTTGGCGGTCATGAATGCGTCCACGTGTCGATGCGAAGCGGTCGGGGTTCTCCGGATAACGAGCGTATCCGTCATGGCAGAGCCCGCCCAACCTCATGCCCGGCACGACGCTGTTTCTTCACGTCCGCCCGACCTTTTCTCGAGGCTCCGCCTCGTACCGGCGCGTGCCGCGCGACGGGTGAGACGAGGCACGCTTCTTTCAGTGGTGCGATGACTGCTGACCACGTCCGATTCGAAGGTTGATGACCGCAGTGGACATATGTGTTGCATGGTGGAGATCTTTGAAATGACCGCGCGGGCTGCCGGGGGCACGTTTTGCCAAGTGTCCGGGCGAAGCCGGAGGAAAGCGGCTCGCACGTGCGGGGTCGCAATTTGGATGGTGCCGCTCCTCGCGTGCGGCGCCGGTCGCGACGGGGGCGCAGACGCGCCGGTCGGAAGCACGGGCGCGACCTCGGCCGTCGCATCCTCCTCCGGGGACGCGAGGCCTTCCGATGACACGACATCGTCGATGGGATCGACCACCCACCCCGGAGGCTCATCGACTGAGCCTATGACCGGTGTCGAGCCGCCGGTGCCCGAAGGCTCGTCGACCTCTTCACCCGAGGCGACGTCGTCCTCGACGGGAGACGAGAGCAGCTCGTCCAGTGGAGGTGACGCCGCGGCCTTCGAGTTTGAGGAGGTCGGCGGCATCGTCTCCATCGAAGCGGAGCACTACTTCGAACAGACGAACACCGAAGCCACGGCTGCGCGTTGGTATACCTTCGTCGATGGCGAGGACCCGCCCCCCATCGATTGCGTGACGGATACGCCTTGCGGCGGCCCGGAGTCCCCGAACTGCAACCAATACGCGAACTGCGACCCGGACGCGATCGATCCCGGTGCCGCCATCGGGGGTGCCTACGTAGAACATCTTCCGGACCGGAGGCGAAACGACACCGAGCCCGGAACGTCTGGTCTCGGCGTTTGCTTCGATCCTGCTTGCGGTGCGAGGCTGAGCTATCGCGTGAACTTCACCCAGGTTGGCCGCTACTACGTTTGGGCGCACGCGCGCGGTCAAGGACCCGCCGCCAACGGGATTCACCTCGGCATTGATGGCGGGTGGCCGGTAAACGACCTGGTCGATCCTGGAAACATGCGCATGCAGTTCCCCGGGGGGTGGGCCTGGACGCAGAACCGTCGTGGTGCAACCCAGCATACCGGCGTGTCCGCGACCGAGGACGTCTCCCTACGCGACGCGAACATCTGGCTCCAAGTCGATGCTCCCGGTGTTCACGTCGTGCAGTGGGGCATGCGTGAAGACGGCCTCGAGTTCGACAAGTTCGTAATGGCGCTCGACCCCAACTTCGAGCCCGTCGGAGACGGACCACCAGAAACGTCCCTGTAGGTTGCGCTACGTCGCAACACCCCAACGAGCGACGCGCCAGGCTCCCGAAGGAGACAAGGCGCGTCGAAGGCCGCAGGACACTCCCCGCAGCGATGACCCCACAAGCCGCTAGTTCGGCAGCGGGGGGGCGTAGCTGGTCAGCTTGATGCCGTCCACGGCGGCGACGTACTCCTCGAGGCTCGGGGTGCGGCCGAGGATGGTGGAGAGGACGACGACGGGGGTGGAGGCGAGCAGGGACTCGCCTTTCTTCTCGGCGCTGTCGGCGACGACGCGGCCCTGGAAGAGGCGGGTGGAGGTGGCCATGACGGTGTCG
>CAYSPB010000221.1:0-12407 GCA_964432695.1 uncultured Nannocystaceae bacterium
GCGCGCGTGCGGTGGCCCGTTCGCATGATCCTGCTCGCTGCGCTGCTCGGCGTGGTGTTCCTCGTCGGTGTGTTCGGTTCGGTGCTGTTGCACGAGTTCGGCCACGCCCTGACCGCGCGTCGCTTTGGAATTTCGACCCGCCGCATCGTGCTCTGGCCGATGGGTGGTGTTGCACAGCTCGAAGGCGACCCCCGAACGCCGCGACAAGAACTCTTGATCGCGCTTGCAGGCCCAGCGGTGAACTTCGTCATCGCAGCCGGCTTGTTCATGGCGAGCTCACTCTTCGGGTTGGCCGAGTACGGCCTCGTGCAGTCGCTGATCTTCGCCAACGTGACGCTCGGAGTCTTCAACCTTCTGCCCGCGTTCCCCATGGACGGTGGACGCGTACTTCGGGCCGCCCTCGCGACCCGCATCGGGGGACGCCGCGCCACGGAGATCGCCGTGAAGATCGGTAAGGGTGCCGCCGTGCTCTTCGGTATCGCTGGCCTTTTCGGCAACCCAATGCTCTTGCTCGTCGCCGCGTTCGTCTGGTTCGCAGCCTCGGCGGAAGGACGCCGCAACCCCTACGCACGTCCCAACCATGTCGCAGCCCCCTGGTGGCGCTGGAGCCCACCCACGCACCACCGGAGCAACGCTTACCACCGAACGATGCAGACCTACCCCGACTCGCGAGCGCCGCAGCGCGTGATCTTCATCGTTCGCTGATTGGAAACCTCTCCCCATCGCCCCGCGAGACGCCCTCTCGCGGGGCTTTTTCGTGACATGCGGCGAACACTGGCCGCACGCCCGCCGAGCGCCTACCTTCACAGGCGTGACGCCCGACGCTCGTCGCAAGCGAAGACTCACCGCCCTCGGCACGACCCTTGCGTTTGCCATCGGCGGTTTCTTCCTCGCGATCCCATTCCTTTCGGGCTTCCTCTCCCGCTTCGTCCCCGCCTCGGTCGAGTCCACCGTCGGCTCCCAGATGATCGAAGAGCTCGGCAAGGAAACCTCCTTCTGCCAAGACCCTGACGGGCTCGCCGTGCTCGACGTCTTGGTCGAGTCCCTCGCCGCGCAGACCGATGGCACCTACGAGTTCCGCGTCTACGTCGCCGACCAAGAGATCCTCAACGCCTTCGCGGCGCCCGGCGGACACATCGTTCTGTACCGCAACATCATCGACCAAGCGGAGACCCCCGAAGAAGTCGCAGGGGTCCTCGCTCACGAGATGGCCCACATCATCGAAGGCCATCCGGCACGCGGCATGGTCGAGGCGATGGGCTACGGCATCTTCAAGCTGTTCACCGTCGACGACAGCACCGGCGCCGAGCTGGTGAAGTCAGCGGTCACCAACCACTACAGCCGCGAGGACGAACTCGAAGCCGACCGGGTGGGCGTGGATCTACTCAACGCCGCCGGCACCGACTCGCGAGGCCTGCTCGCATTCTTCGATCGCCTCAGCGATCGCGGGCAAGAGATCCCCGGCGCGTTGGAGTTCCTCTCTACGCACCCAAGCGGTGACACGCGCAAGAAAGCGCTGCAAGCGTACGTCGGCAAAGGCAACACCGCCCTCACAGAAACGCAGTGGAAGGCGCTCCGCGGCGTGTGTAAAGAAACCGGCACCGCGGTCTACGTCGGCCCGGGTTGAGCCTCAGTCCATGCGAACGAAGGCCCCGCAAGCGCCCTTGCGAGGCCATCGGAGCAGCGAACGAAGGGCAGCTCAGCCCGACGGAGTGCCCGCGTTGCTCAACGCGAAGCCAGTCATGTCTGAATACGTGTACGGATAGTTGAACCCCGTCACGGTGTCGACCTGCAGCGTGGCCGGGTCTACCCGATACGCTTCGTTGGAGTTGATCGAGGGGCCCCAGATGAAGCCCTCGAAGTCGAAGCTGACACCGCGAACGCGCGCGGGGATATCGATGACCTGCGTCTCCATCAGCGTATTCGCGTCGACGCCCACGAAATCCTCGGCCGCAACCCAGAGCGTACCGTTGCCATCCTCCATGCAGCCGTTGCCCGAACTGCTGAGGTTGGCACTGGTCTGCCACGTCTCGGTCACAGGATCGAACCGAGCGACCTGAGAGTTGCACGTCCAGACGAAGCCATTGCTGTCGACGGTCATACCGTAGCCACTGGCGGCCATCGGCCAAGTCCGCACAGCCATCGTCTCGAGGTCGACGTTCACGAGCAGACCAACGCCCAGCTCGCTCGCCCACATGTTGCCCTCGGAGTCGGCCGCAGCCCCGTAAAGGCCAAACACGTGAGTTCGGACGCCGCTCACGTCGACCTGCTCTTCGATCATGCCCGTGTCACCGTTGACCCGGTAGATCTCGGCGACGTCGGTGCCGTTGTTGTGTGTCGACGTCCACACCTTCATGTTCTCGTACTGACAGGTGCTGTCGTTGAACTCGCCTTGCGACCATGCGACTGGGCGCTGCGAGTCGGTGGTGAACGGGGTGTGCCAGAGCATGCAGCCGTCGGGCCACGGCTTCACGTCGCCGGGACCGGTGGAGGTGTTGTTGGGGTCGGGGCAGTCCTCGGTCCGCGCGGCGAACTTGGTCAAGCCACCGAGTCGGCTCGCAACGACGACGTCGCCGTTGAGGTTGACCGACGTCCGCGACGGGCTTCCACCACCGTCGGGGCGAACCTGGTAGCGGCCTTCCTCGACCAAGGTCTGGGTGTTGACCTTGGAGATGGTTCCCTCGTTGCTGTTCGCGATCCAAATGTAGGAGAAGTCGGTGCCCCCACCGCCCCCGTTGCCGCTGCCACAGCCTGCGCCGCCGTCGGGGGGAATACCGATATCGAACACCGGACCCGTGCCGGGGCTCGTATCGCTCGCACTCTCCGAGTTCGACGCGCTCGCCGAGTCCGACGCGCTCGCGGATCCAGACGCGCCCGTGGTGCCCGAGGCACTCGCGGAGGCGTTGGAGTCGGAGGCCGACGCGGAGCCGGCGGTATCGGTGTCGGTGTCTCCAGCGGACGCGGTGCCGATCGTCGTCAGCTGACCGCTCCCACCGGCGGAGTCGTCGGGCGGATCGCTGTCGCAACCGGTTGCCCACCCGGCGATCGCGATACACGCAACCACCCCCATCGTCTGTTCGCGAAGGAAGTTCTTCATGCCCCTGCCACCTCCGATAGTGGAGTGTTCGAGCGCCGTTTTCAATGCGTCTGCCCCTCGGAACGCGGATCAGCGACCCAATTCAACCGTTTCCAGCGATATGCGCACCAAATGTGATCGGAACGAACTCCGGCCTCGTACCGAGGAATCGCCCGCGCTCCTTCGCCAGCGCCTGATCGCTTAGCAGGAAGCGGCACCCTTCACCCACCGGTCATCGACCGCAGGTGTCCGCGAGCTCGCGCATAGAGAATTCCAAGAGCGTTCAGGGTGCATTCTGGAGTGCGGCGGCGGCCCGGTCCTTCAGGCTTCGAGGGCGATGAACGTCATCACGCTGACCGACGTGTCCCGCCTGCAGGCTCTGAGCGTCTTGCGCTGGGAGCTCTTGCTCGGTCTGCCGCGCATCGTCGGGACGGTCGAGTGGGAGCTCCGCGCCTCGGCACGGACGAATCGCGACCTGGGGACCCACCTCGCGTCATGGGTCCGCAGCTGCGGCCAGCCTTTTCCCCTGGACCAACACCGCCTCCGCACACGGCGGCTTGCCCACGCCGCGCGCCGGGCAGATCCCCTGGGACATCTTGGGATGACGGTCGAGCGTGCCGTCGTCGCCCGACTACGCGCGGATGATGAACCCGCCTGCGAAGCGCATCTGCGCGCGGTGCTCGAAACGAGCGCCCACTACCTCGAGACCCGCAACCGGCTGTTGCTGCTGGGACTTCCGCTCGTCGACGCAGCACTCCGCAGCACACCAGGGCGAGGTGACGTGGAGCAAGACGCGTTTCAAGACGGCATTCTCGGCTTGATGGAGGCGCTGGAAACCTACGAACCGATGAGTTGCGCCGGCTTTGAGGAAGTTGCCCGAAGCACGGTTCGCGCACGTGTCTGCACCCTGTTCGCGGCAACCTCGGCCGCCTGAGCATCCTTGGGCGAGCTCAGCTCTCGCGTACACGCGGCGTCGATTCGAGGATGCATCGTGCTCGTCTCGGCCCGCGACGGCTACGTGTTCGTCGAAGAAACTTGCGTTACGCTTTCGATTGAAGACGTTCGAGATCGTCTTGCGGCCGTCGATGCCCTGCCAAGCGCGTCGCGTTTCGGGCGTTCGCGTCGCTCGACGAAGCTGTAGCCTGGGTTCGCAGCTAGTTGGCTCAGCTGCTCGGCAGCGCGGGCCGCAGCTCGTCCATGACCCGGAAGTTGCCAACGATGCGCGCCATGTCGGCAGCCGTGCGCCCGCCGGGGTCGGTCATGTCGACCGATGCTCCAACGTCGCGGAGCGCCCACGCGGCATCAGGCTGGTCGAACATCGCCGCGTACATGAGCGCGGTCCGCCCCGACATGTCCTGGAAGTCGAGATTGACCCCCCACTCCGCGAGCAGCCGGATCACGTCGACCGCTCCTGCAAATGCAGCACTTCCCAACGGCGTGCGACCGCCCTTGTTGACCGCTTCGATGTTGGCGCCCCGCTCGAGCAATAGCTTTGAGATCTCGGCGTTGCCGACGGTCGCCGCGGCGATCAGGAGCGAGTCTCGCCGCTTGTTCACGGCGTTGACGTCGATGCCGCCGTCCAGGGCCGTCGACACCGCCTGCGCGTCTCCAGCCTTGATCGCGTCGAAAACGGCGAGAACTTCCGGAGAGGGCGCGGGAGCGTCGGCCATGCGCGAAGCATGACCCGAGCCACGTCCAGTGCCGAGCAAAATGCGGCCAGGCCTCGAGATCGAGGGCTTCAGAGGGTCCACCGGTGGCCCAGGTTCGCCACGATCCACACGTAGGCGAAGTGCTGCGGGGTCGAACCCGCGAGCGTGCGCCCGGCGGCGGTGGGAATCAGAATGCTGTACCCGGGCCGCAGCTCCAGTGCCCCCTCGAACGGCCGATAGTTCACAATGGCGTCGACCTCGTGCCCGAGCGTGGTCTGGTCGTTCGTCGGGTCGAATCCTCGGCCCACCAGCGATTCAGTCAGGTCGCGCCACTCACCCTGGGACTCCATGAGCGCAAGCCAGTGGTAGTCGATCCAAAAGCTCAGGTCGTCGGCGGGCTGCAGGATGCCGCGCAGGTGCAGGTCGCGGAAGTTGCTGTCGCCGATCTGGTCCGCGAAGCCGCGGTACGCGTGTCGAAAGCCGAACGCGCCGTCGAAGTCGCGCTGCACGGTCTGTGCGCACCCTTCACCGTCTTCGGGCGCCTGCGTGCACGTGCTGCCGCTCATCAGCTCGTAGGACGCCCGTACACCTGGGCGGAGCTTCGCGTCGAACGTGTACGTCACGACCGCAACGGCGCCCCACGCTCGGTGGTCGAGCGTGCCGTCTCGGCCGAGCTGGGCATATCCCTCGACGTCGTACACGAGGTTCTCGATCGGCTCCCCGTGCAGCCATAGACCGGGCGTCAACGTGAGACGGTCCCGCTCCAGATCCGCCTCGGTCGCGTCTTGGCGGCGCAGCCAAACACCCACATGCGGCTCGAAGGCGGGGTGCGCACGGAACATGACCTCGCCCCACGCGAGCTGGTCCCCTTGGGTCTGCACGTTGGCGCCCTCGGCGTCGAGAAGGGTACGGGGGGTTCGTGTGATCGCCGCAGCCGCTTCGAAGCCCCAGCGCCCAACATCGAGTCGCCCACGCAGAGCATCCAGGGCCCGACGCCCGATCACCCACGGCGTCTCGGCGATGAGGCGACCACTCCACACCCGCACCTCTTGTCGTCCCATACGAACGTAGCCCGACACGCGGCCGCGCTTGCCGAGTCCCTCGCCGGCAAGCTCGATGTACCCCTGATGCAGCCCGGTGAAGCTGTCGTTGGAGTTGGGGTTCACGCTCTGGCCCCAGTTCCGAACGTCCTGCAGCTGGGTCACGACCGAGAGCGGGCCATAGCGTCCTGCGACGTCGAGGCGCGCGGCCTGCAAGACCTGCCAGTTGTCGTCGTCGGACGCGTCCGCATACGTAGCGTTCGCCCGCGCTTGTGGGCGGACCGCCATCCGAGCCCCGACCTCGATTTCCTTGACGGGTTCGCTGGGTGCGGCCGCCAGCATCGACGCGCCCAAGACGATTGCGGATGAACCGGTCAACGCGCCGAGCATAACGGAGCCACCCGGAGCATGCGAGGATGCGGCTCATGATGCGGGGTCGCGAAGCGTGGAACGCCGCCAGGTTCCGCCAAGGCGCACGGGGGCACTACGAGAGCTGGTTTCAACGCGCGAACCACCCGAGCGAGCCGCTGGCCTTCTGGATCCGCTACACGATCTTTCACCCTGCGGACTCGGGCCGCGCAGCGCTGGGCGAGCTGTGGTTCATCTTGTTCGACCGTGCTCGACGACGCATCGTCACACGCAAGGCCGAAGTCCCGCTCACGGACTGCCAGTTCAGTCAGGGCGGCCTCGACGTCCGGATTGGGGACGCGCTCCTGAATGCCGCCGGCAACTGCGAGGGCAGCATCGACGACGTCCGCTGGAGCCTGACCTTCGACAGTCCGAGGCCCCCAATGCTCATGCTCCCCGCGGGCCTCTACGACCGCGGCTTTCCCAAAGCCAAGCTCGTGACGGGATCTCCGCTCGCGCGCTTTCGAGGACACATCGCAATCGGCGACCATCGGTTCGACGTTGCGGACTGGGTCGGCTCGCAGAACCACAACTGGGGTAGCCGTCACACCGATCGCTACGCGTGGGGCCAGGTTGCCGGCTTCGACGAAGCCCCCGACGTGTTCTTCGAGGCCGCGACCGCGTGGCTCGACGTTGGACCGTTCACCACCCCACCGCTCACGATCGCCTCGGTCCAGATCGGAGACACCACGATCCAGCGCGTCGGCATGCTTCAGGCGGCACGCAGCAAAGGCGAGCAGGCCGGCTTCATGTGGCGGCTGACGACGGAAGGGCGGGGCGTTCGCATCCACGCCACGTTCGAGGCCGAACCGGACGATTTCGTCGCACTGCGCTACCTCAATCCGCCGGGCGGACACAAAGCCTGCCTCAACTCCAAGCTCGCTCGATGCACCCTCGAGGTCGAAGCCCCCGGCGTGCCGCGTCGTCGCCTCCACACGCAGCACCGCGCAGCGTTCGAGGTCCTGCAGGACGCTCCGCCGCCAGGCCTCGACCTGCGGTTCTGAGCGCTACGAAACGCTGCACTTTGGTGTCTTGTGAGTGCCCAGGCGCGCCCGTACACCAAGAACATGTCTCGGGCCTTTGCGATCGTACTCTCGTTCTGCGGAACCCTCTCCTTCGGCACGGACGCCCAGTGTAGGCAGGCCGAGTCCCCGCCCGTGGTGTCCTCGTCCATTCCCAT
Organism: uncultured Nannocystaceae bacterium; assembly: GCA_964432695.1. Lineage (GTDB taxonomy): Bacteria > Myxococcota_A > Polyangia > Nannocystales > Nannocystaceae > CAJXVA01. The sequence goes on from CAYSPB010000221.1 coordinate 7,354, forward strand.
GATGGCGGCTCCGTCGGTGACTGGGCGATGGTGTACGGGCAAAGACGACGGCGTCGTCGATGTCACGGTCAGTGCCGGGACGCTCCGCGGCGCGCTCGTGGAGTCTTCGAACAAACGCGCCACGATCGGCAAGACGATCCTGCGCCACTTCGAAAAAGCGCAGGCAGGCTGGACAGGCGAGATTTTCGTCCCGCGCAAAGGCGGCTATCTGGACGCAACGCTCGTACAGCGAGGCGACAAGCTGCACATCACGGTGCAGACCCCACGGGGCGAGAAGAAGGTCTCGTGGTCCCGCTGCTAGAAAAATACGTTTGCGGAGGATCGAACGGCGCCGGGCAGGCACTGCGTACGTGAAGGCCGCACGGACGCGCGGCGCTTCAGCGCGCGGCTCCCTCGGTCGAGCGTCGAAACGGGTCCGGGCGGGGTGAAGGATTCCCCCTGCCTCGAACGCTTTTTCGGTATCAACGACGTGTGACCGGCGTCGTCACCCGACCAAAGCTCAGCCTGACGGAGTTCCACGGCATGGTCACGGTTGCGCCGGAAATGACGGCGCTGTTCGGGCTGCTCGAGCGCGTCGCCAAGACGGACACGTCGGTGCTGCTCCGCGGCGAGACCGGAACCGGTAAAGAACTGGCCGCCCACGCCGTGCATCGACTCAGTGGGCGCGCCAACGGAGCGTTCCGTGCGATCAACTGCGCGACGCTCACGCCGGAGCTTGCCGCATCCGAGCTGTTCGGGCACGTCAAGGGCGCGTTCACGGGCGCCATCTCGGAACGCGAGGGCCTGTTCGCCCTCGGTGATGGTGGGACGGTGTTCTTGGACGAGGTCGCCGAACTCTCGCTCGACATTCAAGCCCGACTGCTTCGCGTGCTGCAGGAACGCACGTTCGTGCCGGTCGGCGGCGTACACCCCCAGCGCACCAACATTCGCGTGCTGTCAGCGACACACAAGTCGCTCCGAGCCGAGGTTGAAGCGAAGCGCTTTCGCGAAGATCTGATGTATCGGGTTCGGGTCGTGCCCGTGTTCATTCCGCCGCTCTCCGAGCGCAGCGGCGACATGGATGCGCTGCTTTGGCACTTCATCGACGACTTCAACGAGCGTGGCGGCCGTGTCGTCGAGGGCATCGCCGACGACGCGATGGCGCTCCTGCGCGTGTATCCGTGGCCGGGCAACATTCGCGAGCTTCACAACGTGGTGGAGTATGCGTTTGCCGTTGGCGAAGGGCCGGTCGTCCACACACATGACTTGCCGCCCGAGTTTCGGGGCGAGCAGATTCGCGGGCGCGTGCACGCCACGCCCGAGGAAAGCGAGCGCGCCCGCATCACCGAGGCGCTCCGCAACGCCGAGGGCCAGCGAAGCCGCGCCGCCGAACTGCTGGGCATCAGCCGCTCCACGCTGTGGAGACGCATGCGCGAGCTGGGCATGCTCTGACGCTTCAGCCGTCGACGACGATGTCGACCGAGCCGCACACGCCATCCCAAACCGCGTCTGCAGTTTGGAACTCCACCGGGACCCCGACCGGTTGATCGCACGTCCCCTCCCCTTCGAACGTGCAGCTGCCCCGCTCGTCGAGGACACACCCACATGAAGGGTCGAAGTCTTCCTCTTCGAGGATGAGGGCCGAGAAGGTGTAGGTTCCCGGCGGCGGGACCACCGTTCGGATGCATGGCTCATCGGCATCGAGGTCGGTGCAATCGGGGCTCACCGAGATCTCTGCCCCGACCCTCGCCGTCCAGGACTGCTCGAACCATCCACCCGGGGCCACGAAACGGGGAATGCTGGGGATGCCAGGGCACACACATCCGCCCTCGAAGTCGGGGTCGACGTACGCCGCGCATTCGGGAAGTTGCCCGCAGCATGATGTTCGATTGGCCACAACCCGCTGCCCGACCGTTCCCGTGACGCCAAACGCCTGGGGCGTGTGGAGTCCCTGATTCACGATGAGAATGGGGCGGTCGCGTCGATTGTGAATCCGAACGAGGATCTCGGTGGGGTCCGGCGGCACGATCAGGGCGGTGCAGTCGGACGGGTCGATGTGGTCGACGCCAACTGAGGGCATCTGGACACAGCCTTCGGGCGGAGGCTCGAACGAACCCCCCGTGCTCTCGCCCCCATCGTCGGCCGATGTTTCGGCCGCATGCTCCGTCTCTCCACCCAACTCGCTCCGGTCGAGACTGACCTCGGGGCCACATCCGGCCAGAACCAACAGGAGCAGCGACGTGAAACGGAGCGGACGCATGGGCACGACCACGCTGCAAGCGGTAGGCCAGGCGAGAGCACCTTGATGCTCGGCTTCACCGACGCATTTCCGCCAACCCCGTTGTACCGGAGCCGGAACGTAGGTTGACAGCTCAGTGCGGAAAGCCGGACTCGTTCCAGCCCTGCATGCCGCCCCGCATCGAGGCGACGGCGGTGAAGCCCAGGCGTTCGAGCGCCGCGGCGGCATGGGCCGAACGCCGGCCAGAGCGACACACGAGGACGAGCGACGCGGTGCGGTCCCACGACGCGGCCTCGGCTTCGAGCGTGGCCAGCGGGATGAGGTCGGAGCCCGGTACGTGTCCGAGTTCTCCGCTGTACTCCTCGGCACTGCGAACGTCGACGACGCGAACGCCAGCGTCTGCACGACGGCGATGGACCCATGCCGCCGACACCTCCGGCACGTTCTGAGCCGTCCGCTGCACCGGCGCCCAGCTGCCCGCCTTGGGTTGCCACGCCGCAGTTCTGGTTGGCCGGAAGCGACGCGTCGATGCGCTTGGGGTACGGAAGCTTCAGGGCTGCCATGATCTCGACGAACGCATCTTCGCTGCGGCCACCGCCCAACCGCGGATTGAACCGTTTCTCCTCGCCTACCGTGGTGACCGTCCGGCCGTGATAGTCGTGACCAGGATAGAGCAGCGTGTCGTCGGGCAGCGTGAAGATGCGGCCGTGCACCGAGCGATACAGCGTCCGCGAGTCGCCTTGCTGAAAGTCGGTGCGTCCGCAGCCGCGGATCAGCAGCGTGTCGCCCGTGAACGCCATGCCCTCGTGCCGCAGCAAGAAGGTGAGATCGCCCGAGGTGTGCCCCGGCGTGCTGCAGACCTCGAGGGTGTGCTGTCCGAACGCGATCGTGTCCCCGTTGTTGCCAGCGACATCGGCACACTCCACGCCCGCGCCGTCGGCCACCAGCGTCTTTGCACCGAACCGCTCCCGCAGCACGCCCGCTCCGGTGACGTGGTCGGCGTGGACGTGGGTGTCGAGCACGTAGCGCAGCGTCAGCCCGAGCTGCTCGATCAGCTCAGCCTCGCGGTCGACCTGCTCCAAGACCGCATCGATGAGGACGGCCTCGCGCGTGGCTTCGTCGGCGAGCAGGTAGGTGTACGTACAGGTCTCGGGATCGAACAGCTGGCGAAACAACATGATGAACCTCAGGGGTTGGGTGGCGTAGCCGCAGGCGTGCGGCCGAGTCGGCGGAGCGCCGAGAGAACGAGCGAGGCGAGCACGCCAGCACCGATGCCGATTTCAATTCCGGCGAACAGCGTGCCCGAGAACGTGATGACCCACAGGGCGAAGTCAGGCCGGGCAGACGACCACAGTCGTCGCGCCTCGCGAAGGTCGACCAGCCCGAAGACCGCGCTCATGATGATTGCGGCCAGCATGGCGTTGGGCAGGTAGTAAAACCAACCGGTCAAAAACAGCAGCGTCGTGATGATGAGAAGCGCCGTGACCACACCGGACCATCGCGTGCGCGCCCCGGCGTCGGCGTTGACGGCCGTGCGCGAGAAGCCACCTGTGACGACGTAGCCGCCCACCAGCGCCGACGCGGCGTTGGCCAAGCCCAGCCCGACCAGCTCCTTGCTCGGCTCGATCGAGCCGCCGCGCTTGGCGGCGACCGCCTTGCCCACCGAAGCCGCCTCCATGAACGCGATCAGCGAGAGGACGAGCGCCGAGGGCAGCAACGCCTGCACGTCGTCGAGTGCCACGCTCGGCACCGACAAGGCCGGCAAGCCCGAAGGGACCTCGCCCACGATCGCAACGCCTGCGGCATCCAGGCCGAGGGCCCAAACCGCAACCGAGCCGAGCACCACGACCACGAGGGCCCGCGGCACCTTTGGCGCGACCTTGGCGAGCACTTTGAGCACAACGATGCCGAGCAGCCCGAGCGCGACCGTCCCGAGGTGTACGTCGCCGACGACGTCACCGAGCGCGAGCAACAGGCGGTGGACTTGCTTCGCTCGCGGAAGCGAGACCCCGAGCAAGTTCGAGAGCTGGCTGAGCCCGATGGTGATGGCCGCGGCCGAGGTGAAGCCCGAGATGACGGGGCGCTTGAGCAGGTCGAGCAGGCCGCCCGCGCGCAGCAGGCCGAGCACGAGCTGAACCGCCCCGACCATGAGCGCCAACAGAACCGCAAGCTCGAGATACCGGTCGCTGCCCACCGCGGCGAGCGGCGCCAAGGCGGATGCGACCAGCAGCGAGTCCATCGCGACCGGACCGACCGCGAGCTCGCGCGACGTGCCAAACACCGCGTAGACCAAGAGCGGAAGCGTGGAGGCGTACAAGCCAACGATCGGCGGAAGCCCGGCCAGCATTGCGTACGCCATGGCCTGGGGAATGAGCATGACGCCGGTCGTCAGCCCGGCGAGCACGTCCGCGCGCATGCGCATGCCCGACTGGGCGCGGACCCACGAACGCAGCGGTGTCATGGTGCGGCCCTTCGAAGTCGTGCCTCGACGAGGCTGAACCCCGCCATACCGACGAGCATGGCCGTCGCGACGATGAGTGCGTCGCGACCGAGGCTCATGGTGCTAACGAGTGCGGGACCGGGGCAGTAGCCGGCAAGCCCCCACCCCACCCCGAACAACGCGGCGCCCACGAGCAAGCGTGCGTCGATGGTGCTGTGCGTGGGCAAGTGCATCGGGTCGCCGAGCAGCGACCCGCTTCGCCGGGCCATCCGCCAGTAGCTGGGCGCGAAGACGGCGATCGCACCGCCCATCACGAAGGCGAGCGAGGGATCCCATGCGCCGGCGACGTCGAGAAAGCCGAGCACCTTGGCAGGGGTGGTCATGCCGCCGAGCACG
>CAYSPB010000222.1:0-12399 GCA_964432695.1 uncultured Nannocystaceae bacterium
GCATGGGCCGAGACGAGGTCAGCTGACGCCGCCACATCGGGCAGCGGCGTCAGCGTGGAGACCTAGTCGAGGCAGACGGCCAGCAAGTCTTCGGTGATGGGTCCGCTGCTGAGGTCCACGTCCGCGCCGTTGACCGACACGTTCACCGAGTACGGCGAGCCGTCGGGGCAGCCTTCCCCGCCGTAGGCCCACACGTACAGCTGCATGGTGCCGTCCGTGGCCGCGGTGACTCCGCCTTGCGGGCATCCAAAGCCCCCGAAGGCGGGGTCGCCACACTCGAAGTCGTCGTCGAAGGTCGTGGAGCTTCCGTTGGGATCCACGAACGCCACGGCCAGGTCGTGGCTCTCCATGCCCGTTGCGCCCGCTGCGGTGTCGATGTTGTCGACCGACGCGAACACGCAATCGCCCGCCGTGACTTCGAACTCGTAGACTTCGTATGTGTTGTCGCCGTCCACGTCGCAGGCGACGGTGTCGTTGTGGGCCATCGTGTTCATGCCGGCGTCGTCACACGTGTCCAGCGGCATGTCCTCGCAGACCCCCACAGGAAGCTCCTGCGCGCCTTCGAGGTGTTGGACGTCGAGCGTGAACGTGCCGACTTCGCCGGCGTTGCTGTCGACCGCGACGACGTATTCCGTGTTGGCCTCGAGCTGCACGTTCAGGAGAGGGGGGATGGGGAATCCGAAGAACTCGCCGCCTAGCTCACACGCCAGCTCCGCGCCCTCGCAGCCATCGAGGACGGCGAGCGCGGCCGTCGAATCCAGCTGGCCTTCGCCGTTCGTCGAGAATCGGTAGATACCGGCGTCTCCCGTCGTGAAGGTGTACGAAAGGTCGTCGCCACCGCCGCCATCGGAGCAGCTCAGCGAGACAGCGTCGCCGGCATCGGTGTTGTCTCCGTCCACGGTTGCGGGTGTTTCGTCCCCGAGATCGCCGGCCGGACAGACGCCCTCGTTCGGCTCGTCGCCATCGGATTCGCCGTCGGACTCGCCATCGGATTCGCCGTCGGACTCGCCATCGGATTCGCCGTCGGATTCGCCATCGGATTCGCCGTCGGACTCGCCATCGGATTCGCCGTCGGACTCGCCATCGGATTCGCCGTCGGATTCGCCGTCGGGTTCCCCATCGGACTCGCCATCGGTATCGGTTGCCGCACCCGGGTCGTCGTTGGATGTATCACCATCCGACTCGGAGGTCGGCGCGGTGTCGTTGGGGTCCGTCGGGTCGGACGTATCGTCGTTGGGATCGTCGTCGCCGTCGGTTTCGTCCATCGCGTCATCGGAGGTGCCGTTGCTGGATGCTCCGTCATCACAGGCGGTGAGCGTGAAGGGAAGGACTGCCGACAAGGCGAAGGTGCGGAGGAAGGTTCGAACTTTGAACGTGTACATCTCTTTGGTTCCTCGCCGGCCATCGAGGTCGCAACGGGGCGACCAACGCGGCCAGCTGGCTTCATTGGGGGGGCTCAGGTTGTTGCTCGCCCTAACGAGCGCGAGGCATCTCGCACGCCTCACCTCGGTGCATGACCTCGGCTGCACCATTCCTTCGTCGTCGCGGCGAAAAAGCAGTGCACGGACTCGTGAGATGTGTCGCTCGTCGTGATGTGGGTGTCCCTCGTCGACGTGAAAGAACAGGCCGAGTCTGGACATGTCATTAAAGGACATGCTTCGATTCAGGCATGTGTGGTTCGGGGCGTATGGTGGAGTACATGCTTTGCGAACCGGTCGCGCCACGCGTCCTGCGGGCGCCAACCCGGTGGGCAACGTCGGCACGCGTGCCGATTCCGACGTGCGCTCAGCCCAATGTCGATGCCGCGGCACAACCTAGACGCGTGTGCACGCGCGTGAGTGCCTTTCGCGAACCTGCCTGGCGGCCTCCGCGGATCGCCCACGAAGTCAAGGCGTGTGACGTGAATCGCTGTGGGCATGTGGCGGTTTCAGAGGTCCGGCGACTCCACCGTCTCGATGTCTGCACGCGAATGTGCTGCGGCAATCCGTCCCAATGGCTCACGGGTTCGGGGCATGAAGTGCCACATGCCGTGCGTGTGCATCTCACGGCTCGCGCGGGGGCTCGCCGCGTTCATGATGACTGGCTGTACGGGGCCGTCGTTCTCCGACGCAGGGGCCCCTTCGCCTCCAGAGACCGACGGTTCGACCCCGAGCTTCGAGACCGACGGGTCGGGATCCGAAGACGGTTCGAGCGGTGTAGCCGACGGCGATCCGGACGCGAGCTCATGCGGAGACGGGGTCGTCGACTTCGGCGAGCGATGTGACGATGGTAACGACTTCGAAGGGGATGCCTGCAATCGCCACTGTGTGACGCCAGGGTCGAAGGAATGGACCTGGGAGCACGACGCACTGTTCGGCGTCGACATGCGCCCGGGCGGCATCCTCTACACCGTCGAGTTCGAGGGGGCGGAGACCACCTTTGCGGCTTACGACGTGGACCTGGAACAGCGTGACCGCGCCGTCTTCGTCAACGGCGGCGCGTGGAAGCCGAGGCAGCCGCGGGCAACGGCGCAGCAGCTGGCGGTGTCGTCGACGGGGCCCGCTGCGTGGGTTTACCCCGTGACACCGGCCGCGGGGTCTGACCGCGCCTTCGATGATGGCGTTCGACTCCGCATCATCGACGGCCCCGAGACCCTCCTTCGGGAGACGTTTGCAGGCGCACGAACGGCTCGGGTCGTCGCCTCGGCGGACGGGTTCTATGTCGGCATCGTCGCCGTCGGTGGAGCGGAGTACCTTCATTGCTACGGTCTCGATGGTGCCCTTCGGTGGCGCATCGAGGAGAACATCTCGGTCGGGCAGCTCTTGCTCTCGTCAGATGATTGGCTCATCGCGGGTGGGCAAACCGTTTCGGCGGTCGACCTCGAGCGGGGAACCGTGGCGTGGAGTATGCCGTGGCCCCATGCTCGGGGGACGGACGCGCTTGCGCTTTCCAAGTCGGGAACGCTCCGCGCGATGGGCCGCGACGATCTGCCGTTCGCGACGCGCCTGACGATCGACTTCGATCTCGAGGGGCGGGAGCTGGCACGCGTCGAATGGCCCGAACGAGGCGTGGCCGAGGCACGGGCCGCGGCGTTCGACGGGGAGGGACACCTCTTCGTACTCGACGGCGCGCTGTCGAAACTCGACGACGCACTCGACCCCCTGTGGACCGTCCTCGACGTGGATGCAGACTCCGCGTTCCCGCAGCCGAACGGCACGGTCGTGGTTGCATCGGTCGGGGGCATTTCTTGGCATGCGCGATGAGCGAAAGACAGAACATGAAGAGACTCCCCACACTCCCGTGCACGGCACTCCCCCTCATCCTTGCCTCTTGCATGGATTCACCTGCGCCCGTCGGCGCCGGTGGCACCGACGCCAGTACATCCACGGCCGACTCGTCGACGGACGGTGATGAGAATCCGGCGGACACCACGACCGCGAGACCGCCCGAAGCCTCGGGCGGCGTCGAGGATGAATCCTCAGATGAAGAGGGCGGCACAACCTCGTTCTGTGGTGACGGCATCGTCGACCCGGGAGAAGCGTGCGACGACGGCAACGACGCGCAGGCCGACGGTTGCAACATCGACTGCACCGTGTCTGGAAGCGTCCTGTGGACCGTGCAGCTTCCAGAGTCGCTCGGTGTATCGAAGATTCACTTCGACGCGAAGGGCCACATCCTGCTTGGTGGGGTCTCCTTCGGCGATAGGTTCGAGGGGTTCGTGTCCGTCGAATTCGACGCCGACGGCGAGCTGATCGACCAGCGTTCGTACATCCCCTCGATCGACCCTCCGCCGGGAACGGCAGAGATCCGGTTCGGCTCTCTGCATGACGTCGAGTTCCGAGCGGGCGGGCAAGCCGTGTTCAGCGCTCTCTTCGAGTTTCGCGATGCCGTGGGTGAACTCCTTGGCGGTGACAGCGGGTTGGTCGCTGAGCAGGGGGCGTCCGCGTCATGGCAGGCGCTCCGCGGTGGCTGGGGCCTCTACTTTGGCGTGGACGCGGGCGACAACGTGTACGGGGGGGCCAGAGCTGGCGGTGGGCAGGTCTCCGTGCTGAAGGTTGCGCCCTCGGGCGAGGTCCTCGTCTCGCGCGAACATGCGATGCGTTCATCGTCACTCTTCGAAGACGCCGTCTCGGTGCTCAGTGACGGCGGTCTGGTCGTTGGAGGCGTCGACATCATGTGCTTCGACGCGGACGGTTCACTACGATGGTCGGTGCCGTGGGATGAACACGAGGACTCGAGGCCGCGGCAAGTCTGGGAATCGGCAGGGGGGGAAGTCCAGGTCGTCGGTTCCCTTGGAGAAAACTACGAGACCGTCGGGTACCAGTGGCTGACGCTCTCTCCGGCTGGAGACATCGAAGACAGCGTGTCGTGGGGGGCTGAAGACGCGGTGCTGCCGCTTTATGCTGAAGATTCTGCGGGCCATGTCACGACGGTCAGCGAGCGCTTCTCGGGTCCACCCGAGTATCGGGTCATGAAGTTCAACCCCGATCGGTCTCCCCGCTGGCCCGCCGAGGTCGTCTACCCCAACCGCGTCAACGTGTTCGCCGTCGACGATGCCGGGGCAACGGTGCTGGTGAACTTCGGGTACGAGCTCATCAAGCTCGCACCCTGAGGCCGGCCCCGCCCGGGGGCGGCGTCAGGCCAAGGCCCCGAGCACGGCGACCGCAACGCCGAGCACCACGATCGCGACTGCCAAGAGCAGCAGCGTCAGGGCCCGGGTGCGGGTGGCTTCGGGGCCGAAGGTGATGGGCGTCTCTTGGACCTCGGAGAGCAGGGTTCCGGTCGTCGATTCGCTAGGGCGCCAGCGCCGAGCGCGTTCGCTCTCGGGCATCACGATGTCGAGGTCGATCAGACCGGAGTGCCGTGGGGTTGGCCGTGCCGCCACACGGTCGCGGCGCGCTCGTTCCCCCTCGTGGAGCCGGCTGTCGAATAGGACCGAATGCGGATTGCGCTCGCCGACGAATCGAGGCGCAGGCTTGGCGAACAGCGCGTCGGCCTCGCCGGAGGACGGATGGACACGCGAGACCACGGACTCGGGGACGGTTGGCGCGGAAGCCATCAAACGGGAGGTTGCCGGATCGATCGGTCCGGTTCAGGTCCTTTCGTCGGGCCGTCTGCGGCGTCGAGTCACGGGCGGTCGACCGACCGGTAGCCTCTTGTCCGAGGGGTGATGTTCGCGTAGTCCCGACTACTTGCACACCTCTGGAAGGGGTTTACCCGCCTTCTCGAAATTGTACGCGTAGCCCTCCGCGAACTGCCTGCAGGTCGCATCGTCCTGGGCCATTCCGATGCCCGAGCAGGACAGGTTGATTTGGTCGGGGTCTGCCTTGCCATCGTTGTCCAGCTTCACTCGTTCCACGCAGCACTCCAGTGCATGTCTGCACGCATCGGTGTCGTTGCGCAGCCGGAGCGCGGGCTTCGGTTTGGCCGTTTCCGTAGGCTCAGACGCACTCTTGGCGGCGGGCTTGGCGTCGCCTCCATCGCATCCGGCGGCAAAGGAGAGTGCACCCATCAGTGCGAGGGAGAGCAGTCGAGCGGAGCGTGCGGTCGTCATCGGCGCTCTGAAGACGCACCGTGACGTGCGAGGTTGCACCTAGTGACAGACTATGTGGCCCGTGCGCGCGCGAGTAGGTCCTTGGGGTCGGGGAGCGAGGCAACGTGGGTGAGACGAGGGACGGTGTCGTAGTCGTCGCTGGCGTAGATCGTCCACGCTCTACGCAGTTGTGCGAGGTCCCGCAGCGCTCGCAGCACGGTGCAAAAGTCCTCCGTCGGTTTGCGGCTGTACTGCACCTTCGTGAACCCCCAAAGGTACGTATTGCTCGCGTAGACCGGCGGCGCTTCGAAGGCGGGGCCACTGGGTCCGTACGTGTACGTGCCGAGCATGATCTCGATCTCTCGAAACATCTGGCCGGTCAGTGGCTCAGCGCGCCTCTGCTCGAAGGGAACTTCGACCAACGACATCGACTCGCTGCCCTCGTGGAGTTCGGAGTTCCAGGTTCGCAAGTGCTCATGGATCAGCAGCGAATCTTCGGGCAACACGGCACCGGGAACGATGACGACGTAGTGGACGGACCAGCCCATGCACGTCGCTACCTACACGCAGTCGGGTTCCAGCGCACCTCTCCGCTGACCCCCGACCAGCGGCGAGCAGCTCCTCGGAAATTGTCTCCTTCTGTGCGAGGGACTCGTCGCGAGCGGGCGATGCGTGCGAGCCTTCGGGCGATGGCCGAAGCCGATGCTGCTCGTTGGGACGCCAAGTACGCCGGGCGACCGCTGCCCGAGCCCCATCCCTCGACCGCGCTGCAGGCTTGGCAGGGTGCCGTGCCGCGTCGGGGGCGGGCCCTCGACCTCGCTGGGGGTGATGGTGCGCAGGCGGTGTGGATGGCGCTGCGTGGGCTCGACGTGACGCTGGTCGACGTGTCCGCCGTGGCACTCGAGCGGGCTGCGGCCGTCGCGAGTGAACACGGCGTCGCGCTGACGACGGTCGTGGCCGATCTCGAGCGCGAGGCGATGCCGGGAGGTCCATGGGACTTCGTACTGTGTACGAACTACCTGCAGGCTTCGATGTGGCCCTCGGTCGCCTCGGGGCTGTCTTCGAACGGCGTCGCGCTCTGGCTGCATCCGACGGTGCGTAACCTGGAGCGGTACGAGCGGCCGAGTCGGCGCTTCTTGCTTGCCGATGGGGAGGGACGGCGCATCTTGGAGTCGGCAGGCCTCGATGTTCAGCACCACCACGAAGACTGGATCGGCGAGCCGGCGCGCCATCTATGCCAGCTCGTGGCTGCTCGCGGGGCTGTGCCTGACGGCCTGCCGCGGCGCTGAGAGTCCTGCCGAGGCTCCCGCTGCGGCTCCTTCAGCGGCCGTGCAGGACGACGCAAAGCCCGCCGTGCAAGAGCGGGAGTACATGGGACGCACGCTTGCGCGCACGATGAGTCATCATGGGGCCGATTGGCTCACGCGCGACAATCGGGACGATGAGGAAAACACGACGAGGATGCATGAGCACCTCGGCCTCGGTCCTGGCATGACTGCGTGTGACCTCGGTGCGGGCAACGGTTACCACAGCCTGCTCATGGCGTCGGCCGTGTCTCCGGAAGGCAGCGTCTACGCCTCGGATCTCCAACCCGAAATGCTCGAACTGTTGCGGACACGCGCGAAGGCGGCGGGTACTGAGAACGTCGTCACCCTGCAAGCCACGGACGCGGATCCGAAGTTTCCTGCGGGGGCGTGCGACCGCATTCTCATCGTCGACGTGTATCACGAGCTCAGCGATCCACCGGCCGTGCTCGAACGCTTACGCGCGTCGCTGTCGGCGACCGGCGAAATCGTGCTGCTCGAGTATCGAGCAGAGGATCCCGACGTTCCGATCAGGCCGCTGCACAAAATGTCGAAGGCGCAGATCCTCGCGGAGTACGAGGCCAGTGGCCTTGCGCTGACGCGGGAGTTCGACGACCTTCCGTGGCAGCATATGATGTTCTTCGCGCCCGCGGACCGCGGTTCTGCGGCGGTGGGGAATCCGTCGAGCGGGGACCACTGACGGCCTGCGCCGACGTGATCAGGACGCGTCGGCCGGCCCGAACCCCAACAGAGGCGGCGTCGTACGGGCGTAGTCTCGGTACGCATCGCCAAGGCACGCGCGCAGGGCGGCCTCCTCGATTTGGAGCCGCACCACGAGCAGTGCCAGCTGGGCGATTGCGAGACCGCAGGCGAGGTACGAGGGGGCAATGACGACGAGGCCGCCGCTCATGAGCATCAGCCCGAGTTCGGAAGGGTGCCGGACGTATCGATACAGGCCACTGGTGCACAGCCGTGTGGCGCCGCCCTCGGTCCGAAATCCACCACCGAGCTCGACGATGGCGGCGCGGCGAAGCGCCCCGCCCACGATGAGGAGCGCCGTGCCGATCCAGAGGCCTGGTCCGAGGACGGCGCCGCAGGCCGCATGAATCGTGGCGACGCCGAGCACGATCGACGCCGCGGCAGACCACGTGCGCAGACGAGCGCCCTCGGTGCGACGGGCACGGCCGGGTATCCACGGCGTGGCGGAGGCCTCGAACGCAGCTGCCGCAATCGCGCTGCCGACCACGACGAGCACCGACAGATCGGCCGCGGCCTCGATGCCGCGGGTGTGCACCACCGGAGTGAGCAGCATCGCCGCATGGGCGACGAGGCCGAGGAGCATCAGTCGCTTCATGCGGGCGCACTCATGTACGCGCGAATCTGGGCCTCGGCGACGTCTGCGGGAACGGCCATGGCCGCGGCAGCTCGATGCACGACCTGATGGTCCTGGGCCTGAACCTGCCGCGTAGGGGCGAGGGTGCTGAGAATCAGCTGAAGCAGCGCAGTCTTGCCGTCGGCGGAGAAGTCCTGCGTCTGGGCTTGAAAGACGGGCTCGAGCTGCGCCTGCGCTTGCTGGGCATGCTGCACGTCTTGATGCACCGCTTCCTCGTGGACGAACTCGTTGGTCATGGCCTGCAGCGCCGCACGAAGGCCCGCAACGTTGTCGGGCTGGTAGCGGCCGGCGAAGATCATCGCGAGCACGGCGAGCCGTCGCATGCGGTCGACCATCTCGGCTCGCTCGGCGGCCGGGTCGTAAGAGAGCACCTCGGTCCCGAAGGTTTCACCGCACGCGTCACACTCGACGAACTCGCCGGCCGTTCCCAGGGGAATGACCGGGATGAAGTACAGCGTGAACCAGCGCTTCGCCTTGCGGTGCGTGAACTGTCGCTGTGGTCCACAGCGGGGGCAGTTGAACAGACCTGCGCCGGTCTTGGGGTTGGTGGTTCGCGTTCCGAAGATGATCACGGCGGCGCCCGAAGGCTACCGCATCTGCGTGGCCGGCGGACGGCCGGACGGCCTTCGAAACTGCCGCAGGCAGGCGCTGTGACGGGCGCCACGACTGCCGAACTTTGCGTCAGGAGTTCGTCGCATTCGTCGTGATCAAAGGCGCGCGGTTCCGGACGACCGCTGTGAGAGCCGAGAGCTCCACATCACGACCATGAATACGTATCCGTCCCTGAAGACCTTCGCGACCCGCAGCGTTCGACGACTCGCCGCACCCGCCCTGCTCGGGCTCACCGTGCTTACGGCCCCCCCAGCCGATGCGAGCGACGAACAAGAGGAGGGCGAAGGCCTGACCATCGTCTTTCAAACGACCGACTCGCTCGTCGGTATCACCGAAGCCACCGTTGCGCTGGCGCCCAGCGCCGCCGAGCTCGAGGAGGTGGACGACGCTCAGCGCTACGCCGCGGTACTGCAGTCGAACGCGACGCTTGCGGCGCTGCATGACGTCCTTTCGATGTCGCCCGAGGAGATCTGGAACTCTCCGGACCCGGTTCTGGCGCTGGCCACCGTGCGCTGGGCGACCGAGTTTGCGGGCGCATACGGCAAGTCGGTGCAAGGCAACGGCCCGCTGCTCGAGGGGCTTCACGACCTGCCCGAGGGCGACGCGTCGGGGCCAACGTCGGTCGAAGGCGCCCTCGGACGCTTGCTCGCGGCGGCTGGCAGTACCCTTGCGCAGGACGACTCGGACTCCCTTTGGATCGACGTCCTGGTGGACGTGTCGCCGCCGGGATTCCCATCGATCGTCGAGGGGAAGTTCTTGAACGACGGCGAGGGGGGCGAGAGCGGTTGGACGTTCGGCCCGAAGGAGGGTGCATGGAGCGTGCAGAACGGGTCCGCGGACTCGGAGTGGCCGCTTCCGATTTTTGAGGACCCCCCCGCGCCACCGCCGATCTTCGACGGAAATGAGGAAGAGGATGATGCGTGGCCGGACCCGATCTTCGACGACGATGAGGGCGGCGAGGATGAGGCGCCGCTTCCGATTTTTGAGGACCCACCCGCGCCGCCGCCGATCTTCGACGGAAATGAGGACGAGGATGATGCGTGGCCGGACCCGATCTTCGACGACGGTGAGGGCGGCGACACCGACGGGGGCGAGGACTCCGCCGAAGGTGGCGAGCCCGAGGACGACGATGCCAAGAGCACTCCGTGTGAACCCCACGTCGACGGCTGCGGCGGTGGCGAGGGCGACCTGCCCGAGGACGAAGACGACGGGACGACGCAGCCCGGTCTCGACGGCGGGAACGACGACGGCTTTACGCTTCCGCCGGTGGGGACGGGTCTGGGCCCCCTCATCCTCACGGACCCGGATTCTACGGGCAGCCCCGTGGTCATCGTGGTGCGTCCACCGACCTACGGCCTCACGCAGCCCAACCCCGAAGACCCACAGATGTGGGAAACGCAGCGGGCCGTGTTCGAGAAGTCGGTCGGCGAAGTGACGACCACGGCGACCAAGGTGGCGGCGTCCCTGTCGGAGGTCTGCGGCCGACCCGGCTGTCGCTGACGGCGGCGCGACGGCGCTCAGCCGAACCGCACCGCGCTCACGGGCGCACCGAGGACGGAGCCACGCATCGGCAGCGTGGCGCCGTCTTCACCCGCAGCACCAGCTGCCACCATCAGCGGCAGCAGGTGCTCTTCGCGGGGATGACTGGGACGCGCGGCGGGAGCCCGCGTCCAGTCGGCAAGGGCTTGCTCGCGGGCGGATGCCTCCTGCGTGACCGCTTGCGCGAGCCAGTCGTCGAACGTGCTCGCGTCACGCTCGAGCATCTTCGCGGCGCTCGGACTGCGGCGCGCGGCTTGGAGCTGGCGAACGTTGTGGTAGCTCATGCCGCTGCCAATGATCAGCACGCCCTGGTCTCGCAGCGGGGCCAGAGCGCGGCCGAGCGCAAGGTGGGCGGCAGGGTCGAGCGAGGCGAGCAGCGAGACCTGAAACGTGGGGATGTCAGGCTCGGGGAAGGGCACCATCAATGGGACGAAGGTGCCGTGGTCGAAGCCGCGCTGGCCGTCCTCAGCGCTCGCGATCCCGGCACTGGCGAGATGGTCCTTCACCGATTCCGCGGCCTCGGGAGCCCCGGGCGCGGGCCAGGTGTACTCGTATGCGGCCGGTGGAAACCCGAAGTAGTCGTAGAGCATTGGCGGCCGCGCGGCGGTCTGCACCGTGGCGACGTCTTCCTCCCAGTGGGCCGAGACGCACAGGATGGCGGAGGGGCGGACGGGCAGATCGTCGGCCATCGTGCGCAGATACGCCTCGAGCGGGGTGTGGGCGTGCGGTCCGCCGACGTCGACGATCGTCCAGGGGCCTCCGCCGTGGGGGAGAAAGAGCGTGGGCATGCGGGTCGTGGTCATGGAGGACGCTTTCGGTCGCGCGCAGCCGGCCAAACCGAGCGCCGCGGTTCCCCGCAGCCACGTTCGTCGGCGCATCGGCACGCCCACAGCATGGCGCGGCACGCCGGTCGGCGGGCGGAACACGCTGTTGCGTTGGTGCCCCAGAACGAAATGCGGGGGCGACCCGAAGGCCGCCCCCACAGTGGGCTCAGTGGACGCGGGTGACGACGCCCGCACCCACGGTCTTACCGCCTTCGCGCATGGCGAAGCGCATGCCAACTTCCACCGCGACGGGGCGCTGGAGGTCGAAGTTCACCGTGGCCCGGTCACCGGGGGCGACCAGGTCACCGCCGGTGTCGAGGGCGGCCGACACGTCGGTCACGCCGAAGAACAGCTGCGGGGTGTAGCCGGAGCTGAAGGGCGTGTGACGGCCACCTTCGTCTTTGCGGAGCACGAACACCTCGGCGGTGCCGCGGGCGTGGGTTGCGATGCTGCCGGGGACGGCAAGCACGCTGCCCCGAGCGATCTCGTCCCGCTTCACGCCCCGGAGCAGCAGGCCGACGTTGAGGCCGGCTTTCGCTTCGGGAAGGTCGCGGTGGAACGCCTGGATGCCCGTGACGACGACTTCGCCACCCGTGCCCCCGACCACCTCGACGGTGTTGCCTCGGGTGAGCACGCCTCGGGCGACGCGACCGGTGACCACGGTTCCGCGGCCTTCGATCGTGTGGACGTTCTCCACCGGCAGGAGGAACGGGCCATCGAGGTCGCGCTCGGGCTCGGGCACGTGCGCGTCGAGGGTGTCGACGAGCTCGCGCACCGCCGTGATGGCGGGGTCGTCCCAGCGGCCCTCGGTGGCGGCCTGCAGCGCTTGCAGGGCCGAACCACGCACGATCGGGGTGTCCTCGAACCCGTGCTGCTCGAGCAGCTCGGTGGTTTCCAGCTCGACGAGCT
Organism: uncultured Nannocystaceae bacterium; assembly: GCA_964432695.1. Lineage (GTDB taxonomy): Bacteria > Myxococcota_A > Polyangia > Nannocystales > Nannocystaceae > CAJXVA01. Next base: position 12,094 of record CAYSPB010000222.1, read on the forward strand.
CGAGCAGCTCCTCGTTGCTGAGGTCGACCTTGTTCACGAACACCACGAGGTGCTTCACACCCACCTGACGAGCCAGGAGCACGTGCTCCCGCGTCTGCGGCTCGGGTCCTTGCGAACCGTCCACCAGCAGGATCGCGCCGTCCATCTGGGCCGCGCCCGTGATCATGTTCTTGATGTAGTCAGCGTGACCGGGGCAGTCCACGTGAGCGTAGTGCCGGTTCTCGGTCTCGTACTCCACGTGGGAGACGGCGATGGTGATGATCTTGGAGTCGCTGCGGCGGGTGCCGCCCTTGGCCACGGTGTCGT
>CAYSPB010000223.1:0-12387 GCA_964432695.1 uncultured Nannocystaceae bacterium
TGCGCTCTCGCTGACGCTGCGGACGCAGGGGTCGACGCGCGTCCGGTCGCTGTCGGCCAGCGACTGTGCGGTGCTGGCTCGCGCTGCCGCGTTGGTGGTGACGGTCGCCCTGGACCCGGTCGAAGTCGCGGCCCGCATGCCCGACCCGACGTCGGAGCCAGCGCCAGCGCCAGCGCCAGCGCCAGCGCGAGAGCCAGCGCCAGAGCTCGAACCGGAGCCGGAGTTCGGACCAGAGCCGGAACCCGAGCCCGCCCCCGAACCCGAACCCGAGCCCGCTGGACCTCGGGAAACGCGACGGTCGTTGGAGTACGGCATTGCGGCGGCGGTCGGTGTCGCAGGGCGGGCGCTGCCGGGGGTCGGCCCCTCGATCGATCTCGCCCCGTTCTTCGGGGTCCCGCGGATTCACGCGCGCGTGGTCGGTCAGTTCCGGACGTCCCGAGGCGCGGCGTTGTCTGGCAGTACCGACGCCACTGGGCAGTTCCAGCTCGCCGGCGGCGGCCTGCGTTTGTGCCCCAACGTGTTGCCTCTGGGCGGACGCATTCGCGTGCCCGTGTGTGGCGGGGTGGACGTTGGTGCTGTCTTCGGCTCTGGGGGAGGGTCGGCGGTCCGGAACCCCGTCGATGCCACCTCGCTGTGGTCGGCAGCCGTTGCCGAGGTCGGCGTGAGCGTCGAAGTTGCGCGGTGGGTCTCACTCACGGCTGCGGCCGAGGTCGGCATTGCGCTCAGCCGTCCTCGGTTCGTGTTCGATGGCGCAGGCCTAGTGCATGAAGTCGCGCGCGTGTCTCCGCGCGGACTCCTCGGGATCCAGCTGCATCGTCCGCGATAGCGGCGGTGTTTGCGCGAGGCGTACACTGAGGGTGCCGCACTTTCCGTGATGCATCGGCGTTCCGGCGGCACTGACTCCTTCGCGTGCCCGACGGTTCCCGCAGTTTCGACGCCTCCAACGCGCCCGATCACGATCGGGTCGCGGTGCTGTTCCGCGCCCACTTCGCCTTCGTGCGTCGGGTTCTGCGTCGCTGCGGCATCACCGAACCGGAGCTCGACGACGCGGTCCAAGAGGTGTTCCTCGTGGTGCATCGGCGCATCGGAGACTTCGAGGGCCGAGCGTCCGAGACGACGTGGCTCTACGCGGTCGCGGTCCGGGTCGCGTCCACCCTGCGACGCTCGGCACGGCGTGAGCAGGCGCGGCGTGATCGGGTGGGAGACACGATGCACGGCGGTGGCACGATTGATCCGGAGGCGGAGCTGTCCCGTCAGGAAGCGGGAGAACTCCTCGACCGCCTGCTCGAGGATCTCGACACCACCAAGCGCACCGTCTTCGTGCTCGCTGAGCTGGAGGGGTTGCCCGTGCCCGAGATCGCGACGATCATGGAGGCCAACGTTCGGACGACCCACTCGAGGCTCCGACTGGCCCGCAAGCGGGTGGACGCGGCGCTGCAACGTCATCACGCGCAAGAGCGGGGACGGATCGCGCGGCTCGATCTGCCTGCGCTGGCCCGGCGCGGTGCCCCGTCGACACCCTCGGAGCGAACGGCACGGACCGCGTGGGCCGGTGTGGTGGCGAAGATTGGCAGCGGCGCCTCGCCGATCGCGGTGACCTGGACCGGCGGGCTCGCAACCGCCGCCGGCGTCGGTGGGTTTTGGGCGCCTTTCTTGGCGACGCTGGGCGTCGGCGCGGCGGCGCTGGGTGGCGCCGCGGTCGCGATGCCCGAACCCACGGCGACCTCTGCCGAGGCCTCCATCTCCGCGGCGGTCGAGCCCAAGGTGCGCACAGCCCCGGTGCCCAGTCCAGTGCCAGTCGCAAGGCCTGCGCCGGCGCCTGTGCCCCAGATCGAGCCGCAACCGCCGCCCGTGGTCCAGCCGGCGGCCCGGCGCGTGATCAAGCCGCCAGCTGCCGCCCCGACGGGAGCACCACAGGTCGACGCGCTCGGGGCGGAGACGGCGTTGCTCGAGTCGGCCCGGACGCGCTTACGGGCGGGCGACCCCACGGCAGCCTTGCGCTTGCTCGGACAGCATCGCGTGCAGTTCCGAGATGGCTTGCTGGCGGCGGAGCGAGCTTCGACCGAAGTCAAAGCCTTGTGTGCGCTCGAGCGAATCGAGGAGGCGAAGGCACGCGCGCGCGGGTCGGATGCGCTGCAGCGCGTCCTGGCCACCGCATGTCGGTCGTCGTCTTCGGCCGCACGCGAACCCTGAGGCCGCCTCGCCACACCCGACGCCCCACCGGCACGTGCGCGCATTCACCCGACGAGCAACGGCGTCGCGATCCGGTTCGGAGCGCTCATTCGGAGGCGGCCTTCGCAGCGTGCTTGGCCAGGGAGGACTTGCGAATGCGCGGATGCTTGTTCTCGCCTTGCAACGAGATCTGGTGGTCGATGACCGCGTCGAAGTCGTGAATGAGTCCGTCGACGCCCGCGTTCTCGGGTTCGAGGTGCTGGAGCGCGTAGGCGATGGCCTCGATCGTCGAGACCTCGACCTTCGGGTTCTTGGCCTGCCGGATCCGGTAGTTGCCCGCGCGGGGCGGCATGAAGGCCACGCGGGGCAGCGCTGCGATCCAGTCGCACACGCGGAGCAGCTTGCGGCTGGTGGGCCAGGTTCCGTCGAGGACCACCAAGGTGTCGATTCTCGGGGTCGGGCCTTCGCCCAGCATCGTTGCGGCGGGTCCGGGGTAGAGGACGGCCGCGTGCTGAAGGTCGCCGGGCGGCGGACGCACGAACCCATCGGTTTGCCGATGTCCTACGACGACCTCCACGTTGCGTAGCCCTAGCCGCGCGATGCGAACGGTGCCGAATGGGTGCCGGCGCTCGCGCGGGTGCTGCACGATGAGGACTCGGGTCCGGTTGTCGACCTCGCGCACCAACTTGCAGATACACGCCACCTGGGGGCGAAAGCAGCGGTAGCAGGTCGGGCGGCCCACGAGCGGGCAACCATGCCTGATTTCCGGGGGTTGCGAGCCGAGAAACTTCACCTTTTCAACGGGACGGTTTTCGGGTGCAGTTGCTCGCGATGACACGCCATCTCCGCAGCCTGCTCGATCTCGACGCCGATGAAACCTCCCGCGTGCTCGAACTCGCCGCGGCGGTCAAGGCCGACCCCGGCAAGTACGCCGAAGCGCTGCGCGGCAAGTCGATCGCGATGATTTTCGCCAAGCAGTCGACGCGAACTCGGATTTCGTTCGAGGTCGGTATTCACCAGCTCGGCGGGCAGCCGCTCGCGCTGAGCAGCTCGGGCGGCACCGGGATGCAGATGGGCCGCGGCGAAACCGTACACGACACCGCCAAGGTGCTCTCACGGTTCGTCCACGCGATCGTCATTCGCACCTACGGGCAAGACCAAGTCGATGGCCTCGCCGAGCACGGTTCCGTGCCCGTCATCAACGCCCTTACCGACCTCTACCATCCGTGTCAGGCGCTCGCGGACCTGCAGACCATTCGCGAGAAGCTCGGGACCACCGAGGGCAAGAAGCTCGTCTACCTCGGGGCGGGCAACAACGTGGCCCACTCGCTCATGCTCGCTGGACCACGCGCGGGCATGGACGTGGTTGTCGGCTGCCCAGAGTCGCTGCGCCCGGACCAGCAGGTCCTCGAGAAGGCGCGCGCGGATGCCTCCACCTACGGCACCCGCGTTGGGGTGGAGACCGACGTCGAAGCGGCGGTCAAAGGCGCCGACGTCGTCTACACGGACACCTGGGTCAGCATGGGGGAGGAGGAAGAGGCCAAGCGCCTCATCGAAATCCTGCGGCCGTACAGCGTGAATCCGGCTCTGATGGAGAAGACCGGCAAGGACTCGTCGATCTTCATGCACTGCCTGCCCGCGCACCGCGGCGACGAGGTCGTGGATGAGGTCATGGACGGCAAGTGGTCGGTGGTCTTCGACCAGGCCGAGAACCGTCTGCACGCCCAGAAGGGCTTGCTGCTCCTGCTGCTCGGCGCGCAGAGCTGGTAGGCGACCGCCGGTGGGAGGCCCCGCTGCTGCCGTCTTGCTCGAGTCGCCGGTCGACGACACCTCTGCACCGAGTTCGCCCATCGCCTGCACGGCGTCATCGACCTCGGAGGCGCCGCAGCCCTTGGACCGTCGCTCCACGGCTTCGAGTCGCTCCCACCGCAGCGCATGGAGCCGTACGGTGCGGGAAACGGATGGCTACTCGCGACCTAATACGAGACGAGTCCCGGGGTCTACGCGACCTCGCACGTCTGCTGCGGGCCGTTCTTGGCGCGGTGGATGCGAGCGGAGAACTTCCGCAAGGCGAAGTAGACGTCGCCGCAGCGCCCACGACCGTCCGCTATCGGGGCCATTGGGTCGGGTGAACCGACCAGCGGAAGGGCGCAACACTGTAGGCGTTCATGCGACCTCCGCAAGCCGTATTCGTCCCCGCGACTCTTGCGTTCTTCGCGGCGCTCAGTGGCTGTGGCTCCACGAGCGAGAGCTCCGGTTCTCCGTTTCTGGGCGCCGAGGGCTCCGAGTCGAAAGGCCCGAACTCGGAGGGCTCCGAGTCTGGAACCTCTGGGTCCGGACGCGCCGAGTCCGGGAACACCGAGTCCGGGACCTCCGGATCCGGCGGACCTGACTCTGACTCTGGGAGGTCCGAGTCTGGGGCCTCTGAACCTGCAGGTTCTAACTCTGGAGAGTCTGACTCCGGGGCTTCTGAACCGGACGTCCTGCCCTCCAAGGTGCGTCTGCTTCACCTTGGCCTAAACACGCCGAGCGTAGACGTCAGTGCAAACGATAGGCTCCTGCTTGCTGAGGACTTGGAGTTTCGCGGGGGGACCGGATATGTAGACCTCCCGCCTGGAAGGAGCCTCTTTGGCGTGAATACCCTCGGCACGAGTTCGGGAGCGACGCCTTTTTCTTGGGGACTCTCGCTGGATGGTGACGAGAGGTACACGGTCGCCATCATTGGAGATCGCCTGGCCGGCGCACCGGCGCAGTCTCTTCAGCCGGTCCTGGTCCTTGACGACAACGTCGACATCGCGGTCACCGACATTCGGATTACGGTTGTCCATGCGGTCTCTGCGTTCGGACCCGTAGACCTCCTCGAGGTCACGGACTCCGGTAGCCCGAGACTGCTGGCATGGGACATTCAGTTTGGTGAGGCCGTGACGCTCCCCGACATGCCGGCTGTCGCGACGGAACTCGGATTCGACATCGACAATGACGGCGTTCCGGACGCTGTATGGAGCCTTCCTGATGTCGACGAGGGTGGACTTCAGGTCAACGCCTTTGCGAGCGGTGACGAAGAAGGCGCTGTGGCACTGCTGGCTCAAACTCCCGATGGTGCCATCGTGCCGCTTCATCGAACTCGGTGAGCGCGGCGCCTCGCTCGCGAGTTCAATCCGCCGAAAGGCCACCGCCGCGTCGCGAGATACCGTGCTCGCTGCGACGGCCGAACGACGCGGGATACCAACGCTGATGCTGGAACTGCTCGAGCTCGCGCACTGGACGTCGAGTGCTCGACGCGGTCCGGTGAGTTACCGGATGGACTTGCAGATTGAGATCGCTGCCTCAACGTCTGCTTTGTCGATCCAGTCGTTGGCCACACAGTCGTACTCCTTGTCGCCCACGGCTACGACGTACAAGAACTTGGGCTTTCCGTTCTTCGTGTACTGGACGCCAAACCCGTTTGGGAACTCCTCGGGGTCGGTTGGTTCGAACGGTGCGAGCGCGGTTTGGAGCTGAGCAAGCGTGTGTGGGCTCTCCTTCGGCCACGCATCGTCATGTGCGCCCAGCGGCATCAGTACGTTGTCACCGATGAAGCCGAAGGTCTTCTTTCCCTTCTTGAGCTCCGCCGAACCAGCGCCAATGGAGTTCCCTCGGGACATCTCGACTGCCCATCCCGACGGTGTCGTGACCGTAATCCCGAGGTCGGCGAGTTGGACGTCGGACGGACCGCACGCGGCAAGGCCGAGGAGGGGGAGGATTCGAAGTTTGCGAATCATGTCGTGCCTTCAGCTTCTGAGTCGACGTGGAGCAGGCTGGTCTTGCGATCCTGACACCACGACGTCCCCCGACCTGTTGCGCTTCGTGCCTCCGCGGTTGACCGGATTCGGAAGATGCGTGAGGATTTTTTCCCCGACAGCAACACGAACGAGTGTCCTCTGCCGGCGGGGAAGGGGCAGCCAGCGCCGGGATGCAAGGGCGGGCGGGATGTGCGTGGCATGTCGCAGTTCGCACCTCGAGTGGGCGCATCCCACTCGCCACGCGAACGTGTTGGTACCCGCTGGCTTCGAGCAACTGGGACGAACGCTGTCGTGGGCGTGATGGATGGCGGTTCGCAGATCTCCGCGGATGTCACGAGTGGGGCTGCCGACTGTCGGCCGGCGTGATGCGAACGCCTGCCGTACTTTTTCGTGATGCGGGCTGCTCATCGGCGGCACCAACAGGTTGTGAACCAGCTGAGCATCCTCCGGACCGCTGCCTTCGTGGTCCTCTACCCATGCAGCGCGGAGAAGTCTCCGGACGAGTTCACAGCTGACGAGGTTCGGCGGGATGTCGAAGGCCTCAGTGCGCCTTTCCACTTCGCTGCATGCATTTCTCGCTCTCTGGTTCAACGCGGTTGAACCCCTTTAGCGCCGTTTCTATCGACCACAGCGTGCGCGAACCGTCGGGCTGGCTCGTGCAACTCGTCGTCCGCTCATCCTCGACGCGGTGGATTGGATAGCGCAGAGGCTCAGCTCTGCAGATGGGCGGATTTTCACTCGATACACCGCGTCGACCTGCACGCTCGAGTGCGTACGAAACGAAGAACGACATGACCAAGAACATCCTGCTTTCGCTTCTCCCTTGCATGACGCTCGTTGCCGGATGCTCGGATCCCGAGACCCTCGAGCAACCCAGTGCAGACGGTGCCGGTCAGGAAGACGCCGGTGGGGATGAGCCCCAGGACGACGGTGATGAGCCCGACGATGATCCAGGAGCGGATGAGCCCGAACCCGAGCCCGCGTTGGGCCCGTGCCGGGTCGGGAGAATTGCCGTCTCTGCCGGGGGGGAGGAGATCGACTACGAAGAGGTCGCAGTACCAGCGCACACTCTGGATGCGCAAGGGATGCTCCAAAGTGATCTGCTGTTCTTCTCGCCGCCGGAGCTCTTCGAGTATGGGGTGGAACTTCCCATTCCCGACATTGCGCCACCCGAGGATGGCCAGTGCTCGTTCGAGGCTGATGACCCTCGGTTCGTCTACCTACATACGTTCGTCTACGCGACTCGGGCGATCGAAGGATTCAACGAGGCCCTCGTGGCTGAGGGGTTCGATCCTCTCCCGCGGATCGAGGTCCGCCTGGGACACTATCCCGACCTTCCGGCGACCGGGTTCGCCTCAGCGACGACGATCGATCTCGACTGGGGGTTTCCCGAACTCGATGCGGGCCTCATCGCCCACGAACTTGGACACACCGTCGACGATCACCTCCTGTCGTTTGCCGACCAGTACTCCGAAGGGGCGGCCGACCTCTACGCGGCGCTCGTAACCGAGGACCCGCAGATCTATCGCCTGCACAACTACGACGTCGTGCCCGACGGGGTGGATACGTTCCTGCACGCGGACGCGCTTCCGACGTGGCGGCAGTACTTCGAGTCTCTGCTCGCGGCCGTGCGCTATTGGGAAGTCTACGCTCCTTTCGCCCGAGAGCAGATTGAAGAAGAGCTCGAGTCGGCGGGCCCCGACTACGACACGCCGCATCTATACAGCGCCGCACCTGTCGTTTCGCAGCCGATCTGGCAGCTGCAAGACTCAGGCCTCAGCTCGACCGATGTGCTCGGGTTCGTCTTTCGTGCGCGGGCAGACCTCGACGACGAACCAACCTTCTCGGACGCAGCGCAGACGTTCATCAACGCTGCGTGTGACGACCCCAGGGTCGATGCCGCCGCGCTGCTCGAGGCGTACAGGGAGCGAGGCCTCGCTGTCCGCTCGCCGTGTTAGAGACCAGGATCCCAGGAGGCCGGACACGCGAGTCCTGCGGGTCAGGAGCCGCGGGTGATACGAGCTCACCGGTGTCGTTCACGCCAGCGAGGTCCTCCTCGCAGGCTGCGGCAGCCTATGAGGGGGTTCGGCGTCTCCGCACCCCTGCGACCGTGAGAACGATGCACGGCCCGAGGAAACCCGGGCCGTGTGACCGGGTCCGACATCCGCAGCCGTCGTCGTTTTCGGACCCGTCCGCTGCATCGGCGTCGTCCGTGTGGGGGGTGGTCTCGAGGTCGGGGCCATCGCTCTGCCCGCCAGCGGAGGAGGTCGTGCCGGTGTTGGTTGCGGACGGCGGAGTCGGGCCGGTTTCATCGGTCGTCGACGGCTGTCCGGTCGTGTCGTCGACTCCGCCGGTGGTCCCAGCTGGAGGATCCACGCCATAGGCCGCGGACGCACGCTGCGCGAGCTCCAAGAATCCCGCCCAGTTTTCTGCGCACGCGGGAAGGATGACGTCTGCGGGCGGATCGAAGCCGCTTGCACCCCCGCCGCGCAGCTCGATGGTGAAGGCCAGCGCGCCTTGCTCGTCGGCGAACCAGTCTTGGGCAAGGCCACCCGACGGCATGCCTGCCCCGGGCTTGCGAACGTCGTGTGGAAGTCCGTTGACGGACTCGATCGCGGCGCTCATCGCCTCGCCCCATTCGAGCTGTGTGGCTTCGCGCGGGCCGGGGTCGGACGTGAACGCGAAGGGGATCAATACGAGGTTGACCGGTGCGTGATAGTCGACGAACACCACGACATCGTGTGCGTTCGCGAGGTCGACGATCGCCGCCGTCTCGGGTTCCGAAAATGCTGCTGGACCGGGATAGGTCTGGCTGCCTGCACCGCCGGTCCCGAGTCCAAACATCGTGGCCCAGTTGCGGTTGAGGTCGACGCCGCCGCCCGGGCGCCGATTGGCTCGCCAAAAGCGGTCGGACTCCCAGGAGTAGAGGTACCCATCGGGGTTGACGACGGGTACGAACAGAAACTCAAGTCGTTCGAGAAGTTCGGAGCCCGCGTCGCCCGCGGCGAGGTGCTCCGCGATGCATGTCGTGACCATCGGGGAGAGCCACTCCCGCGCGTGCTGCGTTCCGAGAATCAAGACGGCCGGTGGAGCCGTACCGAGCGGGGCAGCTGTAATCCGCAGTCCTCGGATCTCCCGGCCTTCGATGGAGGTCCCTACGTCGAACGCGCTCGCGACGTCGTATTCCGTCGCGATGGTCTCGATCCGGGTCTGCAGGTCGTCGAGGGGGCGAAACGCCTCATACCAAGCGTCCTCGGGCGCGAACGCGAGAAGGGCGAGTGATAAGGCGAGCACGGTTTCAAGGTTCGCCTCCGGCCTGCGATCGTCAAGCCGCAAGCGGGATGACGCCGCAGGAAACTTCGTGCCCACGGCCACCGAAAACGCGGTCAGTCGCCATCGCCGAAGGCTCGGACGAAGGTGAAGGTCGGGTCGAGGGCGTCGGTCCAGGCCTCGAGGGCCGGCCGGAGCGTGGACCAAAGGGTGGCGAGGTCCGGCGCTTCGGCATCCGCGTCGTCGACCAGGGCGCGAAAGGAACGGATGACCGGCGCGAGTAGGGGCACCGAGATCGGGTCGTTGCCGTGCCGGGGAGCGACGGCGTTGACGTGGGTGGTGGCGGTGCGGAAGAGGGTGGGCGCACTGTCGTCGGCGGGCTCGACGAGCAAGAACAGCGAGCTGCCTCGAACCGGGGCGTCGCCTTCGGTGGACGCCTGGGCGGCGTCGCGGTCATGGACGCGCAGGTGCACACCGATGAAGTCGAGCCGGGCAGGCGGGTCGTGAAGGGTCGGGGCGTGGGTCTTGTCGGCGCGGGCGTCGAGCCGTTGCTGCAGCGGCAGGTTGGCGACCAGCCCGGAAGTCAGCAGGATGAACGCCTTCTGCGGCTGCAGGCGCTGCGCGTCGCGGTCGAGGATGCGCTTGCTCTCCCAGAAGTAGTCGTCTCGGAACGCGTTCTGCCGGTAGTAGAATCGGACCATGCGCAGCAGGTCGTCGAACATCTCGGCGTGTTTGTGAAGGTACCGCTCGCGCGCGGCCGCGTCGGAGAGTTCGCCGTGCGCGGTCGCGTGAGCACAGGTCGCCGCCAGCCAGCCGCTGTGCAGCGCGAGCATGACCCCGGTCGACAAGACGGGGTCGATGAAGCCCGCCGCGTCGCCGACGGCGTACCACCCAGGACCTGCAGGCGTGCGGCAGCGGTAGCTCCAGTCGCGCTCGGCGCGGACGTCGGTGCAGCGGCGAGCGTTGGGGCCGAGGGCATCCACGAGGGCGGGGCACCCGGCGACCAGCGCGTCGTACTTGGGCCGCGGGGCGGAGCGAAGGCCGTCGGCGTCGAGCTGAACGACACCGACCGAGGCTCTGCCTCGTGACAGGGGGAACATCCAGAACCACTGCTCGGCCTGGGCCACGAAGAATGCCTGGCCGTCGCGGGGGGCGGGCAAGGCCGTAGCGCCCTCGAAGTGCGCCCACAATGCCTGATGCTGCAGGCCGTCGATGTGGTCTCGGGGCGCGCGTGCGCGCGAGACGAGCCCGGATTGGCCCGATGCATCGACAACGACGCCGGCTCGGGCTTCGCGGAGAACGGACTCGCCCCGGGCCCGCCAGCGAACGCCGCACACGCGTCCGTCCTGCTCGAGCACTTCGCGCACGGAGGCCCGGGTATGGACCTGGGCACCGACGGATGCAGCGTGCTCGAACAGCAGCGCATCGAAGCGAGCGCGCTCGACGAACCACGCGTGGTCGTATGCGTCGCTGTCGGCGAACCACAGGTCCCACCGCGGCGTGCGTCCCCAGTCGACCAGCGTGCTGCCGGTCTTGCGGGCAAAGCCGGCGGACTGCACGGCCTCGAGTGCGCCGATGTCGTCGAGGATCGGAATGATGCCCGGAAGCAGGCTTTCTCCCACGTGAGGACGAGGGTGTTCGCCTGCCTCGAGCATCAGCACCGACAGCCCGCGTTGCGCGGCTGCGGCTGCGGCTGTGCTGCCTGCGGGGCCGCCACCGATCACGAGCAGGTCGACGTCGGTCACGCCGCGCTGCTCCCCTGCAGGTGCGGCGGCAGCTCGCCGTGCCACAGCGCAACGCCGCGGGCATGCAGCGCGTCGCCGAGCGCATGCAGGCGCGAAGCCTGCCACTGGGGGTCATCGCAGCCGGCGTATCCGGGGGTATCGAACAGCGGCTGCGCGTCGTTGGTGCCGCGAAGGCGATCGAGACTCACCGAGTCCGCGTGCTCGGCGAGGCGGTCCGCCAGCGCTTCGACACTGCCCGGCAGCATCGGCTGCACGACGGCCATGGTGGTGATGCCTCGCTGGCGAGCGGCGCGAAGAATCGACAGCCTCTGGTTCGCCGACGCCCCCCGTGGCTCGAAGTGTGCGAGGACGTCTGCGTCGACGGTGGGCAGCGAAACACCGACCACCGCACCCCGGAGTGCCGCGATGCGGTCGAGGTCGTCGAGAATGAGGGCAGAACGCGTCAGAAGCATGGTGGTGAAGCCCGCAGGCGCGTCGGCGAGGGTGTCCAGGCACGCACGGGTCAACCGGAGCGTGCGCTCGAGCGGTTGGTACGGATCCGAGACGATCGGGCAAAATTTGATCGGTCCTGGTGGCCGCGAGGCGAGCTCGTCGGCGAGGACGGTCGCGGCATTGGTGCGCGCGTCGACGTAGCCACCCCATGGTACCTGCGGCAGCCCCATCATGACGCGGGCGGGACCGATGCGGGTCTGCGCGTAGCAGAAGCGGCAGCCGATCGTGCATCCGACGTACGGACTGAGGGTGTAGTGGCTGTGTACGCCGAGGGCTCGATGCTCGAGGAGCTGCGTGACTTCGACGTGCCGTACCCGCGGCGCGGCCTCGAAGCCCGGTGAGGCTGGCTCGGTCATGCGCTCCGCGAGCGTGCGGCAGATCGCCTGCCCGAGCTTCGGGTCGACCGGCGCGTCGGAGGTACCCGCGCGGTAGCTCAGTGCGAGGCGGTCGGTCGCGGCCGCGTGGCGAGGGGTGATGGCCTTCGGCGCGACGTCGACGTGGACCGGACCCGTTTGGGTCGTGAAGCGAAGCTGGGGCCCGAGTTCGATCGCGGCGCCTGCGAACACAACCCCCGGCATCAGTCCGTCACCCGGCTGGAGCGGGGCGACGAGCGCGAGCAGGTAGCTGTGCAGGTCCATTCGGAGCGACGCTCCATGGTACCCCGCGCCGTCCGGCGCGCGCGGCACCTACCAAGGTGTAGCGCGCTGCAGGAGCAGGTCCACGTCGACGCCCTCGGGAAGGGTTCCGTACGCCAAGACGCCACCGCCCCGCAGCCGGGCGGCGATAAACGCGTCGGCCACCGGCGTGGGCGCGTGCTGTCGCAACAGCGAGGCCTGCAGCAGCTTTGCGAGCGACTCCGTGAACACGCGCGCGCGTGGCTCGAGCGACGCGGGGTCGCGCAGCATCGCCTTGGCCGCGTCGAGGCC
>CAYSPB010000224.1:0-12386 GCA_964432695.1 uncultured Nannocystaceae bacterium
TGCTGTTCGTCATCGACAACTCGGGGACGATGGGCGAGGAGCAGCTCACCCTGGCGCGCAACTTTGGGGAGCTCGTCGATGAGCTTCAGTCGTTGACCAAGGGCTCACCGAACGAGGCCCCGGCCGACGTTCACATCATGGTGACCACGACGGATATGGGCAATCCGCGGTGTGACGATGAGTTCAAGCCGCCCGGATATGAAGAGCAGCGCGGCGCCCCGGTCTCTACACCGTGCACCGAACGTATCGAGCGCTTCACGGGGCGAGGCGCTGACGCGCCGACGATCGAATCCGCCTGCCTCGAGGTCTGCGACCCCGTTGCACCCGCAGCGCCCACGTCTCACTTCATCGCGTTCGGTCCGAGCGGGACCAACGTCGAGGGCGGGTCTCCCACCGACGCGCTTGCATGCATCGGTCCGCAGGGGATCGACGGGTGCGGCTTCGAATCTCCGCTCGAAGCGATGCTTCAGGCCCTCAACCCGTGCGCGTGCTGGAACGACCCTGCCGCGTGCGGGGAGCAGGCCATGGCGGCCTGCGCCGATGCGCCATACGAGGGGTCGTTCCTTCGCGAAGGGGCCATCTTGGCCATCGTCATGATCACCGATGAGGCCGACTGCTCGGTCCGAGACTTTTCGATGATGACCGAGGCGACGTTCATGGAGACCTCGCCGCTGACCGGACTGCCCGAGCCTAGCTCGGCCCAGTGTTGGAACGCTGGGGTCGTTTGCCCGGCCGAACCCGACGGCAGCTTGTCGGGCTGCACGCCGAGTAACTGGAGCATCGACGGTGCTTCGGGCGTGAGCGACGAAGACGCGGTGCTGCACCCCACGTCGCGGTACGAAGCGCTGTTGAGTTCCTTTCGGGCCCAGGGGCGCGAAGTCGTGATGCTCGGCGTGCTCGGCGTTCCCGAAGTCACCGCCTACGATGAGCAACCGCCGTTCTTGCCCGTACAAGGCGGCGTGGCTGACCTCGAGTACCGTCCGTGGGTCGACCCCGAACACCCCGCCGGGGACATCTTGCCCGAGGACTGGGCGGCGGGTGCGGACGCGGCGAGCAAGACCTTCGAGTTCGGCATCGGCCCCGGCTGCACGGTCGTGACCGATGACTACGCAGGGCAGGGCATCCCACCCGTTCGCATTCGGCGGGTTTGCGAGAGCCTCGATACGCCCGACGACCCCGAGACCGCCTTCGACGAGTCGGCGGTGCGCTGCTGCATGGAATCGGTCTGTGGCGACGACTTCACGCCCGCATTGCGGTGCCTGACGGAGCTGATTCGCACAGCGATCGTGCCCGTCGGGTAAGCGATCACACAAGCGGCTGGCCGGTGGCAGGACGCGCCACTTGCCACCGGGGGCGACCGATGCCTACATTGCTGTCAGATGCGTCGGGGTATGCGCCAGAAGCTGATGGGATGGCTGTTCGGGGCGAGCAGCGTGTTCGCCCTGTCGTGTGGAGGGACGGACACCGGTTCGGACGCGGCCCTCCGCGGTGCACAGCCGCCACTTCAGACGCCGCCGCCGACGATGAAGGTCCCGGCCCCGCTTCCCGCTGCGTACTGCGAGGTCAACGTGACCGGGACCGGCGTCATCGATCTCGAGACCGAGTATCTGCCCAACGTCGTGCGCTGCGAGAACGGTGGCGCAAACCTCGAGGCGCTCAAGGCCCAGGCCATCGCCGCGCGCTCGGTCGCCTACTACAACATGTCGACGTCCGGAGAGATCTGCGACAGCCAGGGTTGTCAGGTCTTCACCTGCAACGGTGAACCCAACGCGCTGCAGATTCAGGCCGTCGAAGAAACGTCCGGCATGTACCTCATGTTCAATGAGACGCTCACGTACGGCTTCTACGTGGCGGGCGACAATGACACCGCCCCGCCAGCCTGCGTGGGGGTCAGTGGGTCGACCGAAGATTGGGTCACCTACAACAACGGTCAGTCCGGCACGAACGTGGAGCAGACCGAGCTTGGCTTCGTCTTCGCTCCCGGCGACAACGGGTACGGCCAAAATCGTGGATGCATGTCGCAGTGGGGCGCGCGCTGCCTCGAGAACGAGAATGGCGCGGACTACATGGACATCCTGCGCTTCTACTACGGTGAGGACATCCAGGTCGTGCAGGCCGACGGCGAGTGCGTCCTACCTGTGGATACGACCGACGGCACCGCGTCGGATTCGGCTGGCGACGAAACCGGGTCGACCTCCGCAGACGCTTCGGACACCGCGGAGCCCACGACAGATCCAACCGCCGACGCGAGCGCTGGCGATGAAAGTAGCGGTGGCGTCGGTGGGACCGAGGGCTCCGACCCCAGTGGCGGCGGGGACGACTCCGTCGGCGAGGGCGGCAACCTGACCGCGGGTGCCGACGGGTCGAGCGGCGGGGGCCGAGGTAGCAATGGAGCCCTGCCCGACGGCTTCGGCGAGGGCGCGGACGCGGGCGGATGCGGATGCGCGTCCGGTGACGATGGTGACGCGCCCTTCGGTGTCGCGTTGTTCGCAGTGGGCCTGTTTGGCCTGCGCCGCCTTCGCCGCTGACGCTGCGCAATTTCATGCGCGCTGCGGCGTCCTGTCGCAGACATGACGAAGCCCCGGCCGCGTGTGCGGTCGGGGCTTCACGCCTCAGGCCTCGCGCAAGCGCAAGGCGGTGAGGGCTGAGCCGACTTACTCGGCGGTGGGGGCTTCCGCGTCGCCCTCTGCAGCCGCCTCTTCGGTGGCTTCCTCTTCGCCGCCCTCTTCCGTCATGGCGTCGGCGTCGGGGGTCTCGGGGGTCTCGGGCGCTTCGGGAGCAGCAACGTCGGGAGCAGCGGTGTCGGGGGTCGACTTGTCGCAAGCAACGAGGGTGCCGGCAGCCGCAACGATGAGAAGCATGTTGGTGATCTTCATGATGGTCGCTTCCTTGTGGAGGACGAGCCATTGCGGCTCGATTGGTGGTGATTACCGCAAGCGCCCGGGCTTGTGAAGCCGCAGGTTGCGCTGGGCTGCGTACAAACCGTAGCGAGGGGACGCTCCCGTAAGGGGATCCACACTTTGCAGTCGCTGCGGGGGCCTCGGGGACCACAAAACCGCCTTTTCTGCGGTACTGGCGCGGTTCGGGTAGGCTGCCGCGCATGCGCAAGCTCGGGGGCTTCGTGATGCTGCTGGTGTGTACCGGACTGACGTACCAGGGGCTTCAGAACGTGAAGACGCCGCATCCGGTCGATGATGAGGCGGCCCGCATCGCGTGCTCGGAGCTGCGGGTGTGTGCAGGGGACACCCCAGCCTGGGAGCGCGTGGAGACGACGCCGTTCGTCCGCATCTACCACATCGACGCAGGTCGCGGGGCCGTCACAATCGAGTGCCGATGGTCGGCGGTCTTGTTCGGTGACGTCGACTGTCGTGCCGACCGAGAGGAACTCGACCCGAGCGTTCCCGAGAAACCCAAGCGGCTCCCACACGAGCTGCAGCGGGGCTCCACGAGGCGTTGAGTGCTCGAGCCTTCCAAATCAGATGTGTCCTTTGAGGTCATGGATGGCTTCTGAGGACGACATGGCCGGTCGACGGACGGCCGTCCGCCTCGTCACGACGTTGCAACGGTCGTGTGCCGAGCGTAGACGGCCGCGGCTGGCTACCTATACTCCGCGCCGTGCGAGCGACCGAAGCAAGGCAGTGGGGCTCGGAGATGCGTCGCAGCCACTCTCCTGCACCGACGACTGTGCGCTTGCCTTCGAGCCCTGCGGGGCGTGTGGTGACGGTGCCGTTCAGCCTCCGGAGGCCTGCGATCCTGCCGTGGACACGCCGCCGAGCTGCGGTGAGCGGGGCTTCGACGGTGGTGAGGCCGCGTGTACCGACGCATGCACGGTCGACGTCTCGGCGTGCACGACGTGTGGCGATGGCCGACGCGGTGAGTCCGAAGCCTGCGATGGCGAGGACCTCGGCGATGCAACGTGCGCGACCGAGGGATTTCGCGGTGGCATGCTGGCGTGTGCGGACGACTGCACGCTCGATACCTCTGCGTGCGGGAGCTGTGGCGACGGCATCGCGAACGCGCGCGAGATTTGCGACGGCGATGACTTCGGTGATGCGACGTGCGCGACCGAAGGCTTCGACGGCGGCACGCTCGCGTGCTCCGACGCGTGCACGCTGGACACGAGCGCGTGCCACCAGTGCGGAGACGGCGTCGCGGAAGGACCCGAGGCCTGCGACGGCGGGGACCTCGACGGCCAAACCTGCGCCACTGTCGACCCCGGCACCGTCGGCTCCCTCGGCTGTACGCCCACGTGCACGCTCGACACCTCGGGATGTAGCGAGCCGCTGTGTGGCAACGGCGTGATCGACCCGGGCGAGGACTGCGACGGCAACAACTTCGGCGGAGAGTCCTGCTTCGACTACCTGCCCAATGCCGTCTTTGGGGTCCTCGACTGCGACCCCAACTGCACCATCAACCTCGACGACTGCATCCGCGACTAACTAACGCCCGCCCTCGTCGCTCGACACGAGCCGCGGCGGACCCCACAGAGATCGCGAGGCGCCCGGAACGGGGACGGCGAGCAGTCGAGGGAGGCGTCCGGATGGAGAAA
This sequence comes from uncultured Nannocystaceae bacterium, assembly GCA_964432695.1. GTDB lineage: Bacteria > Myxococcota_A > Polyangia > Nannocystales > Nannocystaceae > CAJXVA01. The sequence goes on from CAYSPB010000224.1 coordinate 4,550, forward strand.
CGCTGACGGAGCCGAAGCACCGTAGGGCGAGGCCGCTCGCCAACGAGGCCAACCGCGAACGCGCCCCGAGCCGCCAGGTCACTCGCACAAACCACGAGCGACCGCGAGAGGGGGCCGACCGGACGCCCTGGAGGGGTGAGCAGCGGGGGCTTCACCCCCGCAGCGAGGGGAACCGAGAGGTTCCCCTCAGAGCTTAGATAAAGCTCGGAAGCCGAGGCGAGTTGCTGTTCACCAGCCGGCGGTGCCACAGCTGCACGCCGACGAACTCGTCGTTGCGCGTGACGTGGTCGGTCAGCCGAGCGGTCACCTTGAAGCCCAGCGTCGAGTAGACCTGGTTGCACAGCGGCGCGTCGACCGGGCCGAGCCCGAACACGCTCGCGGTGTCCATCTTGCGCAGCTCGTCGAGCAGCGCGCGCAAGGTGTACTCGTACAGCGGCAGGTCCTCTTCCTTTTCAGGGACCGTCATGAGGTCCAGCTTGGCGTGGCCGAAGCTGCTGTCCGTCTCGGCTCCGAGCCACAGCTCGCGTTTGCCGATCTTGCCGTGTACGGCGACGTCCGGGTGGAACATGCCGCGGCGGAAGGGTGCGTAAACGGACCCATCCTGCAGGCCCTCCGTGATGCCCTTGAGGCGATTCTCGTCGGTGACGAGGTCGAGGCTGAGCCCGCGAGGCTTGGTCTCCTGGGCGTCCCGGCTGGTGACTGCTGGGCCCTGGAGCTTGGGCGCGCCGCCTTGGATCGGGTCGCCGTCCTCGGTATAGACGCGGCTCATGATGTACGCGTCGGCGGTACGGAAGTACCCAGGGATGGCGCCTTCGCGGGAGAAGCCGACCGAGCGCCAGCTCTTGGAGTCCTGCTTTTCGACGACCGTGAACACCTTGCGCAGGCCCTCGGCCCGGGCAATCCGGTCGAAGAAGTCGCGCTTCTGTTGGTAGTTGCCTACCCTGTAGTCGAACACCCGCAGGTTGTGATGGCGCCGATTCAGCAAGAAGCAGAAATCGATGTCGCCCTTGCGGTAGTAAATCTCTTCGACGGGCTCGTCCTTTTGGACGCGAGCGGCTTGCGTTGCAGCCATGCTTTGATCTCGATTCAAGTCGCGCGAAGTGCGGTTCGAAGCCTCGTGCCTGGTCGCGCGCGCACCGAGGCTCCCGAAAACACTACATTTTGCCGGCCCGAGCGCCGGATCTCATGTTTCCCCACCCCTACCACCTACATTTTTTGATGTCAAAGCTCCGGATCACGATCGGTCTTGACGAGAGCCCCACGGCGCGAGTAGGCGCCGCGATGGCATGCGTGTTGTGCGCCGTTTCGGCGTGCCGCCCCGAGCCGCAGCCGGCACCGGCGGCGAAAGGCTGCGCGAAAGACGTCGACTGCAAGGGGGATCGGATCTGCACGGATGGCGCATGTATCGACCCGGCGCCCGCGCATGCCCTTCAAGGGCAGGCTGCGACCCCGCCAGCGCCAGATGACTCCTGGAGACGGGGTGGCCCCGCGGGCGACCGTCCTGCAGCGGGCCGCGGACCACTCGAGCCTCCCAAAATGGCCTGGGAGGTCGATCTCGGAGCAGTTGTATTCGCTAGACCTACACTGAGCACGGATTCGAAGGGTCGAAGCGTCGCGTATGTGGGGACGCACGCGGGCCGCTTCGCCGGCGTCGTCACCGACGGTCCGGAGGCCGGCTCGATCGTTACCGACCTGACTCTTGGAGGCATGGTCTGGGCAACGGCTGCGCGAGACGCGGACGGCCGGCTCTACGTCGGCGCCGACGACGACACGCTCTACGCGATCGAGCCGGAGGCTTCCCGCATCGCGTGGACCAAGCCCTTGGGCAACTGCAAGCCCGCGCGCGCGCCGGGTCCCGAGGGGGCCCGCTGCGATGTCGACGGCGGTCCGACCCTGGGTCCCGACGGCGACCTATACGTGGGCGCAGATGGGGTCTATCGCCTGACAACCGCCGGTCAGGTCGTGTGGCACTGGCCCCCTGAAGAGGACGCTCGCGCCAAGCATGTGTTCTCGTCACCGTTGGTCACCCGCGAGGGCTTGGTGCTGTTCGGAGGCCAAGACGGCTTCGTCACTGCGCTGAAGTCCGTCGATGGAAGCGAGTTGTGGCGCTACAAGGTCGGCGCCGATGTGGACGGGTCCGCCGCGGCCGGTATCGACGGCACGCTCTACATCGGCAGCGACGACGGCCGCCTGAACGCGCTGCGGACCGACGGAAGTCTGAAGTGGAGCTTCGTGACGCAGAGCGACATTCGCAGCTCGGTCGCGGTGGCGACCGACGGTTCGATCTACCTCTCCTCGTTCGATGGCAACGTGTACAGCCTCGACCCCGCGGGCAACGTGCGGTGGATGCTGCCGACGGGCGGGCGCGTCGCATCGTCGCCCGTGTTGGATGCGGACGAGGTGATGTACGTGGGCAGCCAAGACGACCGGCTGTACGCGGTGACGTCCGAGGGGGACGTCCGGTGGAACGTCGAGTTTCCGACCGACATCGACAGCTCCGTTGCGATCACGGCCGGCGGTACGATCGTCGTGGGCTCCGACGACGGACGTCTTCGCGGCCTTCGATAGCATCGAGCGCAGGGGTGTCCACGAAATCATGACGGCGTCTGGGGTTGCACCCTGCTAGCGTGTCGCCGTGGCTCGTAAGCCAAAAGTGAAACCCAAGACCAAGCGCGCCAAGACCAAGGCCAAGCGCTCGTCCACCTCGCGGACCTCGACGTCCCGTGGCGCGGCGAAGAAGCGCTCGAGCAGCCGGTCGTCGTCGCGTCGAGGCGCGTCCGGCCCCACGTGGGAGCCGCGGACCCCCGGTCGCGTGGGAGAGCGCTCCGCTGCGGCATCCAGCCCAGCCAAGCCCACCCGCAAGCCTTCCCGTCGTGACGGCGAGGACCCCCGCATCGTGCAGGGCAAGCTTCTCGTCAACCCCGCGGGCTTCGCCTTCGTCGACCGCGGCGACGGTGAACCGTCGATCTTCGTGCCTCCGCCGGAGCGCAATGGAGGCATGGACGGCGACCAAGTCGTCGTGTCGTGGTGGCCGGGCGCCCGTGGACCCGAGGGCAGCGTGCGCTCGGTCGTTTCGAGGGCCCGAACCCGCGTCACGGGCGTGCTGCGTCGTCAGGGGAGGCGGCTCTTTCTCGAGCCCGACGACCCGCGCGTGCTCGGAGAGGCCGACGTCCTCGGCGGCACCGACTCGGAGCCCGGCATGGTCGTCGTGGCGAGCATCGTCGACTACCCCGATCCGTGGAACGACAGTTTCTCGGTCACCGTCGAGCGTACGCTGGGCGAGCCTGGATCGTTGGCCACCGAAGAGGAGCGCATCCTCGTCGAGCATGGCGTCGACCCGCAACTGCCCCAAGCGGTGCTCGATGCCGCGGAGCTGGTGCCCACCCGCGTGCTCAAGTCCGACCGCGAGAACCGAGCCGACCTGCGCGAGTACGACTTCATGACGATCGATCCGCCCGATGCGCGGGACTTCGATGACGCGGTCTGCGTCGAGCTGCTCGGCAAGGACCCGCGCCGCGCCAAGATGCGGGTGCACGTCGCCGTCGCTGACGTCTCGCACTACGTGCACGAGGGAGACATCTTCGACGTCGAGGCGCGCAATCGGTACTTCAGCTGCTACCTGCCAGCGCGCGTCATTCCGATGCTGCCCATGCCGTTGCGCGCCGGGATCTGCTCGCTGGTGCCCAAGAAAGAGCGATGCGCGATGGTGGTGTCGTTCGACCTCGAGCCCAGCGGACGCATGGGCGAAGCTGAGGTGGCCGCCGCGGTGATCAAGTCAAAGGCGCGCCTGACCTACAACCAGGTGGCGGGGCACCTCAGCGGTGAGCGTCTGCTCGCCGACGAGGTTGGAGAGCGTGTGACCCTGCTGCGCGCGGCATCCGATCGGCTTCGGTCCGCTCGGCTTCGCCGCGGTGCGGTCGAGCTTCACCTTCCCGAAACCAAGGTCATCCTCGACGAGGACGACCGCGAGCGCGTCCGCGACGTCGTGCAGTCCCGGCAAGATGAGGAGATGAAGCGGGCATACAACCTCATCGAGGAGTTGATGGTCGCAGCCAACGAAGGCGTCGGGCGCCTGGCGGTGAAACACCGCTTGCCGGTCGTGTATCGCGTGCACGACCGTCCCGACGAAGCCCGTATCGAGCGATTCACCCAGGTTGCGGGGCTGCTGGGCGTCGACGTCGAGCCAGAAGCACTTCGCTCCTTCAAGGGGTTTGCCAAGCTGCTGGAGCGCATCGAGGGGCACGAGCGTCGCGCACCGTTGAACTCGCTGCTGCTGCGTACGCTGGCCCAGGCGGAATACTCGACGCACAACCTCGGGCACTTCGCCCTCGCGAGCGACGCCTACGTTCACTTCACCAGCCCGATTCGCCGCTACCCGGACCTCATCAGCCACCGGGTGCTCAAGGCGTACCTCCGGCAGATCGGCGGTCACGCAGGCCCGGAGCCAGTGCCGCGGATGCCGGTCATGCGCGACAGCTCTGCCCAGGCCGAGCAGGCGAGCGAGAAGGAGCGCGGGGTGACGCAGGCCGAGCGCGACGCCAAGGCGCTGCTGTGTGCTGCCTTCATGCGCGACCGGATCGGGGACCGCTTCGAGGGGTCCGTCAGCGGCATGTCGCAAGGCGGGCTGTACGTCACGCTCGACGCACCGGCGGTCGACGGCATGGTCCGCCGCTCCCAGGTCGAGCGCGAGTTCCGAGAGAAGTTCGAGGTCGACGAAATGGGCGCCGCGATGACGGGGGTCAAGAGCGGCCGCACCCTCGCCGTCGGCGACCGCCTCGTCGTCGAGGTCACCGGCGTGTCGATGCAGCGTCGTCAGATCGAGATGGCGATGCTCAGCAAGATCACCGAAGCCTCGAGCTGAGAGAACCGCCACTTCGTGCGGCGCCTCGACGCGCGCCGTTGCTCCGGTGCGCCGCGCGGCGGCCTCGCGCCATGCGTCGCTGCGCTCGGAGGCCCTCGAGTCCCGGGCCCAGCGATACCGCGAACGGGCTTCAAGGTGCGGCGCGCCCTCGGCCTGCTTCATCGCTGCCCGGCCTCGCACGCGGCCTGTAGTCGGCGCCCCGCGCAGCGGGTCCGAGAGGCCTGCTCGAGCCGAGTTCGTCCCAGTGTGGCTAAAACTCGATCGCCAGGCCGGCGAACCAGGTCGCGTCGCCGACGCTGATCGAGTTGCCGATGCCGAAGTTGTCCAGCCGGGAGAGCTGGAACTCCCCGAAGATGTACGTGTGGTTGATGCCTGTGGTCTGGTCGAGCTTCTTGGCGGTGCCGCGCTCGATGAAGTCCAGCTGCAGCATCAGGCCGCCGTTGAGCTGAAAACCGAACACGCCGCCGATGCCTCGGTCGCCCTCGTCGTCGCGGGCGATGTTGCCGCGGCCATCGCGGGTCCACCATAGACCGTAGGAGAGACCCGCCTTGGCGTACGGCACGAGCGGAACGCGAAAGCGGTCGGCGAGCAGCTCGAACCGATAGCTGAGCATCGCCGACAGTGGGATCACGGTGAACGAGACGCGGTCTGCTTCGCTGCGAATCGAGTCGTCGTCTTCGGTCGGATTCGTGAGAATGGCGTCGGCCCGGTCGAGAAAAAAACCGACCTGCGGTCCGATGCCCAACGGCCCGCCGACGTAGAAGAACTGCCAATCGAATGCGATCGCCGGCATGACCGAGTTGCGCGGCTCGTCGTTGACCACGCCCGCGCCGTCGGTTTCGCCAAAGAGAGTCGCGTACGGGCCGAAACCTTCACCTTCGTACTTGCGGTCCACGTCCGGTAGGTACGGTCCCGCCTTGATCTCGAGGGCGAAGCGTTGCGGCGAACCGGGCCGCCCAAAGCGGTCGGTCTTCCGTTCGCCGAACTTCACCGTGTTCTGCCGAGCAATCGCTTCGTCGGATGGTTGGGCGGAGGCCGGATTCGGCGCTGGCGCCGTCTCGGCGGACGTTTGCGGCGAAGCCGCCTCCGCGGGTGGCGGGGCAGGCACAGCCGTGCCGTCGGGCTGCGTGGCGGCAATTGCCGCGGCGATCACGAGCGTCGCGCTCACGCAGCACCTCCACGGCGGCGGCGGGCGACGAGCCCGAAGAGACCCGCAACGAGCAGCCAGCCCTCACCCCGGTCGGTGGGGTCTTGGCTGCAGCTACAGAAGCCGCCGGTGCCGCAAATCTCGCCTTGAGCATCACACTGCTCCCAGAGGTCGGTCGTTTCCCGGGGGGTGGCGGTGAAGACCTCCGAGGCGGCAACCGGGTTGCCGGCAAAGTCGAAGGCCACGATCATCACCTGATACTCCTGGTCGTTGGCGAGCCCGTCGATGCGGACGGTGCTCGCGTTGGGCGCAATGTAGCCGGAGCATACGTAGTCCCAGTCCAAGGACTCGATGCCTGAGGTGTCGAGCCCGTCGGTGTCGGCGCCGCCCGTGTCGGTGTCGGTGCCCGAGCCGGTGCCCGATCCGGAGCTGCTGCTGGTCGACATGCCGCTCGTGGCGCTGGCATCGGTCGCCGAGCTGCCGCCACCACCGCTGGTGCCACCTTCGCAGACGGTGCAGCTCTCCTTGGCCAGGTTGGCGCATTCGGCCGACCAGTTGCTCTGGCAGCACGACAGGTTCGCTTCGCTCGCGCAGACCGACAGCGCACACTCCTCGTCGAAGCAGCCGGGCGTTTCGTTTTCGGCGCAGCAGCTGCCTTCGCCTCCGCACACCTGGCAGTAATCCAGCGCAAGCGAGGCGCACTGCTCGGTCCATTCGGTGTCGCAGTCACCGAGCTCGGCGATCACGCTGGCCTTGCAGGCAATGTCGTCGCACGTCGAGCCTGCGACGCAGCAGCCATCGACCATGCCGCCGTGGGCTACTTCGGGCGCGGCGCCGAACTCGGCCGCAGCACCGGTCGACGTGCCGTCGCCGTCGCCGTCGCCGTCGCCGTCTCCAGCGGTCGTGTTGCCGTCGCTGTCCCCATCTTCGGTCGGCAGGACTTCGTCGGGGTCCTCGTTCACGTCGACCTGGTCGAACGGGCCATCGGGGCAGAGGTTGTCCGCCGTGTAGTAGATGGTGCCGTTGTTGATCGCGGTGACGTCCTCGAGTTCGAAGCCCTTGCTCGGGATTGGGCTGCCGTCGAGGTTGGCGCACAGCGCTCGAAAGCCCTGGACGTCGGCCGAGGTCGCGTTGTCCCAGCTGACCACCACGGCCCCGTCTCCACCGGAGGCGCGGAAGTTGCTGGCCGACACGTTCGGCGGGTTGAAGTCGTAGGTGAGCGACAGCGCGGTGCCGCTGTCGGCGTCTTTGACGAACGTCTGCGGGCCGGTGACGACGAACTCCTCCGGCTGGCAGTCGGTCTGCTCGCTGTTCTCGACGCAGATCCATACGCCGCCGTCGCCCTGCTGGGTGCCGCACTCGTTCGCGGCGATCGCGGTATTGATGGCTTGGCTTTCGCTCTCGCGCGACACCCCCGTGGCCAGCCAGATCGGGTTGAACTCGAAGTCGATGTTCTTGGTGTACGCGTTGGTGAAGTCGTCGATCACAAGCGCGCAGGGGCGGGCTTGGACGTTGTTGCCGAGCTGACCCGTGTCGCAGTTGTTGCCGATGAAGGTCCGGATCTGGACCGGGTCGAGCGTCTCGGGACTCGAAATGCGAACCCGGGTGGAGACCGCCTGACCGCATTCGCAGCGGGCCTTGTTGACGTAGCCGCGCAGGTCGTTCTGCGTCATCACGCGGCCGCGCCGACCTTCCTCATCGGTGGTCCAGTACTGGATCTGAAAGTCGCCGCCCGCAGGGGGTGCAGCGTCGGCGAGCGCCGGGCACAGCACGCCGAGGCCGGCCGCGAGGAGCAGCAGGGGACGGCGCGGGGAACGGGGGAGACGAAT
>CAYSPB010000225.1:0-6832 GCA_964432695.1 uncultured Nannocystaceae bacterium
TCCGTCTTCAGCCATGAACGCGCGCTGCACCGCCGTGAGGGCCCCGCCGCCGGCGATGCCTTCGACCGTGGTGACGCGGCGACCTTGCAGCGACGTCGCCGGCAGCAGACACGTCGCGACCGGCGTGCCGTCGACCTGCATCGTGCAGGCGCCACAGGCTCCGTGCCCGCATCCATGTTTGCAGCCGGTCAGGCCCAGCTGATCGCGAACGGCGTGCAGCGCCGACTGATCGGGCTCGACGTCCAGCGTTCGCGACGTGCCGTTGACGTCGGTCTGAACGCGAACGCGTTCCTCGGCCGGTGGCGCCTCGGTCGGCGCCTCGCTGACCTCGGTGCGCAACCGATCGGAACAGCCGGTGCTCAGCGCAGTGGCGCCCACCACCGTGCCGCGCAGGAAACCTCGACGGGTACTCTTCATGTGCGTGCGACCCCCTTGCGTGGGTGCTTCGATCTTTGAGCACCACGCCGGGAGTCGCAACGACGCAAAGCGGACGGGAGCCGCCAAAAGGCGGACCCGTCACGCCAAGACCGAATCAGGCGGTCTTCTCACGCTTTTCGTGCTGCTTGCGGACGTTGTGGTCGAGGAACCGCTTGCGCAGCCGGAGGTTCTTTGGCGTGATCTCCAGCAGTTCGTCGTCTTCGATGAAGGCGATCGCCTGCTCGAGGCTGAGGTCGCGCGGCGGCGTCAGGAACAGCTTCTCGTCGGCACCCGCCGACCGGACGTTGGTCAGCTTCTTGGTGATGCACGGGTTCACGACGATGTCGTTGTCCCGGTTGTGCGTGCCGAGGATCATCCCACCGTAGACCTGGGTCTGCGGGCCGACGAAGAGCTCACCGCGGTCCTGGAGGCGGTGCAGCGAGTACGTGATGGTCTCGCCGACCTCCATCACGACCATCACGCCGTGCGGACGGGTCTTCATCGAACCCTGGTGGGGGCCGTAGCTGTCGAAGACCGAGCTGATCACGCCCGTGCCGCGGGTGTCGGTGAGGAACTGAGAGCGGTACCCGATGAGCGAGCGCGTCGGTGCGCGGAACTCCATCCGCGTCCGGCCGGGGCCGTCCTCCGCCATCGCAACCAGCTCACCGTTGCGGCTGATTCGCTCGATGATCGAGCCCGAGTAGTCGGTGTCGCACTGCACCATCACCCGCTCGTACGGCTCCTCCATCTTGCCGTCGGCGTTCTCGCGGGTGAGCACGCGCGGACGCGACACGCACAGCTCGTAGCCTTCGCGGCGCATCGTCTCGATCAGCACCGACAAGTGCAACTCACCGCGACCGTGCACATCGAACTCCTCGGGCGACTCGGTCGGCTCGATCTTGAGGGCGACGTTGCTCATCGCCTCGCGGTCGAGCCGCTCCTTGATCTTGCGCGAGGTGACGAACTGGCCCTCTTTGCCCGCGAACGGGCTGTCGTTGGCCTTGAAGCGCATGCTGATCGTCGGCGGGTCGACCTCGAGCCGCGGGAACACGGTGCGGGTCTCGACGGACTCGGTCGTGAGGGTATCGCCGACCTTGAGCGAGCCCATACCCGCCACCGCGACGATGTCGCCTGCGACGGCATTGTCGAGCTCGAAGCGGGTGACGCCCTGGAAGCCCAGAACCTTGCTGACGCGGAAAACCTCTTCGCAGCTCGCCTCGCCCCCATCTTCGGCGGCCGGGCGGACGAGTGCGAGGCGGTCGCCCACCTTCATCGAGCCCTTCTTCACGCGGCCGATCGCGAGGAAGCCCAGGAAGTTGTCGTAGTGGAGCGTGGAGACCCACATCGCCGCGGGTGCGTCGACGTCGACAGCCGGCGGCGGTGCGTGCTCGACGATCGCATCGAGCACGATCGACATGCTGCCGGGCTCGTCCTCGACCTCACGCTTGGCGAAGCGATCACGGGCGCTGGTGTAGACCACCGGGAAGTCGAGCTGCTCTTCGCTGGCATCGAGCGCCACCAGCAGGTCGAACGCTCCGTCGACGGCTTTGTCAGGCTCGGCCATGTCGCGATCGATCTTGTTGACCACGAGGATGACCGGCAGGCCGCGGGCGATGGCCTTCTCAGTGACGAAGCGCGTCTGAGGCATCGGCCCCTCGACCGCGTCGACGATCAGCAGCACCGCGTCGACCATGTTCAGCACGCGCTCGACCTCACCTCCGAAGTCGGCGTGTCCGGGCGTGTCGACGAGGTTGATGCGGGTGCCCTCATACTCGAGGGCCGTCGGCTTGGCGGTGATCGTGATGCCCCGCTCCCGCTCGAGGTCGCCGCTGTCGAGCGCACGCTCTTGCTCGCCCTCGCCGCGACCGAACGCCCCGGCAATGTCGAGAAGCGCATCGACGAGCGTGGTCTTGCCGTGGTCGACGTGGGCGACGATGGCGAGGTTGCGAACGTTGGTCCTGGTCTGGCTCATGGAACGGGTCCGGGCGCTCTGTACATCATTCGGCGCCGCAACTCCGGACTGCGCTCGCCGCACGCCGTGAGCAAAAGCCCGCGACCGCATGACACCGGGTGATCGAACACACGGGTTCACCGGAGCGTCACCTCCGCGCCGCCCGCGGCTATTCTGCAGCGGATGGCCACCGCAGACGACGTGCTCGAGTTCTGGTTCGGCAACACGGAAGGCGCGTCACCGCCGCCCGAGCAGCGCAAGACGTGGTGGATCAAATCCGACGAGCACGACGCGAGCATCCGAGATCGGTTCGGGGAGCTGCACGCGGCGATGGCCTCCGGCGCGCACGCAGAGTGGCTCGACACGCCTCGCGGATGCCTTGCCCGGATCATCGTGCTGGATCAGTTTTCCCGGAACCTGCATCGCAATCGACCCGAGGCCTTTGCGAGCGACGGCGCTGCGATCGCAGCCACCGACGTCGCCCTCGAGCGCGGCGACCTCGAGGTTCTCGGCCCCTTCGAGCAGTTGTTCGTCCTCATGCCGCTGATGCATAGCGAGGTGCTCGCGCGTCAAGAGCAGGCGATCGTCGAGTTTGCTGCGCTGCGTGGTCGTGCCCCCGCCGACGAACCGGGCGTGTTCGACTCCAACCTCGACTACGCCCACCGGCACAAAGCGATCATCGATCGCTTCGGCCGATACCCGCACCGCAATGAAGTTCTTGGTCGCACTTCGAGCGAGGAAGAGCGGGTTTTCCTGACCCAGCCCGGCTCGAGCTTCTGAGCCGGTTCCCCCGGAAAAAATCGCACTTTTCTCGGTGTCGGCCCGGGAAGGTTCGACTCGGGTGGTGTCCTACGTGTGGGAGAGAGAATCCATGCGTAACGGCGAGACAGCGAAGGGCCTGGTGTTTGCGACGTGTCGGTTGCGACTGCGGGCCCGCGAACACGCGCGAGTCGGAGATCACGGGGCCGCGGCACGAGCGCTGCAAGCGGTGCTCGACCGGCGTCCCGAAGACCTCGAGGTCGCGCTTCGGCTTGCCCTGCACTACAGCCGCTCCGAACAGCCGGTCCAAGCCGCGCGCACGTACCTGCATGCGGCGGAGATCTATGCGCGCAAGGGGCAGAAGCGGCGCGCGCTCGCGCTGTTCGAACAATCCGCGAAGGTTGCACCCCTCGAGGTGACGGCCGCGCGGGCGTGCACCTGGGCCCATGCGCTCGGGACTGCGTCTCAAGCCTCGCTCTGCGCGCTCGCCCATCTACACCGCGTGCAGGGCCGACGAGACAGCGGGCTCGCGCTGCTCGAACTCGCGGTCGACGTGGACCCCACCGACCTCCCCACGCTGCGGCAGCTGGTCGACATCGACATTCGACGCGGCGAGCGCCAGCTGGCGGAGGACCGGCTGCAAGCCGCCGCGACGGTGCTACGTCGGCAGGGCCGGACGCGGGCGCTGCTGGAGATGGCGCAGACTCTGCTCGAACGATTCCCTCGCAACCTGTTCGCGCTGCGGACCCTCGCGCACGTACACCTCGGCCGCGGTGAAGGTCCCCGCGCGCTTCCCCACCTGCTCGCGCTGCAAAAACGCGAACCCGGCAATCCGGACACCCTGCTGCAGCTCGCACGCATTCATGCCGGCGTCGGCGACCGCGTGCAGGCTCTCGCGGCGCTCGAGCGGTTCATTTGGGTGCGCTCCGCCTTGGGCGACGCCAACGCGAGCGAGGCGATCGAAGCTGCGCTGACCCGCGCCCAAGGTTGGATCCGCAACGACGCGGTCTGGCATCGCGAGCTCATCGACCTGGGCTTTGGCGCCGCGACCACGAGTCGAATGGACGTCGGCGGCGCCGAGGTGACGATGCTGCCGGGCACGCCTCCCCCTCCGCCGCTGTCGATCGTGCCGCGTTCGCAGATCGCCGAGATCGCCGTCCCGCAGCAGCCAGCCAATACCGCGGTCTCCGGCGAGCTGATCGTCTAGCAGCCTTTGCTCAGTCCCAGCGCCTTGCGCATGCGCCGTGCCGACTGCCTCGAGATCGGCACTTCGGCGCCGGCACGCGTGACCGCAACGAAGCCGCCGCTGGTCGTGGGACGCAGCACGTTCACCTCGCGCAGGTTCAGCAGTACGCGTCGATGCACGCGGTCGAAGCGAGGATCGGTCAGGCGCGCGTGCAGGTCGGCGAGCGTGACGTCGGCGAGGTGCGCGTCGCCTTCGGTCGTGTGCACCGTGACGAGCGTCCCGTCGAACACCGCGTGCGAAATCGAAGGTGGATCGAGCAGCACGATTCCCTCGCGCGTCACGACCGGGATCCGGTCGTACGGATCGTCGGCGGTGGAGACTTCGACGCCTCGCTGCGCATGGGCACGCGCGCGCTCGATCGCCTTGCCCAGGCGGGACGCTTCGATCGGCTTGAGCACGTAGTCGACCGCACCTAGCTCGAACGCTTCCACCGCGTGCTGAGGATGCGCGGTGGCAAAGATGACGTACGGCGCCTCGGTGCCGAGCAGCGCGTGCGCCTCGATCCCCGAGAGCCCGGGCATTTGTACGTCGAGCACCAACACGTCGACGGCGTCGTCTCGAAGCTGGTCGAGCAGCGCCTCTGCGCCTTCGTGAACGCCGACGACCTCTACGTCGGGGATCGCCTCGAGAAGCCGGGTCATGCGGCGGCGGGCGGTCATCTCGTCGTCGGCGAGGGCAATGCGAAGCGTACGGGTCATGGCGCGAAAGACGGCAGGTGAATGCAAGCAAGAGTTTGGTCGCCAACGGCTTCGATCGAGAACCGAGCGTCCTCGCCATAGGCGTGTTCGAGGCGCTTCTCGACCAGGGTGAGACCTTCGCCACCTGGTCTCCGCCCCTTGAAGGCACCGGGGTTCTCCACCTCCACGTCGATGCCGCGCTCGTCGTGGCGAACGCGCACGATCACGGGACCCGCATGCGAGGCCGCGGGTCCATGCTTGATCGCGTTCTCGACGAGCGGGAGCAACAACATCGGCGGAACTTCGACGCTCGGAAGGGGGGAGGAAAGTTCACGCCGAAGCACGAACCGGTTCGGATCACGGACGCGGTACAGGGCGAACAGGGTCTCGACGAGTTCGAGCTCGCGCTGCAGCGGCCATGCGGGCAGCTTGGTGCCCTCCATGATCGTGCGCAGCATCTCGGAGAGCTGCAGCGTCGCGCGCTCGGCGACCTCACCGTCGTCGCGGCACCACTCGGCAATGGCATTGAGCGTGTTGAATAGGAAATGAGGGTCGAGGTGGTTCCGCAGCGCCAGCAGCTGCGCTCGCTCCGCAGCGACCGTCATGTCGTCGGCCCGCTTGCGCTCTGCATGCAGGCTCTCTTCCATATCGATGTCGCGGCCCAGCCCGTAGCCACCAACCAGGAACAGCGCGATCGACACCAAAAGGCTCACATCCGACGTCATCAGCGTGGGTCGCAGCCCGAACACCCCAGGGATCAGCGCGCCGACGATCCACACCGTGCCCGCACCCGCGACCCCGTAGACGACCAGGCGCCCAAACGGCTCCGCAAAGGTACGGCGGGTGGATGTTTCGCCCTGGAACAAGGCCCGCCACGAGACCGGCGCCAGCAGGAAAAACGTGGTGCACATGATCACGCCCAAGGGCGCGGCCAGGGGTTCGTACGAGTAGTGCCCTTGCGCCAGGACCAACGGCACGGCGATGCCCAGGATGGGCACCAGGCGCCGTGGGGCGAGCAAGGCGAGCAACGTGCTTCGCAGCAAGGAGCGTTGGGGCAGCACCGACGCCCTGAGCTTGCCTCGGTGCGACCCAATTGTCCCGGCCCCACACGGCCACACCTCGCCCACCTGCTCGGGGTCGCAGTCGACCGGTCGCCAGTGCGGTGCGAGCGGCCACACCGCGGCATTGCCTCCAGGTCTCCAGCCGTTGTGCGTGCTTCAACGCTGCGGCATGCTCCTCGGGTACACATGCGCGAGCGCGATGAAGCGCCCTCGGCGGGGTCGATGGCCGACGGTCTCTACTCCACGCTGCCGGGGGATACGGCCGAGGATGGCCACCACGGTGCAGGCCGAAGCGAGGAGGAGCCCCTCTCTCGAGGTGCGCACGTTGGCCGATACACCGTGCTCGACCGCATCGGTGCCGGCGGCATGGGAGTCGTGTACGCCGCCTTCGATCCGCAGCTCGACCGACGCGTCGCGCTGAAGGTGATGCACGCCAACGGCAGCTCCACCGTGGATTCGGGCGGCCGCGCACGTCTGCTCCGCGAGGCGCAGGCGATGGCCAAGCTCTCGCATCCCAACGTCATCACGGTGCACGACGTCGGCACGTTCGACGACCGCGTCTTCGTGGCGATGGAGTTCATCGAAGGCGCCACCTTGCGGGACTGGTTCGACAGCGAGCGGCGCTGGCCCGAGATCGTCGACGCCTTCGTCAGCGCCGGCCGAGGTCTCGCGGCAGCTCACGCGGCCGGACTCGTGCACCGGGACTTCAAGCCCGACAACG
>CAYSPB010000225.1:6842-7071 GCA_964432695.1 uncultured Nannocystaceae bacterium
TCATCGGCAACGACGGCCGCGTGCTCGTGATGGACTTCGGCCTCGCGCGGCAGGCTGCCCCGCACACCGGCCCGATCGCCAAGCGCCTGCAGGAGGTTCGCCCCGAAGAGGTCGCGACCTCGGCTTCCACGTCGTCCGTCGAGACGCGAGACCTCAGCCTCACGCGGACGGGCGCCATGCTGGGGACGCCTGCGTACATGTCGCCCGAGCAGCATCGTGGCGAATCGAT
>CAYSPB010000225.1:7081-12355 GCA_964432695.1 uncultured Nannocystaceae bacterium
GGGCCGCACGCGGACCAGTTCAGCTTCTGCGTCGCGCTGTATGAAGGGCTCTACCGGGAGCGCCCGTTCGAAGGCGCAAGCATGGCCTCGCTCGCGATCAACGTGCTCGACGGACACATCCGGTCCGCGCCGCGCGACAACAAGATTCCGAGCTGGCTGCGCAACGTGGTGCTGCGGGGCCTGTCGGTCGACCCCGAAGACCGGCACCCGTCGGTGGACGCGCTCCTGGCCGAGCTGCAGCGCGACCCACCGCAGGCCAAGCGCCCTTGGCTCGTCGCGGGCATCGCCGTGGGCCTCGCGGGCATCATCACGATCGGATACATCAGCACGCGGTCCAACCGCGTAGAGGCCTGCAAGACCTCGGCGACCGCCATCCACGAGGTGTGGTCCCCGGCGCGTAAGCAGGCGCTGGGTAAGCGCTTCGAGGCCCTGCCCGAAACGTACGCCACCGCGACCTGGGCCTCGATGTCCCGTAGCCTGGACCGCTACGCCGACGCGTGGGCTTCGGTGTACGACGTGCGGTGTACGGCCGATGCACTCGCCCGGCAGCGGCGCCGCCCCGCCTTCGACGACCCGGGCCTGCTGTGCCTGGACGATGCACGCAACGACCTGGACCGGCTGCTCACGCTGGTCGAGTCCGGCGCCGGCACCGAGCGTTCGGTCGCGCGGGGCGTGGAGGCGGTGCAAACCCTGCCCCCGCCGGCGCAGTGCACGACGCTGCGGCGCAACGATCCGGCCGATGAACGGCTGCGCGCCGACGACTCCCGCCTCGCCGAGCTCGACGACGTGCACGACGTCTTGGCCGACGGCCGCATGAAGGTGGGCTTGGGCTGGGCCGAGGCCGCCGAGGATGCGCTCGCCCGTGCCGAAGCCCGCGCGACCTCAGCCGACGCGCCGCGCCTGCAGGCCGAAGCACTGCTGCTCTCTGCCCAAGCCCGACTGCTGCGCGGCGACGCGAGTCATGCAGAGGACGAGCTTCGCGACGCGATCCTGCTCGCGGCCGAGTCGGGGCGAACCGACGTGGAAGCCGCAGCGTGGATTCTGACGATGGACATCGTCGCGCTCCGCCAAGGCCTCTACGACGAAGGGCAGCGCGTCTCGCTGGGTGCCCAGGCCGCCATCGCCCGCGCCGGCGACGACCCGCTGGCGCGCGCCAAGCTGCTCACCGGGCTGGGCTCCACCGCACTCGCGCAGGGCTCCTATGAAAGCGCGCTGGCCCAGTTCGAGCGTGCGCTGCAGATTCAGTCCGAACAGCTTCCCGCCTCCGACGTGCGCCTCGCCGACACGCACGCGTGGATCGGTGCAGCCCTCGAGGGCGCCGGTCGATACGCCCGGGCCGCCGAGCACCACAAGTCGGCCCTGTCGATCCGCGAACAGGTCCTGGGTGCGTCCCACCCCGAGGTGGCCCGCGCGCTGCTCCGGCTCGCGTCCTCGATGCAGGGCTATGCGCGGCTCGAGGCCGTCGAGGGCACGCTCGTCCGCGCACGCATGCTGCTCGACCCCGAGGGCGTCGTTGCGATCGCTGACCTGCCCGAGCCCATCGAGCAGCCCACGCTCGAAGCCGAAGCGTTGCGCGACGTCACCGACGCCGTCGACCTCGCGCGCTGCCTCGACCAGCTCGGGCTGCTTCGACGCGCCAAAGAAGAGTTCGAGCTCGCGGCCAAGCTGCACGCGCGCTCGGTCGCAATCCTCGAGACCACGCTCGGTCCGGTCAACCGCGACGTCGGCTACGCCCGCGTGAACCTGGGCCTGGCGCTCGCGGACCAGCGCCGCCACACCGAAGCCCTCCCCCACCTGCGCATCGGGCTCGACGTTTGGACGAAAGCCCTGCCACCCGGTCATACCGACCTGGGCTTTGCGCATCTCAACCTCGCCAACTCGTTGTGGGCAACCGGGCAGGCCGAGTCCGCCCGCGAGCACTACGCGCTGGCCAAAGGCGTGTGGGAGACCGCCCTCGGCGAAGAGCATCCGCACCTGGGCTACGCCCTCACCGGGTTGGGCCGGACGCTGCTCGAGACCGGCGACCCCGCGCAGGCATTGCCATTCCTCGAGCGCGCCTACGAACTCCGCGACCACGAAGAAGAGGACGAGCTCAACATCGCCGAAGTCAGCCTCCTGCTCGGCCGCGCCCAATACCTCTCGGGGCGCGACCAGGCCCGCGCTCTGGAGCTCATCCAGACCGCGCGAGACATGGTCGGCGCCTACGAGCCCACCGACGACGCCGGCCTGCTGCGCGTGCTCACCGGAGGCGAGCACGAGCGATTCACCGATCAGCTCGTCCCCGCTGGACTCGGCGTCAACAACCGCTATCGCCCCGGCTGACGTACGGTCTCGCCGGCCCCCGGCTAGAGCGGCAGGATCGTGAGCTGATAAAAGCCCGCCTGCTGGGCGAACGAGTCGACCGCGATGAGGATCTCCTCGCCTTCTGCAACCTCTCGTCCCAGCTCCGAGGTGAAGTCGGCGTTGTCATCGTTGCAGTCGAGTTCCGTGCTGCAGCCCGGTGCATACAGCGAGAGAACCGTGTCGAAGTCGGAACCTTGGGTCGAGAACAGGTAGAAGGCCGAAAACGGCGCTGTCCAGCTGTACACGACATCGGGTCCACCGCCCCCGCCGCCGCACGACGGCGACACCGAGTTTGTGAAGCTGTCGTCGAGCACGCCCGCCTCGATGACCTCCGGATCGGGTGGCAGCGTGAACTGGGGGCATTCAGCGCCCTGCTGGACGCGTAGCTGGTACGAGCCCACTTCACCAAAGCCGTCGACGACGACCGTGATCGTCTCGCCCGCGCCCATGCCAACCGCGATCTGAGAGAAGACCGTTCCGTCGACATCATCGTTGCAGGCGAGTTCGGGCACCGCGCACTCGGGGCCGAGTGCGTACAGAACCGTGTCGAAGTTCGACTCAGCGGTGTCGAAGAGATACGTGCCCGCCGCGGGAGCGGTGAATGCGTGCGTCGCCTCTGCGTTTTCCGCCCCTACACAGGACGGCTGGAAGCGACTGGGGCCGTCGTCGATCGACGCAGAGAAGGTCAGCGGGAGCGACGACGTCAGCTCGTGGTCGATGCAGTCCGATGGAGGCAAGGGCTCGTCGTCGTCATCGGGCGGCAGTGGCCCGTCGTCATCGGGCGGCTCGGTCCCATCGTCATCGTCCGGTCCAGGGTCATCGTCATCGCGTGGCTCCGGTACGACGGGGTCTTCCTCATCATCCTCGCGCAGGCCGTCGTCGAGGATGGCGCGGTCCGTACACCCCACGGTGTTGCAAAACACCACGCTCAGAACAGCGAATCCGATGTGACGGCGCATGTCCGCGCAGAGTACCAGCCGCCCCAACCCCGCTTCGACGAAGGGACGAACCAATCGATGCAGCGGCGACCCCTGGAATGGTCCTGGCGCTGTGTCGGGTCGCACCACCGACCTGCGTGGCCCGCGTTGGACATTGCGTGTCGGTTGCGGTGCCCCCTAGGCTGGCTTCGTGCCCACCGCCATCGTCACCGCCGCCCTGCTGTTCGCCTGGACGCCTCCCACGGCGCCCGCCGTCGCGGCGTCGCTCCAGCTCGGCCAGCCGGAGGCGGACCCCAGCTGGGGCGAGGCGGACGATGCGGAACCGGCGGCCCCCGAGGTCCCCGACGTGCCGACCGCACCCGCCGAAGAGCCAGCCCCGGACGTCGCGGAACCGGCCGCGCCCCTCGAAGCGACCTATCCGGTCCAGCCGAGCGAGCCCGTCACACCACAAGAGATCGAGATCCCGAAAAAGCAGGGCATCGGCCTCATGGCCACCGCGGGTGGCCTGGGCGCGATCGGCCTGGGCGTCATGGGCTGGCGCATGGCGCGAATCAAGCGGCTGTGCGTCGCGGACGACGTCGACGTCACCACCGTGTCCGAAGACACCCTCAGCGACGTCACCGAAGCCGTCGCCGACTGCTTCGTCTCGGGCCGGCTCGGCAACGCTGCACTGTGGAGCTTGCAGGCGCTGCCCAACGCCGCCAACTGGGGCCTTGCACCCGCGGCAGGCATGCTCCGCGCAAAGTACGACGCCGCGCGCTCCGTCAAGAACGGCGACGTGCAGCGCAAGCCGGGGGTGTTCATCGGAACCGGTGCCGCCTTGCTCGGTGCCGGCGCCATCGGCCGCCTCGTCGTCGCCGTCGTTCGCATTCGGTCGATCGACCCCAACAAGGGCATCGCCCTGAACTGCCTCGACGGCCTCGAGACCCAAGTCGACGACTTCTTCAGCTGCTACGCCGACCGCAACGTCCTGCTCTACGGCATGCACCAGCTGACCTCCTCTGCCGTCGCCGCGGGCGGAGGCCTGCTCGCCTACGGCGTCGTCTACAAACGCGAGCGGGCTGCCCTCGAAAAGCGTCAAGGCGACACCGCCGCCAAGCTCGAGTTCCACGTCACCCCCCAGCTCTCGCTGGACTACACCGGCGTCACCGCCCAGCTCCGGTTTTAGCGCCGGCGAGCCTGAACCAAGGTCTCGGAGAGGACCGCCATCGCGCCCCTCTCCGAGGTTCATCAGCCAGCATCCGTGAGGATGCTGGCGTTGTCTTGATTGGGATTGGATTGCATGTGGACCTCGTGAATGGACGGGCGGGCATCGCCCCCAGGAGGGCCCCCGAAGGGAACACCGCACTTGCGGCCGGTGGAGGAGACACCGGGAACCCGCTTCGGCAAAGGCGCAACGACCAGGTCGCGCAGGGTGTACGCACCGCGTTGTGCGACGCGCCTACGCCCCAGCGAGCCCTCACCCGCTCAGGTGGCGTAGTGCGGTGAGGTGTAGCAGCGGTCGTGGGAGCGTCAAGGCAGGGTCGTCGGCTTCGCGCACTTTCACCGAGTCCGTCTTTCACAGCGGAGATGCTCTGAGGAGAGCTGTGAAGGCGCGGAGCGGCGCGGGTCCGACTCGAGCGGCTCACCTGCGGGCCAGTAAGCCTCGACCGAATCAGCGGCGCTTGTCACGAGACCGCCGCAACGGTTCGCTCCGACTCAGAACGCGGGGTTCAGGGAGCCCGACGCCTGCGCCCCGAGCCTAGTCGATGCTCTGAACCGCCCCGGGTTTCTCGGAGGCTTCAGAAAGAGAGAAACTCCGAGACATGGGCAGGTACTCCAAGGAATTTCGTGAACGCGGCGTGCGACTCGCGATGGAGGCGATGGACGGACACGACTCGCGGTGGGCAGCCGTCGAGTCGGTTGCTAAGAAGCTGGGCTGCTCCCCGCAGACGCTCTACACGTGGCTCAAACAGGCCGAACGCGACGCGGGCAAACGGGCAGGCCTGACGAC
>CAYSPB010000226.1:0-5141 GCA_964432695.1 uncultured Nannocystaceae bacterium
ATGTCGGTGGGGGAGAGCGTCGCGTCGGTTTTTGGGTCGTTGCCGGCCAGGCGAACCGCGAGCTGCTCCGCGGTTTGCACGCCAACGCCCGGCCACTGCTTGAGCAACCGCAGCCAGGCCAGCTCGTCCCGCGGGTTCTCGCGGGCCCGCAGATAGGCGACCACGTCCTTGATGTGGGCTTGCTCGAAGAACTTCACCCCCGAGCGAATGCTGTAGGGGATCTGCCGGCGCGTGAGCTCGACCTGCAGCTCGAGGCTGTGCGCGTGGTTGCGATAGAGCACCGCCATCTTGCGCAGCGGGAGCTGCTGCTCGTGGTGCAGCTCGAGCACCCGCTGGGCAACGAACTCGGCCTGCTGGTAAACGTCGCGTAGGGGAATGAGCGCTGGCACCATGCCCGGCTGCTTGACCGAGCTGAGCTCCTTGAAGTGCTGCCGCCGGTTGTTGGTGATGCTGCGGTTGGCCAGCTCGAGGATTTCCGGCGTGCTGCGGTAGTTGATCGTCAGCTTGAGAACTTCACCGCCCCGGTGACGATGTGCAAAGCCGGCGATCTGTTCGAAGTCGGCGCCGCGAAAGCCGTAGATCGACTGTGCGTCGTCGCCGACGGCCGTGAGGCTGCCGCAGCGAGCCGCCATCAGGTCACACAAGGCGCCCTGCAGCGCGGTGACGTCTTGGTACTCGTCGACGAGCACGTGGTCGTAGGCGCCCTGCAGCTCGTCGGCCACCTCTGCACAAGCCGGGTCGGTGAGCAGCCGATGCCACAGGACCAGGAGGTCGTCGAAGTCGACGAGGTTGTTCTGCCGCTTACGCTCCGCGTAGCGGGCCGCGGTCGCTTCGATCGCGGGCAGCTGCGGCACCAGCTTCGGCGCACGTTCGGTGATGACCTCGGTCAGTGGAGTGAGGGTTGCGCCCGAAAGTCCGATGAACCCCGCGAGCACCTTGGGCTGCGGGAAGCGGCGGGCGCTGAGCGCCTTGAGTCCCTGCTCGGCGATGACGCTGCCCATCAGCGTGCGCGCGTCTTCGGGATCGAGAATGCCGAAGTCGAGTCCGAGCCCGACGTGTTCCCCGTAGCGGCGGAGGATCTTGTGCCCGATGTGGTGGAAGGTGCCCGCGCTCGCCGAGGCCATGTCGATGCCGACCGTGGCTTCGACGCGAGAGACCATCTCCTTGGCTGCCCGGTTGGTGAACGTGCACAGCAGGATGCGGTCGGGCGGGCAGCCTTGCTGCACGAACCGAGCGACGCGGTAGATCAGCGTGCGTGTCTTGCCCGAGCCGGCACCCGCGATCACGAGGACGGGCTTGGCGGGCGCTTCGACGACGGCCTGCTGCTGCGGGTTCAGGTCGCGGCCGGGGTCGAAGAGCGGGCGGCTTGGCTTCGACGTCTTGAGGACGTACTTCACGGGGTTGGTGCAGGGTGGCGTGGGGCCACGATCCGGTCAACACGGGCGTTCATGTGGGTTCAGGTGCTCCGGCGTATTAGCCCCCGACGTCGCACCGAATGCAGGACGGGCGGCAGAAGCGGCGGCCCCTGCGGATTCTGGCGGCTTCGCTGGCGCGCGCGAACGCCCCGCTACGGCCGCTCGAGCATCCATCGAGGCTGGCGTGCATGCCTCACGCACGAACACGGCGGCGCTCGAAGATCTCGCGTCGCGCGAGGGTGCTACGACGTCGGCGGCAGGGCGCGGGTTGCCTTGCGCCGGAGCTTCCAGCGGCGACGCTTCGCGCCGAACCAGCTCTCTCCGGGCAGGCGTCGGCGCACCTCCACCGAACCGATGCGTACGCGCCCAATGATCCGCAGGACCCGCTCGGGCCGTGGACCAACGGGCTCCGCGTCTTCCTCGAAGCTGCCCACGAGTAGTGAGACCTCCTGCAGCACCACCCACGACGGCGGCACGATGACCGTGACGCTGCCGATCAGCACCTCGACGTCCAGGCACAGTTCATGGGCGTCCGGCAGCCGTGCCTCTCGAAAGTCGAGATGAACCTCCGCCACCGTGGCCTTGACCAGCGTGTTCACGCCGGGCATCCACGGTCCGGACCGTTTGGTCTCGGACAGCAGCGCGGTGACCTCGTGGTCGAGGACCCGCGCAGGCAGGTTGGTCTGGGGGTCGGTCATCAGAGGTTGGCGACGATGAAATCGCGGATTCGCGACTCCATGTAGACGAGGTCGTCCTTGCGCCGCGGCATGTGGCGCTCATCGGGGAAGAGCAGCAGTTCGTAGTCCTTCTTGGCCGCGATGAGCGCATTGATCATGCGGGCCGTATGCCGGAAGTGCACATTCTCGTCGATGAGCCCGTGAACCAGCATGAGGTGGCCTTTCATCCCGTCCAGGTGCGCCATCACTGCGCTCTCCTCATAGCCCTTCGCGTTGGCCTGCGGCAGGCCCATGTAGCGCTCGGTGTAGTGGGTGTCGTAGCCGTCCCAGTGCGAAACCGGCGCGCCCGACACGGCGACCTTGAAGGTCTCCGGCGCGCGGGCGAGCGACATTGCGGACATGTATCCGCCGTAGCTCCAGCCGTAGATGCCGACGCGGGCCGGGTCGGCCAGCCCTTGGTCGGCGAGCCACTTCACGCCGTCGACCTGGTCCTGGACCTCGAGATTCCCCATGTCGTGCTTGATCGCGCCTTCGAACGCGAGGCCGCGACGTGCGGAGCCGCGGTTGTCGACCTTGACCACCAGGTAGCCGAGGCTGCGCAGGTACTGCGCCCGCATGTCGACGGTGAGGCTCCAGTCGTTCTGCACGCGCTGCGCATGCGGTCCGCCGTAGACGCTGATCATCGTCGGGAACGGACCCTCGCCTTCGGGCTTGTAGATCGCCGCGTGCATCTGCACGCCGTCGCGCGTCTTCAACGTGGCAAGTTCGGGAGGCGTCAGGCCGAGTTCCTCGACCCGTGGGTCCTCTTTCAGCGCGATCGAGGAGACGACGGCGCCGTCGGCGGTGCTACGCACCTCGATGCGCGGCGTGGTGTCCAGTCGGTCCCACAGGTCGACGAATCGATCGAAGGTGGGACTGAGCACGACCCCGTGCATGCCGGCCTCTGGGGTGAGGCGCGTGATGTCTCCGCCGGCGAGCGGGACCTTGTACAGGTGCCGCTCGGTCGGGCCGTCCTTGGTCGCGGTGAAATAGACCTCGCCCTTTTCGGGGTCCACGCCGACGACGCCGTCCACCATCCACTCGCCCGAGGTCAGCGCGCGCAGCTCCTTGCCGTCGGGTCCATACACGTACAGATGTGCAAAGCCGGTGCGCTCCGACATCCAAAGGAACCCCCCGTTGAGCGAGGCGTCCGCCATCTCGTCGAGCGCCCGGAAGCCTCCGTGCAGGTTGATCCACACGTCGGTGGTCTCCTCGAGCACCTTCGTCGCCTTGCCAGTAGCGTCGTAGCGAATCAGGTGCAGCGCGGTCTGCTCGCGGTTTTCCACCTCGGCCAGCAAGGTGCCGTCGGGCATCCAGTGCACGCGTGCCAGGTAGAGATCTGTGGGGTTGCGGTCGCCCGCGATGCCGGTGGCGTTGAGATCGAGCCACGTGGGCGTGCCGCCGTTTCGGCCAACGATGCCCAGGCGGACCTTGGCGTTCTCGGTTCCGGCGAACGGATAGCCGTGGTCCTCGTGAAATGGCGCGTCCTTGCCCTGGTGCTCGATTCGGTAGACGGGAATGTGCCGCTCGTCGACTTCGACGAACGCGATCTTGCTGGCGTCCTTCGACCACCAATAGCCGTGGTGCCGGCCCATCTCCTCTTGGGCGATGTACTCGGCCAGCCCGTTCGTCTTGCCGGTTCCTCGGGCGCCCTTGGTCACCTGGGTCGGCGTTCCACCCTCCACGGGCACCGCGTAGATCTCTGCGTCTTGGACGTACGCGATGTACGCACCGTCGGGGGAGAAGCGAACGTCCAGGGCGGGCGCACCCTCGGTATCGACCACCTTCGTCGGCGTGCCGTCGAGGCCCTGCTGCACCCAGACGTCTCCGCGGACCGGGGCGAGGAACCGGTCACCCTTCTTCGACCATGCATAGCTGGTCACGCCCAGCGAGCGCATGCGCATTCGCTCGCGGCGAAGTTTCTCTTCCTCGGAGAGGTTCTCCTCGGTCGCACCGCCCTCGGGTGGCGTGAAGAGCATCGTCCGTTCTCCGCCGTCGACTGGCTGCGCGTAGAGGTTGCGGGTCAACGAGCCGTCCGCGCTCCACAAGAACGTCAAATGCTTGCCGTCGGGCGTGAACCGCACGGCGCCGGGCGTGGACGTTCCGGGTCGCGGGTGCGTGGCGACGTCTTCGATCGAGATGGGACCTTCGGGGCGGGGCGAGGTTGCGGCCATGGGGGCGTCGGTCGGTGTGGCGGGCGAGGGGTCGTCGGCCGTGGTCTTTTCGGCGGGCTTGGAGGCCGCGTCCGGGGGCGCGGGGTCGCAGGCGAGGGACGCGAGCAGCAAGCACGGCAAGGCGCGACGGAGCATGGCCGGCAGTGTTGCAGCGTCGCGACCATCCTGACAATCGAGCCGGTCCCGGGTCTTCGATGCGCCTTGCACCGGCCCTCGAATGCAGGCAAAACGGAAGCGCTCCATGGGCACGCTCGTCGAAAAACTCACCGCCACCCCCGATGTTCGTCGCAAGGTTGTCGAGGCCTGCTGCCAGCTCGTGGAGGACGAAGTCGGGAGCAAGCGCGGCCTGTCCGGCGCGGCGATCAAGACGGGGTACACCGTGGTCAAGAAGCTCAAGCCCGGCATGATTCCCTCCGCGGTCAACAGCCTGTTGCCCGAGTTTGCCGACGCAATGCAGCCGCTGTTCGACAAGAACGACGGTGACGCCGACAAGTTCACCAGCTACATCAGCGGCAATGCGGCCGAAACCGCCGACCTGCTGCTGGGCGTCACGGACGCCAAGGCGCAGAACGCCAACAACAAGACGGTCAAGAAGACCTACGACCGGTTGCGGGGCTCCGCCAAGGACAACGTCCAAGCGGCGGTGCCTGGCCTCGCCAAGACGCTCCGACCCTTCATTTGAGGGGCATCCAGAGACGGTTGCTGGGCCGCTGGTTCCCGGCGGTCGGCTCGGCGTAGGCTCCTGGCGATGGCCGACGAGCTCGTCTTCTATACAAACCCCATGTCCCGCGGCCGCATCGTGCGGTGGATGCTCGAGGAGGTGGGAGCGTCCTACC
>CAYSPB010000226.1:5151-12352 GCA_964432695.1 uncultured Nannocystaceae bacterium
GGACCGAGGTGGTTGCTTACGGCGATGCGATGCGGTCCGAAGACTACCGGGCAAAAAACCCGATGGCCAAGGTGCCCACGCTGGTACGTGGCGACCAGGTCGTGACCGAGTGCGCCGCTTGCTGTGCGTGGCTGGCCGACGTTCATGCTGAGGCCGGTCTCGCTCCGAACGACGATGAGCGGGCGGCGTATTATCGCTGGCTGTTCTTCGCGGCGGGCCCGGTCGAGCACGCCGTCACGAACCGCTCGATGGACTGGATCGTGCCGGAGGACAAGCGCGCACGGTTCAGCTACGGCGACTACGATTCGATGATGCAGACCCTCGTGCACGCGGTCTCGGGTCATAACTACATCGCCGGCGACCGCTTTACAGCGGCCGACGTGTACGTGGGCTCGCAGATCGGCTGGGGCCTGCAGTTCGGCACGCTTCAGAAGGGCCCCGAGCTGGAGGCGTACTGGGCCCGCATCAGCGACCGCGACGCCTACCGCCGCGCCAACGAACTCGACGACGCGCTGATCCCCAAGAAGGACTGAGGTCCCGGCGCCGCCCGACGCGCCCGGATCCACCGGCGCCCGAACCTGCTATGACGCTGCCGTGCAGGACGTTCGGCGGCTGCAGACCCGCGACATTTGGGCCGCGTGGTGGCCCCTCGCGGCGAGCTGGCTGCTCATGGGCATCGAGCAGCCCGCCATCGCGGCCGTCATCGCGCGGCTGCCCGAACCCGAGGTGGGGCTCGGCGCATACGGCAGCGTGGTGTTTCCGCTCGCGCTGTTGATCGAGGCGCCGATCATCATGCTGCTGGCGGCGTCGACCGAGCTCAGCCGCGACGCACAAAGCTACGCCAAGCTCCGCACGTTCACGCGCCGCATGGGGATCGCGCTGACCGGGCTGCACATTCTGCTCGCGGCGACGGCCGTGGGCCCTTGGATCATCGGCGCACTCCTGTCGGTGCCGCCGAGCGTGGCGGAGGCGTCGGGTCCGGGCTTGTGGCTGATGATTCCGTGGACATGGGCGATCGCCTCGCGCCGGACGGGGCAGGGTCTGCTCATTCGGTACGGACACAGCCGTATCGTCGGCGCCGGCACGGGCGTGCGCTTGCTGGCGTCTGCGTCGGTGCTCGGCGCGGGCTTTGCCGCCGGCACGGTTTCGGGTGTCGAGGTCGGCACCGCGGCGCTGTCGACCGGCGTGCTCGCGGAGGCCGCGTTCGTCGGGTTCTTCGCCTGGCGCGTCGCCCAGAGGGAGCTGCCGTCCTGCAGCGACGAGGCGCCGGTCCTGACGGGGCGCAGCTTCCTCGCGTTCTACGTCCCGCTCGCGCTCACGCCGATCATCTTGCTGCTGATTCAGCCGGTCGGGACCGCTTCGATCGCGCGGATGCCTGAGGTCGTGGCCTCGCTGGCGGTGTGGCCTGTCGTCGTGGGGATCGGCTTCGTCGTGCAGAGCGTGGGCGTGGCCTACAACGAAGTGGTCGTGGCTTTGCTGGGCCGACCCGACGCCCGTCCGAAGCTGCGGCGATTCGCCCGGCAGGTGGCAGTGGTGCTGACGGCGGTTTGGGTGCTCTTCGCGTTCACGCCGCTGTCGAAGCTGTGGTTCGCCCATGCTGCAGGCTTGAACGCTCGCCTGGTTCCGATGGCGGTTCTCGGCATGATGATCGCGACGCCGCTCCCGGCAACGCGCGTGCTGCAGAGCTGGTACCAGGGCCTGCTGGTCTCGGCGCGCAAGACCGGACCGATCACCGAAGCCGTACTCGTGTTCGGTGTGGGCTGCGGCAGTGTGATGCTGGCCGGAGTCGCCTGGCAGGGTTCCGCAGGCGTCTACGTCGCGCTCGCGGCGTTCACCACGGGGCGGATCGTGCAGACCGTGTGGCTCGGTTGGCGCAGTCGTCGGCTCGCACCGGACTGACTCAAGCGCGCGCGGGCTCAAGCGCGCGCGGGTGCAGGCTGCGTGGTGGCACCGAGCAGCTGGCGCAGCATGGGCCCGATGATGTCGCGCCGGGCATCGGCAGCCGCCTCCATCATTTCACGGGCGCTCAAGCGGCCGTAGTAACCCCAATGAGGATGGGAGGGCGTCGGCTCGAAGCGGGGCACGGGCAGGGCTTCGAACGCCTCTCGCAGTGCACCCGCGACCGCAGCACCGCCGCGCTCGAGGGCCCAGGACACGGTCCGCCACGCGAGTGCGGCGTGCTGGCTTTCGTCTTCGGCAATGACCGCCAAGACGTCGTGCGCGTGCTGATCTCCGGAGCGCGCCGCCGCGCGCTCAGCGACTAGCGCCGCGGTGGTCTCGCCGACGCACCCCTCGAGGAACGCGTCGACGGCAACCTGGGCGAGGTCCGCCGTTCGAGGTGCGGCCGCGGGGAGTTCTCCGGGTCCCAGAACGCGCGGCGTGAAGCGGCTGGCCATGCCGTAGCAGGCCTGCGCATGCCCGATTTCGTCTTTGGCCGCTTGCAGGGTGTCGTCGAGCAGCTGGGGCGGTGCACCCACGGCCATCAGCTCCATGGCGACGCGGGCGAACGCGGCCACCGAAGCGTGCTCGGCCGCGGCGTCTGCAAGCCACGCATCGCGCAGCTGCGGCGCGATCGGAGAGGCGACGGGGCAGGCGAGGTCGGCCCAGTCGGTCCGACCAACGGCCTCGGCGGTACGGGCCGTGCCCGCGTCGACCAGCGGTCGGCCCGAGCAGTACTCGAACCAGTGGTAGCAGCAAGTGTTCTCTTCGCCGGCAGCACGCGCGAGCTCGGTGCCGTGCTGGTTGAGCGCGCCTTGCATCGCGTTCTTTTCCGAGAGTCCTGCGTAGGTTCTTCGATCGTCCTGCACTGGACTGGGGTCGTGGGCCCCGATGACTCGCGTTGGGCATCCGAGCTCCATCTTGGGCTCGCCGGCCTTGGGGGCGATGGCTTGTGCCGCCTCGACGGCGCCGCACCAGTTGCCCGAGGGACAGGGTTCTTCTTCGGGGTTGTAGCCGTCGATGAACGGAGGGTCGCCCTCGATGGGCATCATGCGAAGCTCGTCGGGGTCGGTCGGCAGCGGGGGTGGGGGCGGGGCCTCGTTGATGCGTGGTCCCGTCGCCTTGACGGGTGCTTTGGGCTTTCCGGCGGGCTCTGGATTCGCACGCTTGGCCGCGCTCGGCTTCGCCGGCGGGGCAGGCTGGGGCGCAGGCGACGAATCGCACCCCGCGGCCAGCAGGGGCAGGCAGGCGAGGGCACACAGCTTGCGGCGAAGCGCGGTCGCATCACGCATGCGCAGGACCGTACCAGGCTCCGCACGCGCTATCATCGCGCCATGGCATGCGGATGGGGGATGGCGAGGTGGTGGATGGTCGTCACGGCGGCGGTGCTCGCCGGATGCCCGCAAGGCGAAGAGGGGGCCGGGGGCGGGCAGATCACGACCGCGCCGACGGGCGAGGGCACCACCAGCGCGGCCGACGGCTCCTCCTCGAGCGCGGACACGTTGGCGGACGCGACCGGCGGGGGCACCACCGCAGCGCCCTTGGTGGAGGTCGGCTGCGGGCAGCCACCCGCTGGCGCGGTCGGAGCGGACTACGAGCACGCGTTCGGCCTTGAGCCCCAGAGCGCGAGCGCCTCCTGGTCGGCGGACGGCCTGCCGCCCGGCGTGACGATCTCTCCGCTGTCGGGGACGCTCTCGGGCACGCCGGAGGCGGCAGGGACGTTCGAGGTGACGGTGAGCGTCGACGCGTCCGAGGGCGTCGGCGAGGCGCTGTGCACGATCGAGGTGGCCGAGGCGCTCGGGATCGATCTCTCGGCACTCGCGCGCCCGTGCATCGGGCCCGACGACATGCTGGCGGACTTCATCACGGGCGGGGACGGCAGCTCACTGAGCTGCGATACGCCCAATGGCAACGGTGCTGGCTCGCGGCCCGAGGCCGTCGAGGTCGATGCGCGCACCTGTGCCATCGTCGGCGCGCCGACACCCGACGAATATGGCACGTGGGTCTGGATCACGACCGTCGAGCAGGCCGGCGCACGGGCCTACGTTCCCTTCTGCATCACCCAGGACACGCCTCCACAGAGCGACTTCTCCATCTCCGCTTCCTACGGAACGAACGCCGACGCGTTGCTCGAGCCGTTCGTCGGACGTTTCACCGTCGGAGAGCCGGTGCAGTTCGGCGGTGAGGGCGACCCACACTTCGAGATCGTCGGCGGCTGTGGTGGCGCATGTTTCTACGGGTTTTCGTTCTTCGTCGGCGCATCGCCCTTCGGGGGCGAGTGCGGACAGGACGACTGCTTCTCGCTATCGCCCTCCTCGGTGCTCACCGATGAGGCTGGCAACGCGATCGGGATGCAGCACGACATGGCGGCGTTCGGACCCGCCGTCTCCGAGTCGTTCGAGGGCCGGCCTTTCGTGCTGCCGTGGGAGCTGACCTACTGCATCGCCGACAACGGGACCGACTGCGACGGCAACGACAGCATTTTGGCCAACGCGGGCGCGCACGCCCACGTCTCGGTCTTGATGCTGCCGCAGTCCGAGGGGGATCGCTAGTTAGCTGAGGACGGGAAGCCGGGTCTTCGTCGGGACGACCGGCGTCATCTCGGGGCGCTTCGTTCCACAGCTGTGCGGGACGAGGCCGAGTTCGTCGAGCATCGCGAGGTCGTCGTCCACGGTGCGGTTGGCCGTGGTGAGGAAGTCGCCGATCATCATGCCCGAGGCGCCCGCGCCGAACATCATCGGCAGCAGCTGGCCCAGGTGCATGCGGCCGGCGGCGATGAAGATGTTCTGCCGGGGGAGGAAGAGTCGGTATGCCGCGATGACGCGGAGCATGTCCATCGGCGACAGGGGGTCACAGGCGGGCAGCTTGGTGCCCTCGATGCTGACGAGGAAGTTCAGAGGAACCTCGTCGACGTCGAGGGCTCGGAGCTGCTCGGCGAGCTCGAGGCGGTCGCTGGGCTGCTCGCCCATGCCGAAGATGCCACCCACGCAGGTCCGTAGTCCCTTGGACTTGGCTTTTTCGATCGTCTCGATGCGCTCGTCGTAGGTGTGGCTGCTGACGATCTTGGAGAAGTATGAGCGACCCGTCTCGAGGTTGTGGTTCAGCTCGGTGAGGCCGGCATCGATCATCCGGTCCATCGCTTCGTCGGTCAGGAAGCCGACGGACGCATGGGCCTCGGTGTGGCCCGCATCCCGGACGGCCTTGATGCCCGCGACCACGTGGTCGAGGCCTTTGCTGTCATGCGAGAGACCGCGGGTCGCGGTGACCAAGCCCAGCGCGCTCGCGTTGCGGTCGGCTGCGCGAACGCTGTGGTCGAGGATCTCCTCGACCGGGGTGAACTTCTTGGCCTTGACGTGCGTCGTGAAGTGCCGTGACTGCGCACAGAATCCGCAGTCCTCGGGGCAACCACCTTCCTTCGCGTTCACGATGGAGCACAGATGGACCGAGTTTCCGAAACGATGCCGGCGCACGGCGTCGGCGGCCGCCATCAACGACCAAACGTCGACGTCTCCTCGCAAGTAGGAAAGCATCGATCCGCTGTCGAGCGCTTCGAGGTCGCCGGCGATGATCTGGCGGGCCACCTCGGCCGGATCCTGCACGGCATGCCGCGCCTCGGCGGGCGTGGCGTCCTCGGGGCTGGGTGCGTCCTGGTCGTTCTCAGAGAGCGACATGCGGGCAGGTATAACAGGTTCCAGAAGTCCGGGGCGGATCGGAGATCCTCGGGGTCGCAGACGTGTTGTTGGGTGTTATTTTCCCGACCGCGTGACCCCCACGAATCCCCCGACCCAGGCGCCCGACAAGGACGAGGTGCTGCGCGTCTACAAGGAGATGCTGCGAATCCGCCGATTCGAAGAGCAGGCATCCCGCGCGTACACCCAGGGCAAGATCAGCGGTTTCCTTCACCTGTACATCGGCCAAGAGGCGATCGCGGTGTCCACCGCAGACCTCATGAAGGATGGCGATCGCGTGGTCACCACGTATCGCGACCACGGGTTCGCACTTGCGTTGGGCTGTGAGCCCAACCGGTGCATGGCCGAGCTGTTCGGCAAGAAGGACGGACTCGTCGGCGGTGTCGGCGGGTCGATGCACTTCTTCGACAAGGACAAGGGCCTGTGGGGCGGCTACGCGATCGTCGGCGGGCACATCCCCGTCGCAGCCGGACACGCATTTGCATCGAAGTACCTCAAGGACGACGCGGTCACGCTGTGCTTCCTCGGCGAAGGCGCAATGCACATCGGCGCCACCCATGAGGGCATGCACCTCGCGGGCTTGTGGAAGCTGCCGGTCGTGGTCGTGATCGAGAACAACCAGTACGCGATGGGCACGCCGCTGAAGCGTCAGACGCTCGTCGACGATCTCACCGTGCGCGCGCCCGCGTACCGGATGACGTCCGACCGCTGGGAGGTCAACGACATCTTCGAGACGCGTCGCCGACTTGCCGAGGCGGTCGAGCGCGCGCGCAAAGATCATCAGCCTTCGCTCATCGAGCTGCTCACCTACCGCTTCCGCGGTCACAGCATGAGCGACCCGGCGAAGTACCGAACCCGCGACGAGGTCGACGTGTGGAAGGAAAAGGACCCGCTGCATCGGGCCGAGCAGTCCTTGCGCAACGACCACGGCCTCGGCGACGACGACATCGAGTCGGTCGACGACGCCATCGTCGAAGAGATGGAGGCCGCCGTGGCCTTCGCCGACGCCAGCCCCCAACCGGAACCCGAGCACCGGTTCCGCCACCACCTCTTCGAAGACCAATAAGGAGCCGTCATGCCCACGCTGCAGATTCGAGAAGCGCTTCGCGACGCAATCGACGAGGAGATGGCCCGCGACGACCGCGTGTTCGTCATGGGAGAAGAGGTCGGCCATTACAACGGCGCCTACAAGGTCACCCAAGGCCTGCTCGACAAGTACGGCGAGCAGCGCGTGGTCGACACGCCGATCGCCGAGGCCGGGTTCGCCGGGGTCGGGGTTGGCGCTGCGATGGCGGGCTTGCGCCCGATCATCGAGTTCATGACCTTCAACTTCTCCGCGGTCGCCTTCGACCAGATCCTCAACAACGCTGCGAAGCTGCGCCACCTCTCGGGTGGTCAGTTCACGCTGCCCATCGTGTTCCGAGGCCCCAATGCCGCCGCGCACATGCTCAGCTCGACGCACAGCCAAGCGTTCGAGAGCTTCTACTGCGGGTTCCCGGGCGTGAAGGTCGTCTCGGTCGCCACGCCGTACGACGCCAAAGGCCTGCTCAAGACGGCCGTCCGCGACGAGAACC
>CAYSPB010000227.1:0-12323 GCA_964432695.1 uncultured Nannocystaceae bacterium
AACGCAGCAAAGCCAGGCCAGGTGTCGCCTCGACCGCCTGCCTCGAAGGCCGCTTGCACCTCGGCTTGTCGCGCGCGGGACCAGTCGTCCTCGCGCAACGTCTGCAGCGAGGCGCACGGGTCGACGTCCCCTCCGGCGGGGAACAGCATCACCAGCAATGCACCAGCGGCAACCTTCCAGCCGACCCACCCCACGGCGAAGGCGAGCGCACGGATTGGACCCTTCGGCTTGACCGGAACCTCGAGCGCTTCGAGCAGCGGCGCCATGGCCGGCCAGCGCTTCCGGGGATCCGGGTCGATGCCTCGCACGAGCGCATCGATCACCGCGGCGGGCACCGAGGTCTTCTCGGGCCGAACGAAGGCGCCCGCCTCGGCGGAACGTCGCACCCCCTCGGGGGTATCGGCAGCGTACGGGCGACCGCCAAAGAGTGCTTCCCACAATGCGACGCAGAAGCTGAACTGATCGGCGAGTTCGCTGCCCTCCTCCCCGCGTAGGCACTCCGGAGCCATGTACGCCGGCGTCCCGATCATGGCGCCGGTTTGCGTGACATCGACGGACTGCGTCCACGGCCGGGTCGACGGCGGTAGCTTGTGAACCTCTCGGCGCGGCTTTGCCAGACCGAAATCCAACACGCGCACGCGCTCGTCCGAACCCATCAGAGCGTTGGTCGGCTTGAAGTCGCGATGGATCACGCCGGCGACGTGCGCAGCCTCGAGGCCACGACCCGCCTGGAGGTACGCGCGAACCGTGTCGCGCCAATCGGGCTTCACCTCGAGCACCCAGTCGCGAAGCGTGAGGCCGTCGACGAGCTCCATCGTGATGAACAGAACGCCGTCGTCCGTGGTTCCGACTTCGTAAACCTCGACGACGTTTGGATGTGAGATCGAGGCCAGCGCCCGGGCCTCGCGGAGCATCCGCGCGCGCTCCGCCGGTGCACCCAGCGACGATGACCCCTCTCCCCGCGCGAGCACTTTGACAGCGACGGGTCGCTCCAGGGCCGGATCGTGGGCCCGGTAGACCTCTCCCATGCCGCCTGCGCCGATGCGGCCCGCGATGCGATAGCGGCCCACGGTGCGAGGCAGGCTGCCGAACAGCCGTCGTGCCAGCGAGTCGCCGACACGGGCGAGCGCATCGGCCCGGTTCACCACAGCAGCCTAGCAGGTTCGTTCGAAGACCCAACGAAGTGGCCGTTGCGCGCCGATCGACGTCGCGTTTTGCGACAGCAAGGGGTCGGCGGGGCCTCCTTATGGGCGACGTGGCCGCAGGCACTTTGAGCGGTCCGATGCGGGGCGGCGTAACGCGGAGGCCGATGGTACGGTCCGCCGGTGAATCGCCTGCTGTCCACCGCAGCCGTCCTCGCCACGCTGACCGCCGCCACGGAGGCCTCCGCCGCCTCCTTGCCCGAGCACGATCCCCTGCGCATCGTCGTCGTCAGCGACGAGGTCAACCCGCACGGTCTCTCGGACGCCGACCTCACCCAACCCGGCGACCTACGTACCGCGCTCACGGCAGACGACTCGGGACTGAACATCGACACGCTCATCGAGGTCGACAGCGCCTGCATCGACGACGCCGTGACCGCGCTCGACACTGGCGACGTGGACGTCTTCGTGTACTTCGCTCACGTCGCGGCTACGGACTGCGGCGGCGGTGAAGGCCAAGCCGCGCTCACCAACGCCGTCCGCTCGCACCTCGAGAAGGGTGGCGGGGTCGTCGTGTTTCACCACGGCCTGTTCACCGCCGGCGGCAAGACCGAAATCCTCCAGCTGCTCGGCGCCTCGGCCAGCGAGATCGCGTGGGAACCCGACGCCGGCCAAGACGTGATTGCGGTCGCGCCCGACCACTTCGTCACGACCAACGGGCTGGACTACCCCAGCACCCGTCCCTTCGGCGAGCCCAACTTCGGCATTCCCGACGGGGACTACCCCTCGTTCCGCAACGCGCCCGACGAGCGGTATCCCGGCACGCAGCTGTTGCTCAACGGCGAGGAGGACATCGAGATCCTCTTTGCGAGTGACTACGCCGGCGCGCAGGTGCTCGGCTACGATCTGCAGCGCCCGGGCTGGCAGGGACATACCGTCGCCTACCAGCCCGGCGAGTATCAGCCCCTCGCGCTCGACGACCGAGACGGTCCCAATTTCCAGGTCCTCGCCAACGCCATCTACTACGTCGGCACGACCCAGGATGAAGGCCCAGATCCTGGAAGTGACACTGACGACGGTGACACATCCGGCGACGACCCCAGTACCGGAACACCCGACCCGACCACCGGCGACGGGGACGGGGACGGGGACGATGGCGATGACGCAGGCAGCGATCCCACTGCCAGCTCCATGGGAACCGCAGGGAACGATGCGGGGGCTGAGACCGACACTGAGGGTGCGTCTGCCGATACGTCGACCAGCGGCTGCCATGTCGGTGCCGCGCCCACGTCCGGTTTCGGCTTCGGGGTGCTGCTGATCCTCGCAGGCCTTCGCCGTCGCCGCGCAGCCGTAGTTCGTCGTTAGGCGACAGGATTCGGCCGCGCACGGCTGCCCCGTCTTCCGTGTACGGTCGTCGCGCACCCACGGGGCGATTTGCCCGTGGTGGGCAGAGCGTGGGCGTGGGACAACTTCGGGCAGCGGTGAAGCGCGGCCTGTCGGGCGTCGTGGCCACCGCAGGGAACGGATCGATGGACGTCTGCAAGCATATTTCCTTGGTTTCGGTCGGCGTATTGCTGCTCGCCTGTGACCCCGGTTCGGGTGGCGATGAGTCTGGGGAGGCTCCGCCCGCGGGCATCGGCACGATCAGCGATGGCTCGAGCAGCGACACGGCCGATGCTGCGACCGGCCCCGCCACGGACACCGACGGCGGCGACGGTGACGGTGGTGTGTCCACCGACCCCGCCTCTGGGACGAGCGCCGGCGGTGACGACAGCAGCAGCGACGGGGGCGACGACGGACCGAAGTTCGACATCGGCAATGGCGATGAAGGCACCGGTGGCGCAGACCTCGGATGCGACAGCGCAGCCGACGAAGACCGTGACATGGACGGCTGGACCAAGGCCGACGGTGACTGCAACGACTGTGACCCAAACGTGAACCCCGGCGCGATCGAGGTCGAAGTGACCGAACCGGGCGACGACGGCATGGTGCCGGAGCCGGCCGACGAGGATTGTGACGGCAACATCGACAACGTGCCGCAGCCATGCGACGCGGGGATCACGTTCGATGACACCGACCCCCTCAACGCCGCCGCCGCGATCGGGCTTTGCGACGTTGCCGAAGGCCCCATGGACCAGGGTATCGTCAGCGCACAGTGGGTGCGGGCCGACGGCACCGTCATCATGGGTGGTAGCAACCAGCACGGCATTCTCACGGGCTTCGGGCCGAACGTGATGACGCGCGAAGGCGAGAACGTACTCGGCCTCTCCTCCGGACGCGCGCGCTTGCCCGGTCAAACCGACTTCTGCGGTGGCATCAGTTGCAACGGCACCGGGGGTGGCACCGCACCGGCCGGCTTCCCCCAAGACGTCCCGGGCTGCTCGGGCTCGAGCGACATCAACGACGACATCGCGCTCGAGGTCACGCTCCGCGCGCCCTCCAACGCAACCGGGTACTCGTTCGACTTCGACTTCTACTCGTACGAGTACCCCGAGTGGGTCTGCACCTCGTTCAACGACCAGTTCATCGCGCTCGTCGATCCGGCGCCCGAAGGCTCCATCGACGGCAACATCTCGTTCGACGCGATGGGCAACCCCGTGAGCGTGAACATCGCGTTCTTCGACGTCTGCGCGGGCTGCCCGCTCGGAGAAGCCGAGCTCACCGGAACCGGCTTCGACCAGTACGACGATGCCGGTGCAACGAGCTGGCTCTCGACGACCGCGCCGATCGAACCGGGCGCGGAGTTCACGATCCGCTTCACCGTCTGGGATACCGGCGACAGCTCCTGGGACTCTACGGTGCTCATCGACAACTTCCAGTGGATCGCGGACGGCGGCACGGTCGACGTCGGCACCGAACCCGCGGGCTGAACGAGTCCACCTCGAACACCGAACGCGGCGCTGCTCCCTGCAGGGCCGCGTTCGTCGCGTTTGGAGACCTCTCGCACGCCGCGATGCGGCATGGGCCCGTTTGGCCTTTGCGCGGCCTGTCGGCGCGGGTAGGATGCGCGACCGTGCCTGCTCGCGTGCTCACCGGCGTGATCGCCCTTCGTCTGGCTTCGGCCCCCGCCGAGCCCGTCGCCCCCGCCGAGGAGACCCCTGCGGCGACCGAGGATGCGGATGCAGCCACCGAGGACGCCGCACCCCCGGCCGCGGCCGACGACGACCCCCCGCGAGCAGAGGCGGAGTCCGACCCCGCCTCGACGCCGGAGCCAGCCGCGCCAGGACTGAAACCAGAACCCGAGCCAGAGGGAAAGCCACCCGGCTCCGACACGTCCGAACCTGCGGTCGAGCAGGCTCCCTCAGCACCGCCCCCGTCGGCGACGCCTCCGCCAACTCGGCCGGTCAGCGTCAAGCCGGTCGGGGACGGTCGCAACGACGACATCGTCAACCGCGCCCTGCTCGGCGGCGGCATCGGCTCGCTCGTACTCTCGGCCGGATTCGTCGGCGTCACGAGCTGGTCGTGGACCGAAGTCAACCGCGCGGAGCGGGCCCTCAACCAGGACCTCGCCGGCGATGAGGCGGCCTCCGCCCGTGACCGTCGCGACCAAATGCGAACGATCGGAGTGCTGACGGCTGCCGGGGCGGCGGTCTACGGCATCACAGGGGTGGTGCTGCTCTCGTTGCGCCATCGCGACAACAAGCGCAAGAAGGACACGGCACGCCTCGTCCCCACCGCGGGCGGACTCGGCGTGCGGTTCTAACGGCCGGCGCTGTCGGTCTCGGTGTCGCCGTCGGTCCCGGCACCGCCACCGGTCTCGGTATCGCCATCGGTCTCGACCTCACCGTCCGTGTCCGCGCCACCATCCGTGTCACCCGGCATGACGTCTGCATCGGTGACGGTGAACGTCCCCTCGAGCTTGTTCGATGCGGTGCCATCGGCACGCACGACCCATGCTTCGAGTTCGTAGGTACCCACCACGTCGGGGGTGAAGCCGAGCGATGCGGTCATCTCGACCTGCTGACGCCCTTCGAGGCGCCGCGGCAGGAAGTTGAGCGAGATGGTGGTGTCGTTGGCCGGGGAGGAAGCACCCAGACCGCCCTGGGTCTCCCCCGCCTGCTCCGAGACTTCGGTATCGGCGAGCGCCAGCTGGCGAACGGAGGCCGGCAAGACGTCACAGTCGCCCGACGCAGGCGGAAGGAGCAGATCGGGCGCGTAGGCGCAGGTCCGCTCCATCACGGTGCCGCTGGCAGACCGGACCGACAGGATCACTTCGCTGATCCGACCGGTGGGGTCCTCCGCAACGAAGCGCGCCTGCACGGCGGTAGGGCCGAAGAAGAAGGTGTCCTCGGTGAGCGCGAGGCCGTCGCACGACGAGCAGCCAACCACGTCGACAGCACGTACGCGCGGCGGCAGCTCGTAGCTCGAGCAACCGCCGGCGAACGTCGCAAGAAGAAGGAAAGAAGCGGTGCGACGCACGAGGATGGGCCTACTTGCCGAGGCTACGCGAGTACGCCGAAACGGCGTCGATCTCGTCCGCGGTCAGCTTCGATTTGAACGACTTCATCTTCGTGCCGGATTTGCCGTTGGTGACGATGTTCTTGATCTTCGCCACCGTCCACTTGCCCTTCCACCCGGGCTGCTTCCACGACTCGATGTCGTTCTTCGCAGCAATCTTGGTGTCGGCGGCCCCGGTCGCACCGTGGCAGTTCTTGCACTTCTTCATGTAGATGGCTTTGCCGTCGGCCTTGGCCACCGCGGGCTCGGGCTTGGGGTCCGTCTTCGGCTTGGGCTCTGCCTTCGGCTTCGGCTTCGGCTTCGGCTTCGACGCCTTGGCGGGCTCAGCCGGCTTCTCCTCGGCGGGCTTCACTTCCGCGGCTGGCTCGGCCGGCGTTTCGTCTTCGGCCTTTGCCTCCGCGGGTTTCTCTTCCGCGGCGGGCTCGGCCGGCTTTTCGTCTTC
The DNA here is from genome assembly GCA_964432695.1 of uncultured Nannocystaceae bacterium. Classification (GTDB taxonomy): domain Bacteria; phylum Myxococcota_A; class Polyangia; order Nannocystales; family Nannocystaceae; genus CAJXVA01. The sequence continues at coordinate 6,043 of CAYSPB010000227.1, forward strand.
GGCCTTTGCCTCCGCGGATTTCTCTTCCGCCGGGGCGGGCTCGTCGGCAGCGGCAGCCTTGGCTTCCTCTTTCTCGGGCTCCTCCTTCTTGGCAGCTGCGGGGGTCTCCTTACCGTCATCACAAGCCGGGGCGAACGTGCCCAAGCCGACGACGAGGGAGAGCGGGAGAAGTCGAGGAAGGATCTTGCGTGCGGTCACGTGGGGTCGGACTCCTGCGGGCTGTTCTTTACCAGAACACCAACGTTCCAGGCCGCTCGGCGTTGCAAACGCACGTCGGCAGTCGGTGCAAACGCCTGAAGTTGTGCCAGTTTTTGGCAGCCAAATTTGCGCGGTCCGCCGGTTTGCCGACTTCGGAGCACCCCTGCTAGCGTCCGCCCCCGAACGCGGTTCCCGCCGCCTTTCCCCGGATTTGCCATGACCACGGGCACCCCCACGATGGACTCTCCCGCTCCAGGCTCCGCAACGGAGCCCGCCCAACTGGGAACCGCAGCTCTCGCACGCGCGCCCGAGGAGCTCGAGCTGCATCCGATGGAAGGCATGGCCAAGTGGCTCGGCCGCCTGCTGCACCCCATCGCATTTCGCATGGTCAGCATGGTCGAGCAGCCCACCAAGACCATGTCCGGGCCGCTGAGCCCGGTGAAGGGCTACTTCCGCCGTGATCGGCATCGCCACCCCGAAGTCGACGCGCAGTCGTACCGCCTCAAGGTCACCGGCGTCGCAAACCCGCGAGAGTTCACGCTCGAGGACCTCAAAGCGCTGCCCTGGGAGCATCGCGTGCTCGTGATGGAGTGCGCCGGCAATGGCAACCACTTGATGGGCTCCGCGGGCCTCATCGGTCAGGCGAAGTGGTCCGGTCCGTCGCTGAAGGCCGTGCTCGACGCCTGCGGCGGCCCCGGTCCCGCCACACACTTCGCCTGTCACGGCCTCGACCCGATTCCGCTGATCCGGCGCGGCTACCACTACGGACTCAGCCTCGACGAATACACCCGCTCGCGCGCCCTGCTGGCCCTGGAGATGAACGGCGAGCCGCTCCCCCGTCCGCGTGGGTTCCCGGTCCGCCTCGTGGTGCCCGGCATCTACTCGATGTCCCACGTAAAGTGGCTCGGCCACATCGAGGGCAAGACCAAAGCGCACGACGGCATTCACAACCGATTCGTGTTCGTGAACAAGCGCCGCAACGCCCAAGGAAAATGGGTCAAGGAGCAGGCGCGGTGGATTGGGCTCAAGTCGATGGTCACCCGCTGCATCCGCGACGGAAACGACTGGACGCTCACCGGTTGGGCCTGGGGTGGCGGCAAAGAGATCGATTCGATCAAGGTGTCGGTCGACGGCGGCAAGAGCTGGGACGATGCCGACGTCACCGCCCCCGGCGAGCACTTCGGCGAACCCGACGGCATCGTGCCCGAGGACCTCGAGCACGCCTGGACGGTCTGGACCTACCGCTGGCGAGCACCAAGCGCGGGTCGCTACGTCATCGCGTCGCGTGCGTACTCCACAGACGGTGAAGCACAGCGACTCGAAGAAGACCCCGAGGTGAAGGGGCACTTCAACCAAACGCGCGTGAAGTGGCGCCGCGTCGACGTCCCCGCGTGAGGGCAACGTTCATCGCAGCGGGTAGATCAGGTTCTTGCAGCCGGCCTCGTTGCAGGCGGCCTTGATGCCCGCGACCAGCGGCCGCGACGCCACGAACTTCCGGTCTTTGTAGACCCGGAACGGATGTCGCTCGCGCAGCAGGGTGTAGCGAGCACGCTCGACGTCGCGAATGCCCTCGGAAAGCAGTGGCTGCATCGGATCGTTGCTCTTCTCTTCGCGCACGTCGAGTGCCGCAACGTCGCTGCCGAAGGACGCCAGCATCAGCGGCTGGTCCCCCGCAGCCCTGCATGCCTCGTTCCACGCCGCCGACGTGACGTCGTCGGCGGCCTCGAGAACCGACACCACGCCGTGCGAGGTAGGCAGCGCGAAGCGAACCGGACCCACGATGCCCCGCTGGACCCGTTCCACCTGCACCCCTTCGAGTTCGTGCAGGCGGATGAACAGGGTCTCCGCATCGTACGAGGCGAAGCGATACACCATGCCGCGCAAAGCCTCGGTACCCGAGGCGACTTCCCCGTTCACATCGAGGTCGACCAGCTTGTGAGACCAAACGCTGCTGGTCTGGGTCAGCTCGATGACGACGCGAAGGTAAGCACCAGAGCCGCTGAGCTTGGTGAGCTCGACCCGAAAGCTCGCGCGCGCCTCGGCCGGCTCGTGACGACGCAGCAGCACGCGATGTTCGTCGACCGGCGCGAGCGTGAGCGTCTGGAGCAGCTCGAAGTAGCGCCGCTTCGCGGCCATGCGCGCGAACACCTCGGCCTGGTCCGCCTTCGCATCGAGCTCCGCCTGGCTCTCGTACTCCGCCAAAGCACCCTTGCCCACGCCTTGGTCGGTCACCGGACGGGTGAAGCTGGCCATGTTCGGCAAGCCCCAGCGCGAGTCCAGGTAGATGCCGTCGTACAGCCCGTGGTGCGCCTGGGCACCCAGAGCTCGCAGCGTGCCATCGAGCTGACGCCGCTCGGGATACGTCTTGTTTAGACGCGCAGAACGAATGGCCCGGCCGAGCAGGTCGAGATAGGTCGAGGCGACCGGCTCGACCAAGTGCTGGGTGTGAAGGGCGACGAGGCCGCCAGTGCCCACGCTCAGGCTCCTTCGCCTGCCGGTGCCGCGTCGCCTCCGCGCTCGGCGCGGTTCTTGAGCGCCTTCTCGATGGCCCGCTCGATCCGCTCGTCCTCGATCTGCTTGGAGAACTCGAGGTTGTCGTCGAGCAGCTTGCTCGTGTTCTCGTCGAACGTGTCGAGCTCGGTGATGAGGTTGTCGAGGTTCTTGCGGAAGAAGACCTGCGTGTCGCTGACGAACTGCGTGGTCGCGTTCATCGACTCGGTCATCACGTCTAGGCTCTTCTTGAGCTCGAGCATCACCACCGAGGCGTCGGCGGCGGTTCCAATGGCCTGAATCTGGGCCGAGGCCATGTCGAGCTTGATCGAAGCGGCGGTCGTGTACTGGCCGATGTCCTGCCCGAGGTTCCGAATCGTCTGGACGAGCTTGCGGGTGTTGGTCTTGAGATTCGCGTAGCGGTCTTCGGCTGCCGAGTAGAGCTGCAGGTTTGCCGAATGCTTGGCGAGTTGCGCGCGCGCTTTGTCCTGCTTGGCCTCGAGGTCGCGCGCCTCGACCGAGCCAGCCTGGACCGTCTGGATCTCGGCATCGATCTCGTCGATGAGCTGCTTGAGCTCCAGGACGTGGTCAGCGGCAGCGGCTTCGTTGGTAGCCGCTTCCACGATCTTGCCGTTGATGCGGTCGATCTCCTCGTAGAGGTCTTGTTCGCTCTTCTTGAGCGTGTCGACGTACTCGGCCGCCTCTTTCACCCGGCGCGCGCTGATCTGATACTGCTGCTTGAGAAGCTCTTCGATCGAGCGCTGCGAGATGGCGATGTTCTTCAGCCCCGGCAGATAGCTGATGACTTCCTTGAAGCCCGCCCAGAACCCGCCCTTGGTCGCGGTCCCGTTGATGTAGTCGCTGAACTTGCGTAGCTTGCCCACCTCGTCGGCGAGCGACTTCTGAATCTCGACGTTGCGCTCTCGAAGGACCTTGAGTTCCTCGACCTTGACGTTCTGGACGTCGCGCTCCTCGGAGATCTCATCCTCGAGGGATTTGACCGAGATCCCCTCGCCCGTGTACGCGACGTCTTTTTGCAGAATGTCGAGATTGAGCTTCTCGCCCGCCATGGCTGGGTGAAGGTACACACCGCGGGGGGTGCGTGTCCCGCCTTCGGGCGGATCGATCAGTCCACGTCGAGCTCGGGGTAGCCTGTCGCGGGGTCGAACGTGCGCGCAAAGGCGAGCCCGCTTAGTTCCAGCAGGACCAGCTCCACGGTGGTGTGCACGATACAGCCCGCCACGACGTGGCCGCCGAGGCATGCTCCCAAAGGATCCGCGACGGCTGCGTGCAGATGCGCGCCTCCCGCGCCGACCGTCCCGCACAGCGACACGATCTCCAGCGGGCCGTCCACGCTGCGATGGGTCTGCGCTCCGGCGAGCCGCAGCCGGGCGACGGTCAAGCTGCCGACGGCGGACACGACCCCTGCCGCCGGGACCGGGGTCTGAGCTGCCCACGCCTCCAGCCACGGACGTACGTCCTCGCCGGGGCCGAGGCGGAGCGCATGCGCGCGAACATCCGCAGTGGTCGGCATGCGCAGACGGTAGCAGGACGGACCCTGGGTCCGCAGGGTCTCAATGATCTTGGGCCGTTGGCGCCGCCCCGAAAATTCCCCGCGAAAATTCGGACGGGAATTGCCCGAAGCGAACAACCAACGGTCGAGTGTCGCAGCTCGCCGCGCACCAGAGGCCTTCGGGCCAAGCACAAGCACCGCTCGACGTCGAGCAGGTGTACCGGGAACACGTCGCCTACGTATTCCGCGTCGTGCAGCGCTTTGGCGTCGGAACGGACGAGGTCGAGGACGCGACGCAGGAAGTCTTCGTCATCGTGCATCGCCGCCTGCCTGAGTTCGACCCCCAACGAGGGTCGCTGCGCACGTGGCTGTTCGCGATCGCGCGGGGTGTCGCCGCCAATCGACGCCGCTCCACGCTTCGTCGACTGCGGGTTCTGCCGCCTGCCACGAAAGGCGCGACCGATGCCCGGCCGAACCCGGAGCAGCAGACCCGACAGCGACAAGTGCTGGCACAGGTCGGTCGCTTCATCGAGATGCTGCCCGCCGAGCAGCGCGACGTGTTCGCCCTGAGCGAGATCGAAGGTCTTCGCGGACCCGAAGTAAGCGAGGCGCTGGGCGTGAAGCTCAACACCGTCTATACGCGCCTTCGCCTGGCCCGCCAGGCATTCAAACAACTTGCACGCCGGCTGGAGCCGGAACTGCACGAGGGGGAACTGCAGTGACCGAGTCGTTCAACGACGTACCCGACGGGGTGCTCGAGCCGCACGAGCGCACGCTGCTCGACGAGTTCCGCGACATCAGCGGACCCACCGAGGCAGCCGAGGCCCGGATGCTCGCGGGGCTGCGCGCCCGCCTCGAGTCCGAGGCCGGACTCGATGAAGCCGTTGCCGCCACGCACGAACATCCCGCGGTGACGGCTGCCCCCCAACTCTACCAAGCACCGTCGGGTCGTACCTCGCTCGTGGCCATCGCCGCGTTCGCGGCAGGGGTGGCACTGACCCTGGCCATCAGCCAGACCAGGCCCGACGAACCAGCGCCCGCCGCAGCCCCTGAAAACCCCGTGGTGCAGGCACCCGGCACTTCGCCGACGCCGACCAAGCCCGCCGTCGTGCACGCGACACCACCGAGCACCGCCGTCCCCGGCCAGGCGACGCCCGCCACGGTCGACGGGCCAGTGCTGCCAACGCCCGAGCCCGCACGGTCTCGAACCGACGGACTCGACGACGAAGCACCCAAGGAGACCACGGCGATGGCGGAGCGCGCCGGCACCCGTGAAGAGGATCGGGACGAAGCTCCGGCCGACGAACAGCTCGCCAGCACCCCCGCGCGGCGCGACCCCAGGCATGGTGCCCTCGATCCCCGTGGGACGGCCACCCGCCCCGCCTCCGTCCGCGGCGGAACCTGGACCTCGGTTCCTTCGCAGGCACCGTCGAACGCGAGCGGGTATGGACGCAGCTTCGGTCCCGTCGAGGTCGGCCCCTCGGCGGGCTTTGGCGGAGGCACGCAGGCTCCGCCGTCTCCAAGTTCACAGCCGGCATCACCGACCAACGACGCCCCATCATCGGACCCACCCAGCGACGGCAACGAGCCCGAGCCTGAACCGCGAGACGAGCCTGAGCCTAAAGACGGGCCTGAGCCTAAAGACGAGCCCGAGCCCGAGCCTGAAGACGAGCCCGAGGACGAAGGCAAAGACGAGCCCAACGACGAAGACGACCCCATGCTCGTCTGCCAGGACACGCACCAAAGCTGCCTGCAATCGGCGGAACTGTACTGCAAGGCCAACCCCGAAGGCTGCCCGCACTACTTCGAGTTCTGCGACCTCGATCTCGAAGTCTGCATGGGCAACGATCCGATCGGTCCAATCAATGAGCCTCCCCAGGAACCGCAGTGCGAAGAGGTGTACGAGCACTGCATGATCGAGTACGAGATGTTCTGTGGCGCCGATGTCGAGCCCGCACCCTGGCCTGTCGAATGCGACATGATCCAATGGCAGTGCGAAGCGATGTACAGCGACTGCCTGAATGAAGAACCCCCGCCACCTCCCGACGTGCCTTCGCCGCCCGAACCGCCGCCAGCTGTC
>CAYSPB010000228.1:0-12290 GCA_964432695.1 uncultured Nannocystaceae bacterium
TATGACTCGCTCGGGTCGGGGTTGCCTTGGCGGGCGTAGATGGGGGAGTCGGAGCGAGCGGCAGAAGGCGTGCCCTGCACGCCGAGTCCTCGGCACGGCGCTTCGCGGCGCGTTCTGGTTCTTTGCTGGAGCCCCGCGTGGCGAAGCGGATCCTTGTTGCGCGCTGCGGTTGGGCGCTAGGGATCGAGGAGCGCGGTGCCGCGGTGGAGGTGAGTGGTGAAGGTCTGCGGGTCGATGTTGGCGCCGCAGATGAGGATGCCGACGCGCTTGTTCTGCAGGCGGGCGCGCAGCGGGCCCCAGACGGCCGCGGTGGCGGCTGCGCCGGCAGGTTCGACGGCTAGTTTTACGCCATCGAACAGGCGGGCCATGCTGGCGCAGAGGTCGTCGTCGGTCACGGTGACGACGTCGTCGACGAAGCGCTGGCACAGGGCGAACGAGTAGGGGGCCGCATGGGGGGCGCCCAGCGAATCCGCGATGGTGTTCACGCGGTCGATCGAGGTGGGAGTTCCCGCGGCAAGGCTGCGGGACATCGTGTCGGCACCCACGGGCTCGACCCCGTACACGGCGCAGTTCGGCCGGAGCTGTTTCACCGCGGCCGCGATCCCTGCACATAGGCCGCCGCCACCGATCGGAACCACGACGGCGTCGAGGTCGGGTGCGTCGCGGAGCCACTCGAGCCCAACGGTCGCGGTCCCCAGCGCCGTGGTCGGTCCCTCGAAGGGGTGGATGAACGTCCGCCCCTCCTCGGCCTGAATCTGTCGCACTCGCTCGAACGCCGCGTGTACATCGTCGACGAGCACGACCTCCGCACCGTAGCCGCGGCACTTGGCCACGCGCGCAGGGTTGGCTGTCTTGGGCATCACCACCTTGGCGTTGGTGCTCAGCGCCTTGGCGGCGTAGCCGACCGCCATGGCGTGGTTACCGGCCGACACCGCCGTGACGCCGCGAGCCTTTTGGGCGGCGTCGAGCTGCCAGCCACAAAGCAGGGCTCCGCGCGGCTTGAAGCTCCCCGCGTGCTGCCACGCCTCGAGCTTGAGGTGCACGCTGGCGCGGGCTCCGAGGGCGCGGGTAACGGTGTCGCTCTGCCAGGCCCAGACCGGGGTGTGCCGAACCGCGTCCCCCAGGCGGGCGCGGGCTTGTTCGATCGCGGTCACGGAGGGCGTTTCGACGTCCACCGGGCTCTTGTACCCTCGGGTCCGTGAGGTTGCACGCCCCCGCCGCGGAACGGAACGCCGCCCCCATTCTCGAGCAGCTGCGCGTCCTGTTGCCGCCCTCGGGCACCGTCGTGGAGATCGCCAGCGGCACCGGACAACACGTGGCCACGTTCGGGGCGGCCCTGCCAAATCTCCAGTTCGTTCCGACCGAGCCGGACCCTGGCAAGCACGCGAGTATTCGCGCCTGGACCGAAACGCTGAGCAACGTGCAGGAACCACGCGCGCTCGACGTCACCGCCGCAACGTGGCCGGTCGAGGCCGCTGCCGCGATGTTCTGTGCCAACATGATCCACATCGCGCCGCCCGAGGCGACCACCGGACTGCTTCGCGGGGCCGGCCGAATCCTGGCGCCTGGAGGCGTGCTGGTGGTGTACGGCCCGTTCCGGGTCGAGGGGCGGCACACGGCGCCCAGCAACGCAGCGTTCGACGAATCCTTGCGCAGTCGAGATCCTCGATGGGGGATTCGAGACCTGGACGCCGTCACTGCCGAAGCGGCGACGTTCGGGCTCGCGCGGGGCGAGGTCGTGGACATGCCGGCGAACAACAAGATCGTCGCCTTTCTCCGCCGACGGACTGGCGAGGACGCCGGACCGACGCTCGAGAGCACCCAAGGCCGCTCGACGGGAGGCTGAGTCGGCGATGTCGCTGGTCCGTCCCACGCCGCCGCCCTTCGACTGGGCCGACCCCTTTTTTACGTTTGGGGTCACCGGGACCAACGGCAAGACGTCGACGGTGCACCTGATCGCTTCGGCGATCTCCTCGGCGGGGCATCTGCCCCTACGCTTGAGCACGGTCGACTATCGCCTCGGTGAGGCGGACCTGAACCTTCCCCACACCCGTGCGGGCTTCTTCGAGGCGTTCGAGGCGGCCCGGGACGCGGGCGCGCGCTGGGCTTCGGTTGAGGTGACGTCGCGTGCGCTCGCCGACCACTACGCCAAGCGATGGCGCTTCGACCTGGGCGTGTTCACGAACCTTTCGCCGGACCACCTCTCCACGCACGGCACGTACGAGCACTATCTCGCGGCCAAGGCCCAGCTGTTCGTGCACCTGGGGCCGGGCCGGACGGCGGTGCTCAATGCGGCCGACGAGCACGCGATGTTCATCGATGCCGCCGTGCCGCCCGATGTGCAGCGCTGCTGGTTCGGATCGCCCACGCGCGGACCGCTGCGGCGGCGGGCAGACCTGGTCGCCGCCACGGTGGATGTCGGTGCGGCGGGTACCCACGTCAGGCTGGAGTCCTCACCGATGGCCGACGCATTGGGTGGAAGCCTGGACGTTCGGATGGTCGGGGCGGTGTTTGCAGAGAACGCGCTGGCGGCCGCGGCAGCCGGGCTTCGAGCGGGGCTGAGGCCCGATGCCGTTCGTCGCGGCCTGGCGGCGTGTCCCCCGGTGGCAGGTCGATTCGAAGTGCTGGGAACCGACCCCATCGCGGTCGTGGACTATGCCCACACGCCCGATGCGCTCGAGCGAACCTGCGCTCAGGCTCGCGCGCTGGCGGCGGGCAAGGTGTTCGTGGTCTTTGGCGCGGGCGGAGGAGCGTCGCCCGACAAGCGCGGCCCAATGGGGGCTGCAGCCGCAGCGCATGCGGACCGGATCTGGATCACCAACGACAACCCGCGGGACGAGGACCCCGTCGCGATCGCGGCCATGCTCGAAGCCGGGTGCTGCGACGGTGGGGCCATGGTGACGGTGTTGCTGGATCGCGCGCGCGCCATCGAGGCCGCGATGAAGGCCGCCGGCGCTGGGGACGTGGTGGTTGTCGCGGGCAAGGGGCATGAGCGTGGTCAAACCGCCGCTGGCATGACCACCCCGTTCAGCGATCGGGACGAAGTCCGTCGATGGACCACGCGCTGAGTGATGCGCTCGAGGCTGCGACGGCAGACCTCGATGCCTTGGAGTCGAAGCTTCGGGCGCGGCACGGCGTGTGCCGCATCGAGGTGCAGGTGGAGGTCGACGGCGCGCGGTCGGTCGCGATGGTCCAAGGGACGATCCTCGTGGACCGCCTGCGCACGCCCGTGCTCGCGATCGTTGAGGGCCATCTTCCCACTTCGTGGCGGGTCGACGATGCTCTGGCGGTCGTGCAGGGGGGGACGTGGCACGACGTCCCGACGCGACGAGTCCTTCGCGCGGCGGCGGGCGGTGGCGCGGCGGTGACCGTCTTGCACCCCGAAGATGGGCCGGTCGAAGTGCTAGGCGCGGGGGTTGGGACGACGCTCGTTCGCGATCGCTGCGGCACCGCGGGGTGGACGGATGCGGTGTTGGGCGCGAAGACGGAGGCGCCCATGCTGCCGGCGCTCCGCGTCCGCAAGCCGGAAGCGTTCGTGGCGGCCGCGTGCAGGTTCGAGGGGACGCCCTACGCGCTGGGCGGAACCGATCGTGAGACCATCGACTGCTCAGGACTCGTGCAGCGAGCCGCCTGGAGCACGATGGGCCTCGCGCTGCCGCGCAACTCGGGCGACCTGTGGGCGTTGGGTGCCGTGCCGGGTCCGCCGCCCGGCGATGCCGGCCACTTGGTGTTCACCTGGACGGCGGGAGAGTCGCTGCGGCACGTGGGCATCGCCGCCGGCGAGACCGTCGTGCACGCCTCGCTGTCGCGGCGACGCGTCGTCCACGACCCGGTGGAGGCGTTCCTGGGCGCTTCCGACCGGATCGAGCACGTCCGGTTCGACACTCTGCTCGCGTTCGGGGACCGCTGCCGAGGCCATCCGAACATCCTGGCTGCGGGCGTGCGGCTCGGACTCGTCGAGGGGTGAGCGCCCCTCAGGCGCCCGAAGCGAAGCGGAACAGCCGCGTGAGCAGGCTGGGACCGGGGTCGTCGCGAAGCAGGCGGTCAACCTGGCGACGCAGGCGGACCGGACAGTGCCGCCCGACGCTGGCGTCGAGAACCTCACCGTCGCGGCACGAGAGCACGAAGGGCTGACCGCGGTGCTCGGGGAAGGAACCATCGCCGAGGGTGCCGACCTGCGCGTCCATTTGCGCGTGGCAGGGAAGGTGGCGCGGTTCAACGTGCGCGAACATCACGTGGTCCGGGTCGTACTCGCCCGCCACCTCGCTGAGCGCGCGTAAGCACGCGCGACCGGCGCTGGTGGTTCCGTCACCGACGACGATGACCACGGAACCGATCCCATCTTCGAGCAATCCGAGGGCATCCTCGGCGGAATGGGTTGTGTAGACGCGCGACTGCGGCACGGTTGGCGGACACCGTAGCAGTTTAGGGGGTGGACGCCACCATCTCGATCCGCTTCGCGCGGGGGCTGCTCCGCTCCACGACGGACCCGACTTCGCACACCCAATTCTCGTGCGGTGCGACAGCCTTGAGCGCATCCAGAACCCGTGGCGCGGCGCGTCGACCGACCGCGCAGAGCAGCCCGCCGGAGGTCTGCGCGTCTGCGATGAGTAGCTGCGCGTGCTCGTCGCTGCGGAGCGATTTGGCCCACTTCACGTGTTTTGCCGCAGCCGTGAGGTTCGATCGCGTCCCGCCGGGAACGACGCCCTCGGCAACGAGTCGACGCGCGGCAGGAAGGAACGGAATCCCACTGAAATCGATGCGGGCACCGATGGGCCCCTCGAGCATTTCCCCAAGGTGCCCCAAGAAGCCGTAGCCCGTGACGTCGGTACAGGCGTGGACGGAGCGGGCGTGACTTGCGAGAACCTCGCCCGCGGCCCGGTTGAGGGTGGCCATCACGGACACCGCCTCGTGGATCTCCTCGGGCGTCGCGAGTCCACGCTTGATCGCCGTCGTCACGATCCCCGTTCCCAGCGGCTTCGTCATCAGGAGGACGTCGCCGGGCTGTGCGCCGATGTTGGTGAAGACCCGCTTGGGGTGCACCTCGCCGACGACGGACAGTCCGTACTTCGGCTCCGTATCTTCGACCGAGTGCCCGCCAAGCAGGACTGCCCCGGCGTCCCGGACCGTATCGGCACCCCCGCGGAGGATGTCGTGCAGGACCTCCATCGACAGCGTCTTGCTGGGGAAGCCGACCAGGTTGAGTGCGATCAACGGCCGGGCGCCCATCGCCCAGACGTCACTGAGCGCGTTGGTGGCTGCGACCCGGCCGTAGTCGTAGGGGTCGTCGACGACAGGAGAGAAGAAGTCCGTCGTACACACCAGTGCCCGCTTGGCGTCGAGTCGGTAGACGCCCGCGTCGTCTGCGGTCTCTGTCCCGACGAGGACTGCGTCGTCGATGACTTTGGGCAAGCGGCGCAGGACCTGCGCCAGCTCCGGCGAGCGGAGCTTGGAGGCTCAACCCGCAGCTTGGGCGTACTGCGTGAGGCGGACCGGAGCGGCGGGGGCAGGGCGGCGACGGGTCGACTTCGGCTTGGCCATGACGGGTCCGGATTGGTACCACCGATCGCGGGGGCCGGGGCGCTTGTGCATGGTCGCAGCAGCGGGCCCGCCGTCCGTCGGCCACCGTCGAACCGCTGGTCGGCCCGGGGATGATCGAGCGCCGACCCTCCCGCGGGGGACAGGACATGGCGTGGCGCGCCCGCGGGGCGCGTCGCGTATGCACAAAACGTGGGGCAGGCTGCGGTCCGCGCCACGTCCGAGCGGTGCGACCGACCACTGAACGCCGAACAGATGAAATCGGGACGGCCTTCGGGATACTCTGACGCCGATGGACCTCGACCAGATGTATGGCTACGTGCTGATGGGCTCGGGCGTGGGTGGCGTTGTGGCGCTGATCCTGGTCGGGGTGGCGAAGTCTCGCGGCCGTTCGGCGACCGCCGGGGGCAGTCTTCTGGCGCTCTCGTGCTTGCTCTACATTCTCGCCGGCATCGGTGGTGCGGCGGCTCAGGTGCGCCAAGGTGCGGCCGCGCAAACCAAGGCGGCGCAAGCGCCTGCCTCTGCAGAAGAGGCGAAGGCTGCCGAAGCCGAAGAGGAGAAGCCCGAGCCGGCGCCGGATCCCGAGCCCGCCGAAAACGACGCCCCCGATGTCGCGGCCGAGCCCGTGGTCGAACCGGATACCGAGCCCGAAGCGGAGCCGGAGGCCGAAGCGGAACCCGAGCCCGAACCCGTCACGGCCAAGCCCAAGAAGAAGAAAAAAAAGAAAAAAAAGAAGAAGGCCAAGCCCGCGGCGGAGTCTGCGTCGGAACCGGCAGCCGAGCCCGAAGCGACGCCGGAGCCGAAGTCGGAGCCCGAGGCCAAGCCGGAGCCAAAGCCCGAGCCGGAGGCCAAACCGGAGCCCAAGCCCGAGCCCAAGCCTAAGCAAGATGAGAAGCCGGAGAAGCCGGCGCCGATGGACGAGAAGCCCCCGAAGGTTCCGGACCCTGCCGGCTGAGGTGGGGACGTCCGCGGACGCTCAGCGTGGATCAGAGTCGGAGGCTCGTGCTGCGTCGGCGGCACGGGCCTTCATTGCGTCTTGGACGGTCTTCACGCCCAGATCGAGCAGCTCATCGCGTCCGCTGCGAACCCCGGCCCGGGTCGGTTCCGCGACGAGGTCCGGCTGCACGCCCTCGTTGTGAAAGCGCGAGCCGTCGTGTCGCGTGACCCGCATGCCGCTGAACACGATGTAGAACCCGGCCAGACCGTCGTGGCGAACGATGTCTCCATTGGCGCCCGCGGTGGGCATGCCGATCAGGGTGCCGAGCCGGTGCGTCTGCACGTAGCTGAGGATCGACTCGGCGTAGCTGATCGCGGCGGGGGAAATGAGAAATGCCGTGGCCGCGCCGATGTGCGGCTCGGATGGCGTGCGGTTCCAGCCGATGTCCGCGTAGCCTACGGGCTCCCCCCCGGGCTCGATGAACCGTGGCACGTGCATCCACGTCGCGCTTTCCGATGCGCTCATGAGGTGGTCGAGCAGGTCGTCGTTGTGGATGGGATAGCCCCGTAGATCGAACACGATGCCCTGCGCGGCGGCCATCTCCTCGAGACGTGGCTTGAGGTCGGTCCACGACAGACGCGTGAGGTCGACGTAGAGGACGCCCTCAGCGAGGGTGGTGAAGGGCTCTGGGCGCGTCGGTGGCATCACGCTCCGGCGCGCGAATGTGGTCTTCACGGTCTGCGGGGTTCCGTCTCGCTCGATGTCCAAGGACACCGTGCCGCCGCCGGGGCCCCGGGCGCCGTCCCAGGTGCACGCGCGGAACTCGGTCCACTGCGCCGTGCCGGAGAGGCGCGAAGCGATCTGCTGCGCCCGTTCGAACGCGGGGGCGCCGTCGTGGCGGAGGACCACGTCTCCGGGCCGGAGCGCGGGGTCTTCGGAAGCGGTGACGACCACGGCGTCTCCGAGGCACTCCGTCCGCGCCGGTAGGTAGCCGAGGCCGCGCATGCCGTCCCGCTCGACCCGTGCGTGCCCATCGACCAACGCACGCGTAATCGTGCGGATCGAATCCAGCACGTCCTCGACCGTGGTGTCGTCGCGTGTGTTTTGCAGCGCCTTACGCAGCACCTGTTCCCACGCAACTTCGACGTCGTCTTGGTAGGGGTAGAAGTGCCGGAGCACCGCCCACATGTCGATCATCAGCGCTTCTCGGACCTCGGGCAACGCGAGGTCCGCGGGATCCAAGGCAGCGGGGGGGGGCGCGGGCGTGTCGGCGGCTTCGTCGGGTTCGAGGACCAACGGCAGGCGCATGCGCAGCGGGCCGACGAGCGCGGTCTCATGTGGGCGCGAGGGATCGGGTGCTTCGGCGAAGCGTCGCTCGTAGCGGGTGCTGGGGGTCACGCGCACGCTGGAGTACGGCGGCCGGAACAACGAGATCGGCGTGCCCTCGTAGCCTTGATGCTGCCAGTAGAGCAGGCCCGCCCGGCGATTGGGGGGCTTGGGCACGGGAGGGGCAGGGTCGGGCTCCACCCACAGCTGCATGCCGTAGGCGTAGGGGTCGAGGGCGAGGTGGAGCGCGTCGGTGAGCTCGGCGTAGGTCGTGGCCGTGCCCACGAGCGCCACACCGTCGGCGGCCGCCTGCGCCCAGTCGGCCTCGTTTGCCGCGTCGGTGGGATGAAAATAGCGTACGATCGCGTACGCGCGCGCGAACGCGATCAGGGCGTCTTGCCGCGAGACCTGAGCCCGCTGCGCCGTTGTCGGCTCGGCAGGGGCAGGGGCGACGGTTGGGGCTGTCTGGGAAGGACACCCGGTCAGCGCCAGCGCGAGCACGATGCCTCTGCGCATCAGCCTCCGCACGTGCTTCCGAGCATCAGCTGCGCGATGTAGTACGCGGGCAGTCCCCAGAGCCGGTTGACGAACCCCGGCGCCACGAAGCGTTCGCGTGCGACCGAGAGGTCCGAGAGATAGAAGGCAAACGCGCCGGCAAGCATCATGGTCGGCGCACCTGCGCGCCAGGCCGCAACGGCGGTCGCGACCATGAGCGTGATGACCATGATGTAGAGATCGACCGGCCGCTTCATCCCTTCGGGAAGGTTCGGGCGAAGCCAGCTCCGAACGAAGCCGGCCACCACGGCGAGCCCGGCGGTGGTCAGCGCGACGGAGGACCACGCCGGATGGAACGTCGCGAACGCGCCGATGTAGGCGACGTGGGCGATGAAGAACGCCACGAGACCGGCGAGAAACCAGGCCGGGCGCTTGCTGAGCAAGAAGACGTCGCCGAACCAGGAGAAGACCAGACCGACGAAGACGGCGTGCCCGTACGGGCTCTGCAGTGCTCCTTCGTATAGCGCGTAGGCCAAGAACCCCGCGCTGGCCAGCGGCTTGGCAAGACGGACGAACGCCGATGCGCCCGCCTTTTCAGCGACGAGCAATGCGGTGAGCGTGCCGAGCGTGAACAAGACCCAGATCATGAGCCGGCATACTCCAACGTGGCCGAGAGCCGTCCGGTCTGTCCGAGATCGTCGACCTTGCTGCCCAGTACGCCCTCGCGGACGCAGCCGGTGAGGTCTGCGGGGAGCGAGCCCTTTACGGTTGCCCGCTCCACGCGGGCGCCGATTCCCTCGGCGGCGATGGCCTCCACGGTGATCGAGACGGGGTCGGTGGCGCCGCGACTGCTGCGGCAGCGCTCGATGACAGGCGCGAGTGCCGAGGTCAGACCGGCTTGGGCGGTCGTGTCCAGCGTGGGATCCCCAGCGTCGGCAATGGCCTGCCGAATCCGGGCTTTGGTCGAGGGAGCAGACGCAGCCGGCACGGGGGTGGCTTCGGGCTGTGCCGCAGGCTCGGGGTCACCGGCCTGGGTGCGCAGCAGGAGCAGCACCAGCAGGACGAGGGCGGCGACGCCGGGCAGGATGTAGGCCTTCTTGCCCTCCACCCCTCGATTGTGCCCAATGATGGGCCTTCAGGGGCACAAAACGACCTTGCCGAAGTTCTTGCGATCCTGAATGTACTGGTGCGCACCGGCGGCCTCGTCGAAGGAAAAGCTGCGATCGACGACGGGGTTGAACGCACCAGCTTCGATGCGCGCGACGATCGCCTGGAGCATGGGCTGCAAGCGGTCGATCTCCGCCCACAAGTGCCCGAGGTTCACGCCGAAGACCCCGCGGTTGTCGTTCATGAGGGCGACGGGCTTGAAGCGGGGCATCTGGGCCAGGCCGACCGCCGCGCGAAACAGCGAACGGGTGTCGCCGGCGGCGAAGCTCGACACGCCGAACATGAACAGGCGGCCCATCGGGCGCAGCAGGTCGTAGCCGGTACGGAACGACCTGCCGCCGAGCGCGTCGAGCACGATGTCCACCCCCTTGCCGTCGGTCATGCGGCGGGTTTGCTCCGCGTAGTCTTGCGTCCGGTAGTCGATGCAGTGGTCGCAGCCGGCGTCGCGCAGCCGCTCGTGCTTGCCACCGCTGGCGGTCCCGATCACAGTGGCGCCCGCGTCCTTGCAGATCTGCAGGGCAGCCTGACCCACGCCGCCCGCCGCCGCGTGCACGAGCACGGTGTGATGCGCCTGGACGTTCCCCAGCTCGCGCAGCATCAACCAGGCGGTGAGGTAGTTGACCGGAACGGCAGCGCCGGCTTCGAAGGACATGCCCTCGGGCATCGGGACGACTTGCGCACGTGGAGCGACGACGCGGTCCGCGTACCCTCCAAAGCGCGTCATGCAGATCACCCGGTCGCCGATCCGCAGGTCGTCGACGCCTTCGCCTACGGCCGTCACCAGCCCGCTGCCCTCATACCCTACGACGCACGGAAGGGGCGGGGCGTCGGGATACAAGCCCATTCGGGCGAGGAGGTCGGCGAAGTTGATGCCGGCCGCTCTCACGTCCACGGCGACCTCACCTGGACCCGGCGTGGGGTCGGGCGCCTCGCGAATCTCGAGGACGCCTGCGGACCCGTGCGTGGGGATCCAGATCTGCCTCACGACACGTCGCCCGCGTAACGCTCTCGCAGGGCCTCGAAGAACGCGCGTACGCCGAACACCTCACCGCCGACCGGGCGTCCGGGGCGGTTGCTGTTGTAGTAGGCCATCGTGTCGATGTGGGTCCATGAGACGCCCGCCTCGACGAACTCCTTGAGAAAGAGCGCCGCCGTGATCGCGCCCCCTTGTCCGACGTTGGCGATGTTGTTGATGTCGGCGACTGAGCTCTCGAGGTGGCGACGGTACGGGCGGAAAAGCGGCATGCGCCACAGAGGGTCGTTCGTGCGCTCGCCGGCCCCGAGCACGGCGTTGGCGAAGGCATCGTCGGTGCTGAACAGAGCGGGAAGCTCGGTGCCCAGCGCGATGCGGGCGGCTCCGGTGAGCGTGGCGAAGTCGATGAGCTGGTCGGGCGATTCGGTGCACGCTTCGGCCAGCGCGTCGCTCATGATGAGGCGGCCTTCGGCGTCGGTATTGCCGACCTCGACCGTGATGCCCTTCCGAGTGGACAGCACGTCGCCTGGGCGGAACGCGTTGCCGCCGATGCTGTTTTCCACGGCGGGAATGAGCACGCGCAGACGGACGGGCAGCTCCGACTCCATCACCATCGAGGCGAGCGCGAGCGCTGTCGCGGCGCCGCCCATGTCCTTCTTCATGAGCTTCATGCCGGCTGCCGACTTGAGGTCGAGGCCGCCGCTGTCGAAGCATACGCCCTTGCCCACGAGAGTGAGCTTAGGCGCGTTGGCGTCGCCCCAGGTCAGGTCGAGCAGGCGTGGCGCGTTGACCGACGCGCGTCCCACCGCGTGCACGGCAGGGAAGTTCTGCGCCAGCAGCTTGTCACCGACGATGACCTTGGTCTTGGCTCCACACCGCTTCGCGAGGTCCACGCCGGCTTCGACGAGCTGGGCGGGTCCCATGTCTTCGGCCGGGGTGGTGATGAGATCACGGCCGAGCACGGTGGCGCGGAAGAGTCGTGCGACGTGCTCTCGGTCGGCCTCGGTCGGCCACACCAGGGTGGGGGACTGGCGCGTACTGCTCTTGTAGCGGTCGAAGCGTCGGGTGGCGAGGGCCCAGCCGAGCGCGGCGTCGGCAGCCTGTCCTGGCGTCAGCGCGCCGTCGATTTGATAGCGCCCGCGCGGCAGCTTGGTGGCGACGGCGGCGAACGTCCACGGCGTAATCGCGTCGTGGACCATGATGGCGCGTGCGAGGTTGCCGTTGCGATCGGGGATGGTGGCGACCTCACCGGCCGTCCCCCGGATGCGAAGGCCTTTGAGCCAGTTTTGCGTGACCTTGGGCTGGGTCTTCAGCCAGCGCTTGTAGGAGCGGGTGGCGATGGGCGTGAGCGGGACGGTGCCCTTGGAGGGCCGAGCGACGAGATGATCCACCATCGCGGCCCAGCGTACAGGGCATCGGGCGAAGCCGCTATGCCACGCGCGGAGGAAGACTCAGCCACACATCCCGCAGTCTTCGAACTCGACGCCCTGCGCACACGTTTCGTCCCACGCTTCGAGGCAGCAGACGGTGTCCGCTTGGCACACGCAGGCTTCGATTGCGTCGTCGTCACAGCCGGGCGTCCCGTTGGCGGTGCAGCAGTCGCCTTCACCGCCGACGCCTTCACAGCTCGCGCAGCCGTAGATGACGACGCCGACGATGCAGGCATCGTCCCACCCGCTCTCGCAGCAGAAGGGATCTTCGTCGCAGACGCATTGGGTGATCACCTCGTCGTCGCAGCCCATCGCTTCCGGATTCGGGTCGCAGCAGCTTCCGCCGTCGCCGACGGTCGGGTCGGTGTCGTCGCTGTCGGTCGGCGGGGGCCCCTCAGTGTCCATGCCCATGGTGGGCATCTCG
>CAYSPB010000229.1:0-12283 GCA_964432695.1 uncultured Nannocystaceae bacterium
CGTGTAGTGCGAGAGCGAGTTCACGCTCTTCACCGAGAGCATCGGGCCTTCGAACGTCGACATGCCGTAGAACGTGATCCCGACCACGAAGAACTTCAGGATCGGATCGCTCGCGACCTTGTTCCAGGCCCCGCGCAGCGTCAGCAGGCCGTTGATCATGCCCCCCCAAGAGGGCATCCACAGCATGACCGAAAAGAGCATCCCGAGCGTCGAGGCCCAGGCGGGAAGCGCCGTGTAGTGGAGGTGGTGCGGTCCGGCCCAGATGTAGATGAACACCAGCGACCAGAAGTGGATGATGGACAGCTTGTAGGAAAAGACGGGGCGCTTCGCGGCCTTGGGCAAGAAGTAGTACATCAAGCCCAAGAACGGGGTCGTCAGGAAGAACGCGACCGCGTTGTGCCCGTACCACCACTGCATCAGCGCGTCTTGAACGCCCGCGTAGATGGGGTAGCCCTCGAAGGCGTTGATCGGCACCACGAGGTTGTTGAAGACGTGCAGGATCGCGACGGTGACGATGGTCGCGACGTAGAACCACAGCGCTACGTACATGTGGCGCTCGCGACGGTGTCGCAGCGTCTGGAAGAAGTTGACCCCGAAGAAGCCAACCCAGACCACCGCGATGAGCAGGTCGATCGGCCAAATGAGCTCGGCGTACTCCTTCGACTGCGTCATCCCCAGCGGCAGGGTGATGGCGGCGAGCACGATGATGAGCTGCCACCCCCAGAAGTGGAGGTTGGAGAGGCGGTCGCTCCACATTCGGGCTTTGCACAGCCGCTGCGTCGAGTAGTAGACGGCGGCAAAGATCGCGTTCCCGGCGAAGGCGAAGATCGCCGCGTTGGTGTGCAGCGGCCGAAGCCGTCCGAACGTGAGGTGTTCGCTGCCGAAGGTCAGCTCGGGCATGACCAGCAGCAGGGCGACGAACAGGCCGACCAAGGTCCCGACGACGCCCCACACGATGGTGGCGAGGGCAAACCGTCGGACGATCGCGTCGTCGTAGGTGAAGGTTTCGAGGCGGGTGGACGCGGACATGGCGGTGCTCGGGTCGGGAGTTCGACGGGCATGGAGCCGGCGGCGGGGCCCGGGCCGGCGGATGTTTCGGGGGGCGCACGCACGCGAACGCAGCTTTTGCGCTCGCGCGGTCGTTCAGCCGGGGACGACGAGGACGGGACAGGTCGCCTGGCGGACGAGCTTGTCCACCGTGCTTCCGACGAACATCCGCTCCACCCGGTTCCGCCCGCTTCCAGCGACGACGATCATGTCCGCGGTCAGCGTCCGCGCCGTATCGAGAACGACGTCGATCGCCCGTCCCGGTGCCGCGTGCAGCTCGAGGCGTGCGTCGGGGCAGAACCGCTTCGCCAGCGTGCCGAGGACTTCGACCGCGTGCCGTCGCGAGGCAGCGTGGAGCTGCTCGATGTTGGCGGGGATGAGCACGCCGACGGGACCGTGCATGGCGGCGGTCGGACGAAGGTCGACGGTCGCGTGCACCAGGTGCACGGTGCCGGTCTCCGAGACGAGGCGCGTGGCCATCTTGATCGCTTCGATCGTCGCCTCGGTCGCGACGACCCAGTGCTGCGGCCGGACTTCGATGGCGCGGTCCATGGCGAGCGAGGTCGGCGTATCGGGTTCGAACGAGACGGGGACGAGGACGGTGTCGAGGGCGACGCTCATGTGCAGGATCTGCGTCCGGGTGGGAGGCCGCAGACCGCAAATCCTGCGGAGCGCACCGTTTCAGTGCGCCGGGTTCGCGCGCGCGCGGAGGACTTCGGCCGAACGCCCAAGGGCGTTCGCTTCGTCGGGGCTCAGCGTAGGCGCGAGAACGGTGTGTGCGCCCGATCGGCCGACGACCGTCGGCAGAGACAGCGCGACGTCCCGCAGGCCATACGGTCCGTTCTGAACCTGCGACACGGTGAGAATGCGGCTTTCATCGCGCAGCAGCACGCGGAGGAGGGCAGTGGTGACCAGCCCGATTGCATGGTTGGTCGCGCCCTTGCGGCGAATGATCGCTTGGGCGGCCGTCCGGGCTTCGTCGGCGAGGCGTTGCTCGACGGACGCGTCCCAGCCGTCCCACGCACGCAACGCGATGGCGCCGGCGCGCGCACGACTCCACAGCGGAACCTGCGAATCCCCGTGCTCTCCGACGATGTATGCGTGTACGGAGCGCGGAGCCAGTCCGAGCTCGCGGCCGACCATCGTACGCAGCCGCGTCGTGTCGAGCATGGTACCCGTGCCGAGCACCCGCGACGGGGGCAGTCCAGAGGCCTCGGTGGCGACCTTGGTGAGGATGTCGACCGGGTTGCTCACCACCACGAGCGTACCCTGCAGGTCGCAGAGTGAAGACGCGATGCCGCGGACCGTTTCGATGTTGTCGGTGAGAAGGTCCAGTCGGGATTGCCCCGGGACGCCACCTTTACCGGCGGCGATGACGACGACGTCGAGCTCGCGCATGGCTTCGACCTCGGCGGCACGCACCGAACACGTCGGGTAGAACGCGGCGCCGTGCTGCAGGTCGAGCGCTTCGCCTTCGGCAAGCCCGGGTTTGGCGTCGTTGAGCCACAGCTCGGACGCGATGCCGGCGTGGAGAATGGACAGCGCGGTGCTCGAGCCCACCCAGCCCATCCCGATCAAGCCCACGCGGGGCGCATTCACAAGCCGACGCTCCCGAGCAATCCATCCCCGGCGCGGGGTCGAACGTGGTCGCCAACGCGGACGGCATGGCGCGCGATCGGGCCGACCTCGTCGTGGGGGACGATGTGAGTCGGGGGCGACAGGGGCGGGACGTGCTCGCCCGCAAGCAGGCTGCGGACCGCTCGCATCGCGTCGACCGTCGTGAAGATGCCGACGGCGCGGGCGCCTCGGCGGACGATCGCGCAGCCAATCTTGCGCGCTTCGAGGACTTCGCAAACCGTACCCAACGGTGTGTCTGCTTCGCAGGCATACACGTCCGTGTGCATGGCATCCTCGATCGAGGCCTTGTTTCCCGGGCCTGCCGCAGCTTCGGCCAGGTCGATGTCGCGTTGGCTGAGGACGCCGACCACGAGATGGCCGCGGGTGATCAGCAGGTGCCGGATCTTGTTCGCAGCCATGCGGTCGCGCGCGTCGGCCAGCGTGAGCTCGAGGTCGGCGCAGCACACCACGGGCGTCATCAGATCGGAGACGGTCCAGCATTTCGGGGTCATGCCCCTGTCGTGCCATCCGACGCAGCGCCACCGACGGCAGCGTTGGCTGGCGGTCGAATGGCCGGGCGCAGCTTCTGCGCGCTCAGGCTGTGGTCGAGCGCACGCGTACGGTCACGTCGTGAACCGGCGGGTAGATGCCGAGGCCTGCGCGACTGTAGTCGAACGTGGGCGCAGCGTTGCCTGCCAGGTCGACGTCCCAGGCATCGAGCGCCATCGCGACGAAGAGCTTGATCTCGTTCATCGCGAAGAACCGCCCCGGACACATGCTCACGCCGGCACCGAAGGGCATCAGCGGCAGCGGCACTCGCTCCCCGCCCTTGTAGAATTGCTTCGTCGCGCCTTCACTGTAGAAGCGGTCGTGCTGGTAGCGCTCGGGCTCGTCGTAGATCTCCGGGTCCCGATGGGTCACGAACGGGGCCAGGCATACGCGGTCCCCCTTGCGCAGGCTGTACTGGCCGCCGCGGGTCTCCAGCGAGAAGGGTTCGAGCACTTCGCGGACCGTCAGAGAGCCGCTACTGAGGCGCAGGGCCTCTCGGATGGCACTGTCGAGGTGGCGAAGGTTCTTGAGCGTTCCGACGTCGAGGCCCTTGCGCGCATCCGGAGCGAGGCTGTCGAGCTCGGCGCGAATCGCCGTCAGTGCCTCGGCATCCTGCAGCAGATAGAAGAGCGACCAGAACGTGGCCGGGATGGTGTTGGCATTGACCGCCCAAAGCACCGAACTCTGCGCGCGGCCGTAGTGGTCGCGCGGAAGCTCGGCCAGGAGCGGATCTCGATCGCGAATCCAATCGCTGGGACGCTCGCCGACTTTGACGGCGTCGGAAAGGTCGCCGAGCGCGTCGTCGCCATCACGGGTGAGCACGCGAGGCAGGCCCGCGACCATCAGCGGGAACTGCTTGTCGAAGGTCTCGAAGGAGGCCTGCAGCTCCGGCGTGACGAGCCCGTGGCCGAACAGCGCGTCTGTTCCGGCGCGGAACATGACGTCCCACACCAGGCGGTACAGCGGACGTTCGACCCAGTCGCCGCCAACCGCCTCGGGGATGAGCGTGCGCAGGCGTCCGCCCATCGCGTCAGTCATGGCGGTGAGAGGGTCTCCGCGAAGACGCGTGCGTGCGAGACCCTCGGCGGCCTCGAGATCCATCGAACCGCGCAGGTCGGGCAGACCGAACGCGGTGTGCAGAACGTCGTCGCCGATCGGATGGAAGCTCAGCTGCTTGGCTTTGAGCACCGCGGGGTAGCTCAGCGGGTCGAGCACGAACGTCATGCGCCGCCCGGCGAGGAACAGGGTGAACACGTCGCCGTGCTCGGCCTGGCAGCGCGTGACGAAGTCGCCGGCGTTCTTGCCGAATGGAACCGCCACGCCGAGGTAGGGAAGGGCGCCACGGACCAGCGGGGGCTCGCCGTCACGACGACGACCGTTGACCGCGTTGAGGGTCGCCCACCAGGTGAGGGGGGCGAGGACCGACGCGCCCGCTGCAAGCAGAGCCGACACGTTCATGGCGTAACACGTCAAAGCCACGCGAAGCGGTACGTGGCGATGTCACGGACAGATCGATCCGCCGGGCCGCTTTGCCGACCCGGCGAACCTGGACCTTGGGTCAGGTTTTTGGTTGGAGCCGATACGAGCCGATCAATAAGCCCAGCATCACCAGCGGTGGGACGGCGGTTCCGACCGGATCCCCAGCCGCGACGTGCGAGACCACGGCGCCGCTGAGGACGAACCCGTAGCCCGCGTAGGCCCACTCGGTCAGGCGTGGGACCTTGCGAGTCAACAGGGCCGCCGCGCCGAGCAGCTTCCACACTCCGAGCAGCGTCGCGAAGTACAGCGGAAAGCCGAGACGGGTGAAGTTGACGAGCACTTCATCGGCGCCCGAGAGGTAGCCGAGGCCGGCGAGAGCGTTGGGGACGGCGACGAGCCCGGTCAGGGCCCAGAACGCGATGCGGCGGTTGCGTGGAGACATGAAAACCTCGCTTCGGGGCTGGAACGACGCCCCGCACGCCCTCATGCTAGAGCGTGATTCATGGGAGACAATGGTGCTCAATGAACACCATCTGTGCATCTTGAACACAGGTGAGCGAGGGCGTGACCATGGGGCCGATCGAGGGATTCGAAGCATTCGTCTGCATTGCGGAGCAGGGGTCGGTCAGCGCCGCCGCGCGTTCGTTGTCGGTGCCGCGCGCCACGCTGTCGCGGCAGCTCTCCCGTCTCGAGGCGAGCCTGGGCGTTCGGCTTGCGCACCGAACCTCGCGCTCGTTCACGCTGACCCGCGCCGGCGAGCTGCTGTACGAGCGCGCGCGCCGGATCCTCGAAGACGCGCGCGCGGCCCATGAAGACGTCGCGCGGCTCGACGACGTACCCCGCGGTCTGCTGCGGGTGAGCATTCCGCCGGACTCGGGTGTGTTCACCCCGCTGATCTGCGACTTTCTGGAGACCTATCCCGAGGTCCGCGTCGAGCTGGTCGCGACTGCACGCTACGTCGACCTCGTCGCCGAGCGCATCGACGTAGTGGTACGCGGTGGCCCGGCCGAAGGCGACGACCTCGTCGGGCGCGTCATCTCCACCATGCGACTGATCTGCGTCGCGTCACCGGAGTACCTCGCTCGCGCCGGTACGCCCAAAACGGTGGGCGACCTCGCCGCGCACCAGTGCATCGGATCGCTCGGCGACGGTCCGCGCACGTGGCCGCTGCTCGACGGCGGCGTCATCGAAGTCTCGGGCCGCTTCGCGTCGAATGACCTCGCGTCCCGACTGCATGCCTCGCGCGCCGGGCAGGGTATTTCGCTGGTGCCCGACAGCTTCGTCACCGAGGACGAAGCCGACGGCACGCTCGTTCGCCTGCTCGAAGACACCGTCGGCGCCGTCAGCCACGCCCGCGCGCTCTATGCCGAGCGCAGCTATCTCGCGCCCAAGGTCCGCGCCTTCTTGGACCACCTGTACGCGTGGGTCGACGCTCACGACATCTTCGACGCACCGGTCTGAGGTGGGATGTCCTCTGGCCATTCTGAGGTTCGGAGCTGCGGTGATGGTTGCGCGCGAGCACTTGACCGAGGCCGCCTGGGAATCGACGGCGTCGTGATGGGTTGCACCACAGGCTGCTCCGAGCGTTCAGGCGGTGTCGAACGCGTCGATGAAGTGCTCGAGCACTTCCTTGGCGAACACGTCGGGGAACTCTTCGTGGACGAAGAGCTTGCCGCCGGGGACTTCGACCAGGGCGGTGGGGCCGGCGAACTGACCGACCATACGCTTGGCGGCGTCGAGCTTGAACCAGGGGTCGTCGGTGCCCCAGATGAGGCGGACGGGCGCGGTGATCTTGGCGTGGGCGTCGTAGCAGCCGTCGAAGTCCTCGGCCTTCAGGCCGTTGGCGAGCACGAACACGCCGGCGAAGCGTCGGCCGTCGCGGGCGAGCGGGCGGACGAACAGCTCGGCGAGCTCGGCCCGGAGCGCGGGGTCGGTTGCGCTGGTCTCCCAAGCCTTCTCCCGCACAGAGCCGAACTGCAAGCCCACGCGCATGATCGTCTTCGCGCCGAAGCGCCGGCCGTTGCGGAGCGCGGCGCGAAACAGGCCCGAGTAGTCCTTGGGCGTTTCTGTGTTGCCCAAGGCGAGGCCGACGATGCGCTTGGGCATCTGTGCTGCAACCTTGCGGGCGAAGCCACCACCGCTGTCGAACGCGATGAAGCCGAATCGCTCTTCGAGCTTCATCGCTTCGACCGCCTGTGCGAGGCAGGTGGTCAGCCCGTCGCAGCCGCGAGGGGTCTGGTCGGTCCACGTGCTGCGGCCGGCGCCGGGAAGGTCGATGATGTGGCACGTGAATCGCTCTGCAAGCACGGGCACGATGCGACGCCACGTCCGTCCATCGACGGGCCAGCCGTGGACCAGCACGAGGTCGGGCCCGGTACCGACCACCCAATGGGGCAGGCGGGCGTGGCCGAGGTCGAGCCAACGCGTGGGCTCGCGGAGGAGTTCCTTGCAGACGTTGAGGCCTGCAATGCGGGTGCGGTAGCTCGACATGGTGGGCTGCTCGTACCGTACAGCACGACCGGCGCAAGCCCGGGCTCATCCGTGTGCGCCGACGGGGACCGAGCCGGCTTCGTATGCCTGCATCGCCTCGCGGGCCGCTGACTCTACGGCCGCTGCATCCCATCTCGCGGGCATGTGCGGCGCGAGGAACTGTGCGGCGGCGTCCACCGACGACAGCATGCGGGTTGGTCGGGGCGGGTTGCCGAGCAGCAAGAACGTATTGATGAAGGCGCGAACGGCTATGCCGGCAAAACCCGACATCAGCACCACGTGGGCGCGCGCGACCTGGAAGAGGTCGGGGTCACGCGTGTACTCGGTCGCGATTGCGCGTACGTCTTCGGGAAACTTGGGGACGCCGTCCGCCGCGATGTTCATCAGCGCCGTCGAGCCGTGCTCCGACTCCCACCGGTTGCCCGTTTCGCCGAGCGCCCGCATCTGCTTCATGCGCGGAGCGTCATGCCAGACTGCGACGAAGAGCCCTTCCTTGGCGAAGAACGCAGCACGGTCGTCTTCGAAGAGGGGCGTCCACGGCACCGATGCAGTGTATCGAAGGTTGTCCTGGAGAATGGTCTTCTCTGGGGGGCAGCGCGCGTTCGCGCCACGAACGTTCCTCGAACCTCGACTGTACGACGGACTGCGGATGCTGCAGACAGGCAAGCTCAACCCGCGGGCGGGTTCACGACCAGGTCCAGGCCGAAGCCGGTCATGTCCGAGTAGGTGTACGGCGCGTCGAGGCCGTCCACGACCAGCTCGGTTCCGAACGTGTCGGGGTTGATCTTGTATGCAGCGTCGGCCGACTGATCGACGACCCACACGAAGCCCTCGACGTCGATCGAGATCCCCACCGGGGTGACGCAGCCGGGCAGTTCGATCGCTTCGGCGAGCACGTCCCCGGTGACGGCGTCGATGAGCCCGAGTCCGCAGCCGTTGCTGGCGCCCGTGTCGTCGACGGCGAACCAGGCCCGGTTTTCGCTGTCGATCATCATGCCGCGCATGAGCTGGTTGGCGGTCACGATCGTCTGCCACTGCCCTGATGCCACATCCCACTTCAGCGCGTTGCCCCGGGAGGTGAGCCAGGGGTTGCCGAATTGATCGAGGGCCATTCCGTACGAGAGCATGTCATCCTCGGCTGCCGGCGGAAGCTCGATGCGCTCGACCTCGAGGGTGTCGGCGTCGATGCGAATGAGCGGGCCCAGCTGCCAGCCCAGCACCCAGAAGTCGCCTTCGGCGTTGACGGCCCCACCGTAGGGGCCGAAGTCGAGCCCGTTCCACGGGATCTCGACGGCGTCGAGCACGGTTCCCGCGTCGCCATCGAGCCGGTTGATTCGGGCGATGTTGTTGTCGAAGTCGTACCAGCCCATCCACAGTCTGGGGTTCTCTTCGGGATTGCCCTGCGCATCGACGGACCCCTCCCAGGCGGTGGGGCGTGGACCGTGCTCGAACATGTCCGAGGGAATGGCGAGGTTCCACAGGACGCACTCGTCTTCCCCCCAGGGCAATACGTCGTCGCGACCGCTCGAGGTCTCGATGGTGCCGTTTCCGTTGCGGTCTTGGCAGTCGTCTTCTTGCGCCACGATCTTGGTGACGCCACCGAACCCTCCGTCACGGCTACCGCGGTTTGAGACCGCCACGTCGCCGAGAAGGTTCACCGACGTGCGCGAAGGCTCGGCCTGCTCGGCAGGGCCGGTGGCGTACCGGGCCACCTCTTCCCCGCTTTGCGTGTCGATCTTCGAGACCGTGCCCTGCTCGGAGTTCGCGACCCAGATGAAGCTGAACTCGACTTCGGTGTCCGGTTCGGGTCCCGAGTCGTCGTCGCCTCCGAGGTCGAGCTTCGTGCCCGTCTCGTCCCCCGCGGTTGGATCGCTGGTCGGATCGGTCGAGGACGTCGTCGGTGTTGTGCCGCTGGGCGGGAGCGTGTCCTCCGGATCGTCTTCGCGCGGCGGCTCGGCGCAGCCGCTCCAAAGCACCAGCCCCAGCCCCATCCCCAGCCAGCTTCGATTCATCGCGCGCATCCGAACTGGCTCGGATGGTGCCCAGTCGCGCGGCGGCTGTCGAGGGAGCAGCGCTCACGTCGGCGCAATCTCGCGGGACTCACCAGGAGGCTCCTCGCTTCGCTCCATGTTGTCCTCGACTCCGCGTCTCAATCGCTCGGGAGCGCGCGCAGGGCCGACGCATGGGACGCAGGGATGCTCGGAGCGATGGGGCGCAGGTCGTGGCGCGGGCCCTCGACCTCGCAGCGTGGGCGCCGAGGTTTGAGGTGGGTTGATTCGCCGCCCGCCGGCTTGCACGCTGGTGCTCGTGGACGAAAGCACCGTCGATGATCCGCTCAGCGGGGACCTGCCTCGCGGCGGGCTCGATTTCGACGTGACCGAAGCGGCGGTGCTGGAGGGCCTGTTCGGTGCCGGGACCAAGCCTCGCGTGGGTCGCTATCGCGTCGTGCGTCCGATCGGCGCTGGCGCGATGGGGCAGGTGTTCGAAGCGCATGACGAAGACCTCGATCGAGCCGTCGCGCTGAAGCTGATCTCGGGTGTTCGTGCGGGGACCGAGCGGGCCCGCGGACGCTTTCTTCGCGAGGCGCGAGCACTGGCCCGGGTCAGCCACCCAAACGTGGTGGAGGTGTTCGAGGTCGGCGTGCATGAGGACGACGTCTTCATCGCCATGGAGCTGCTGCGTGGGAGCACCCTTCGGACCTGGGCGAGCGTCGAAGCGCGGTCGTGGCAGGAGGTGCTCGCCGTTTTGCTTCAGGTGGGCGATGGGCTGGCCGCCGCGCACGACAAGGGCCTGGTTCACCGCGACCTCAAGCCCGACAACGTGTGGGTTGGCGACGAGGGTCGGGCCCGGGTCATCGACTTCGGCCTCGCCATGACCGGCCCCGAGGACGAGGTCTCGAGGTCGGATTCGACGCTGGAGCGCGCCCTGCTGATGGGGAGCGCGAGCGACAAGCTGACGCGCACCGGGGCTGCCGTGGGAAGCCCGGCGTACATGTCACCGGAGCAGCTGATGCGATGCGGGATCACGGAGCACTCCGATCAATTCGCCTTTTGCGTGACGGCGTTCGAAGTTCTGCACGGCAAGCGGCCATTCGCCGGTGCGACGCTCCCGATGCTGCTGCATGCGGTGGCGCGCGGTGACATCGTGCGGATCGACGACCAGACGCCCGGCTGGATCGACGCAGCGCTTCGTCGGGGTCTCGCGGCGGAGCCCGAAGCGCGCTGGCCGTCGATGCGTGCGCTCGTGGACGCGCTGCGTCGGGGTCCGGGGCGGCGCCGGCTCTTTTGGGCAGGCGGCGCCGCGCTGCTGGGTACGGTACTGGCGGGCGTGGGCATGGTGTCGAACTCCGAGCAGGCCTGCGCGGAGGACCTCTCGGAGGCGTGGAGTTCTGACCGTCGGGGCGGCCTCGCACGCCGCGTCCAGGCGGACGGGGACGCGTACGCCGAAGCGGTCCAGGCGCCCTTGGATGCGTTCGTGCAGCGTTGGAACGAGGCGCGGATCGAAGCGTGCACAGCCGGACCCGAGTCCGAGGGCTTCGACGCCGCGGTGCAGTGCCTCGATGCTCGGCGCGAGGCGTTCGAGGCTGCGCTCGAGGTGCTCGATACCCTCGAGGCGGGCTCGCTCGAGCAGGCCTCGCGCGTCGTGTCGGGGCTGAAGGAGATCGCACCTTGTGGTGAGGAGGCACCGACGTCTCCGTCCCATGCGGCCGCGCTCGCGCGGGCGTCGGCGCTCAGCGGTGCGGGCCGCTATCAAGACGCGATCGAGGTCGCGATGGAGGCCGCCGAGGATGCTCCCGCGGGGCTTCGTGCGCGGTTGTTGTTCGAGGCGGCCGATGGAGCGTCCTCGCTCGGACGCGGACCTGAGGCGCTCAGCTACGCCGAGCCAGCGTACTTCGAAGCGCTTCGGGCCGGTGACGAACGATTCGCCTGCTACGTCGGTGGGTTGCTCGTGGGGATTCTCGGCAATGACCTGGAGGCGTTCGATGCGGCCGCGCAGTGGTATGCGCGGACCTCGTCTCTGCTCGAACGCATCGAAGACGACGGGCGGGTGCACGGCAAGGTCGAGGCGTATTGGGCCTCCGCGCTGTACGGCGCCGGCCGAGCGGACGAGGCCGTCGCCGCGTACGACCGGGCGATCGCTGCGGCTCCCAACGTTCCCCTGCTCGCCGCGGCTACGCGGGCTGCAGACCGCGCCAACGCGCTGCTCGAGGCGGGGCGCATCGACGAAGGCCAGGCGGCGCACGTGGAGGCACTCGGGGTCTTCGAAGCTGCGCTGGGGCCCAGCCACCCGCGGGTCGGCGTTGCGTGCGACAACGTCGGGACTTCGTTCGCCATGGCCGGCGACTTCGAGGCGGCACGTCCGTACTTCGAGCGAGCGCTGAGCGTCGCGCGTCTCGAAGCGGGCACCGACGGGCGGATTGCGCTGGCTTTGGGCAATCTCGGCCTGCTCGAGTACACGACCGGACGCTACGAGTCGTCGAAGCTCTATCTCGAAGAGGCGCTCGAGCGCTTTGAGGCCGTCGAAGGACCCGAAGGTGGAAGGGTGCTGCAGACTCTGAGCAACTTAGCCGTCAATGCGCAGGCGCGCGGTGATCTCGATGAGGCCGAGCGGACGTTGTGGTCGGTGATCGAGCGGCGACGCGCCAAGAACGGCCCCGACCACCCCTCGATCGGCGTTGCGAAGAACACGCTCGGCGACAACCTGTACAAGCAGGGGCGGTGCGAGGAAGCCCCGCCGGTCTTCCTCGATGCGATCCGTATCTTCGAGGGCGCGTCTGGGCCGGCGCACGTCGACGTTGCGTACCCGCTCACGGGCCTGGGTCGTTGCGAGGTCGTGCTCGGCCGCCACGCGGACGCCCGCGTCGACCTCGAACGTGCCATCGCGATCGCGGAGGGAAAGGACGATGGCGTACTGCACGATGCGCGCATGAGCTTGATCGACGCGCTGCGTGCAGGCGCCGGTTCGCCGGACGAAGCCCGAGCCGTGGCGGCCGCGGCGTTGCAAGCGGCGTCGAGCCCGGAGCAGACCGCCGACGCCCGCAAGGCGCTCGACGCTCTGCGCTGACGACGTCGAGCTGGCCGCGACCGACGTGTCCGGCACC
>CAYSPB010000230.1:0-7823 GCA_964432695.1 uncultured Nannocystaceae bacterium
GACTCGGCCCGCGGCGCGACCCCGTCCGCATCGGCACCGACGTCGACGAGCGCACCATCCTCTCGACCCGACGTCCCTTGGAAGTGGGTCGGCATCGGTACGGGTGCGCTTGCAGTTCTCACGCTGATCATCGTCGCGGTCTCCGGTGGCGACGACGACGAGACCGACGCCGACACCACGGTCGCCCGCGCCGGCGACGGCTCCGACGATGATGGGCCCAAGAAGGACGAGGCATCCGCCGACGAGGCACCCACCCCGACCGATGACGAAGCTGAAGCTGTGCCATCGCCATCGGCCGACCCCCGCACGCGCGTCGGCCAGGCGCTGCGCAACCGGGAGATTCAGGCCCTCGACGTGCTGCTCGTCTCGAACACGGAGGGGCCCTTCACCTACGACGATGCGCGGAGTCACTGCGATGGACTCGAAGTGGGCGGACTGGCCTCGTGGCGACTGCCGGAGGTAGGCGAGCTGATGTCGCTGACCGGCGCCAGCATGACGGGGCGCGGCTACTACTGGAGCGCGACCCCAGCCGACACCTTCGGCGACGTTCCGCTGGTTTGGTACGCGCGCCGCAACCGGGTGGTCACCCGCAGCAAGGACAACTACGTGCTGTGTGTCCGCGGAGGTACGGGCGCTGGCTGACGGACTACGGCTGATGGTCTTCGACCGCACGTGCACCGGGATTGGATGGCGACCCGGGCTGTCGCACGCGTGGGCTTCGGGCCAACTGTTGTACTGGGGACTCGGTCGCATCGACGCGGCCCTCGGCGTCGACACCTGGGACGACGCATTCGCATGGTTGGCGACCTACGGAGGCGACCGACCGATTGCGGAGATCCAGTACTGGGGGCACGGCAAGTGGGGCTCGGCTCGCGCCGGCACGCAGGTCTTCGACAAAGACGCGCTCTCCCCCACAAGCCGGTGGCAGCCGCACTTGGAGCGCATCAGCGACCGTATGGCTTCGGGTCGCGACGGACTGTTTTGGTTTCGCACCTGCGAGACATTTGGCTGCGTTCCCGGCCAAGATTTTGCGCAGCGCCTCGCGGACCAGCTGGGCTGCCGCGTCGCTGGGCACACCTTCATCATCGGGCACTGGCAGAGCGGGCTGCACTCGCTCCTGCCCGGCAACGCGCCGACGTGGTCGGTCCACGAGGGCTTGCGCGAGGGGACGCCCGAGTCGCCAAATCAGGCGTTTTGGTCACGCATGTGGAAGCCGAACACGATCAGCTTCCTGCACGGCACCGTGCCGGAGCAGTACTGACGTCGCGCTCTCATCGCGAACGCGAGATGCAGCGCCGGTTCTCGGGCTCGCACGTGAAGCGCACGTGCATATGGTCGAGATGGCCTTTCCAGTGCTTGATGACGCTGGGGCTGCGCGGGTCCGGGTTGGCGCGTCGGAAGTAACGCGCCATCTCGGCCTCGGACAGCTCCTTCTCCGCCAGCGGCATGATGAGCTTCTGCAGGCGCGAACTCATGAAGATCTGCTGCACGCGACCAGTCTCCACCAGCGCCTTGATGAGGTACCAGTTCTTCTCGGCGTCGAAGCTGTCCTCTTTGGCGTTCTGCCAGTAACGCTCGCCGCGCTTGTCGGGGTAGAGGATGTAGCCGATGTCGACGTCGCGTCCGGTGCGGTGCGAGACGTGCGGCGAGAGGCGACCGCCTTTGCGGTTGGACAGGTCGCCCAAGCGAATCTCGGGTCCATCGGGATATGCAGCCCCGTATGCCTCGAACGCTTTGAGCATGCTCTGCACCATCGTCGTGCTGCCATACACCCGCACGCGACGCTGCCGAAGCCGCCAGGCGTCTCCTTCGGGAAGCGGGATGCCGTTGACCAGCTTGCCGCGATTCGGCGCGCCAACGCTGCGGGGCGGCGCGTCCTCGTCGAGTGCGAACACGGTGAGCTGGTCGCCTCCTTGCGCGCGCTTCTTGCCGCGCAGCGACGGGTTGAGCATACGGAGGCGCTTGGCGGGCATGCCCCACTGGCTGGCGAGATCGGCGACCGCCATCGTCTTCGGGACCGTCCACAGAACCTCGTCGAGCGAGAGGTCTACGTCCGGGTACTCGACGAGCGGCTTGATCACCGCCTCCTCGGTAACCTCGGGAATGCTCGCCGCGTCCGGGGACAGCACGATGGGCTCGGCCGTGGGCGCAGCATCGGCGCTGGGCTTGGCTTCGGTCAGGACTTCGGGCTCGAGCGCTTCGCTCGGCTGCATCATCGCGATGCCGCCAGCAACGAGACCGAGTCCGAGGAGGGCACCTATGAGCCAGCCTTTCATCGCGCCGGCAGACTAGCGAACCGATCATCGACTGTCACCCTGGCGAAAGCGGCCAAAACATCGTTCAAAAGCGCGTTCCTGCATGAAGGAACGCATCGCACACCCTGCGCCGGGGCTCGGGAACCTTTTGCTCCGCGCACCGTTCAGGTGCCTGGGCGCGCAATGGTCAGGGTAGAGAGCAGGTCCATTTCGACCGGCTGCGCAGCCCCTCCCATCGTGACCGAGGACTCCGTACGGGTGCGAGACGCAGCCGATGCTTGGGCGGGAAACGGTGTGGACAAGCCGACCGTCACGCTGCCGGTTCCGCGCCCGCCAAAACGCGTCCCCTCGAGCGCGACGCCGCCTGGAGGCGCGACGTCCCCCGTGGCGGCCTGGTCGAATGAGACGCCGATCGTGAGTTCGTCGCCCGCGCGCGATGTCAGCGTGTACGTGGTCGTTTGCGCGATCGGAACGCCGCTGAGCTCGAAGTGGGTGGTGGACGTCCACGTCGCACCCACGCCGACGGGTTCTTCTGGCAGCACGACAAACAGCTGACTGAACGACTGCTGAAAGCCCGCAAGGCTGGGGCGGAGCTTCGGCGTTGGGACCTCCGGCAGCCCGTAGTCTGCCTTGGTGAGTCGACCGCGGTCATCGTACGACAGCGTGCCCGTGGCGTCCTTCATCCCCTCGACCGCGGTGTCCATCGCCTTGAGCAGCCGCGCCGATGCGCTCTCGAGGTCTTCGCGCGTACTCGAGGTGACCGTAAAGTCGTACGTGGTGATGCCCCCCTCGGTGGCCCCTGGGGTCACATTCATGGCGACGCGCATGGTCGGCAGCTTCGAAGGGTCGATCGCCTGCACGCCCAGCTGCATCGCGACCTGAAGATCCATCGTCAGCTCGACCGGGAACACGGCCCCGGCCTCGGGCGCGTAGCGAAGCGCGGCGTGGGGCTCTGCGCCCGCGGAGACGAGCGCGACGGCGTCCTCTCCGGCTGCCACCTGCGAGAGCGCCGGCTTTCCGATCGGCCAGCCCGTGGGATCGGCCACCGCGACGGAGGGCTCCTGCGCCGCGGCAGGCTTCGTCGGCGCGACGGGCTTGGCGGGCACGGGCGCAGCCTTGGTGGGCGGCGCGGGTTCGCGGGAGCAGCCCGCCAGAAGCACGACAATCGCGGCACGACGCATGGCGCGGCAGCGTACCACCGCGGCCGGGGTCTACGTGGTGACGAGAAGTGTCCGCAGTGCTGCGGCGGCCGGCGAGAGGGTCACGCCTCGCATCGTTGCCAAGTGAAACGTCCGCGCAGCGGGAAGCCCAGCCAGCGGGTGCACGTAGAGCAGTCCCGCGGCGAGCTCTCGCTGGACCGCGCGGCGGGAGACGAACGTGAGGCCGAGCCCGGCGAGCGCACACCGCTTGGCCGCTTCGGTCGACCCGACCTCGATCGTCGGCCCAGGTTCGCCTCCATCGAGCGCCTGCGCGAGCACCGAAGCGATTGCCGCCCGCGTGCCCGACCCCTCACGGCGGAGGATCAGCGGAACGCCGACGATCGAGTCCCGAGCAGACTCCGCGGGCGCAGAGCCGACGAGCACCACCGCGTCGGTCGCAAACGAGACCTCCTCGATCTTACGGTCTCCGCTCCGCGATCCGATGAGCGCCACGTCCACCTCGCCCTCGCGTAGGGCACCCAGCGCCCGACTCGAGTCACCGATGCGTACCGACACGCTCACGCCCGGATGCGTTCGGCGCAGCGCCGCGAGCGCCTGGGGCAGCAGGTACTCACCGGGGATCGTCGATGCGGCAACGTCGACCTTGCCCATGGCGCCCGTATCCAGCGCGCTCAAGTGAGCCGATGCCTCCTTGCGCAGCGCGAGCAAGTCGGCGGCGTACCGCTTGAGCGTCGACCCGTGCGCGGTGGGCCGAACGCCGTCGCGGCCCCGGTCGAGCAAGCGCGTCCCGACGGCGTTCTCCAGGCTCTTGATATGAAAGCTGACCGTAGACTGGCTGATCCCCAGCGCCTCGGCAGCGCGCGTGAAGCCGCCATGCTCGAGCACGGCGAGCAGCGTGCGTAGCTGGTCGAACTCCACGATGCTGCTACTTCGTGCCGAACATGCGGTCGCCCGCATCACCGAGACCGGGCAGGATGTAGCCCTTGTCGTCGAGTCGCTCGTCGACCGCCGGCGTGTAGATGGGCACGTCGGGATGACGCTCGTGGAAATTGGCGATGCCCTCCGGCGCCGCGAGCAGGCACAGGAACTTGACCGACTTGGGCCCGGTTCGCTTGATCCGGTCGACCGCAGCAACCGCGGAGTTGCCCGTCGCAAGCATGGGGTCCACGACGATGACCTGTCGGTCTTCCATCTCTCGCGGCACCTTGAAGTAGTACTCGACCGGATTGAGCGTCTTCGGATCCCGATAGAGGCCGATGTGACCGACCCGAGCGCCGGGCAGCACTTTGAGGAACCCGTCGAGCATGCCGGTGCCCGCACGAAGCACCGACACGATGACCACTTTCTTTCCCTGTAGGGTGGGCGCCTGCATCGTCGCGAGGGGCGTCTCGATTTCCTCCATTTGCACCGGAAGGTCACGCGTCAGCTCGTAGCCGAGCAGCATCGAGATTTCCTCGAGCAGCGACCGGAACATGCTGGTCGACGTGTCCTTGCGGCGCATGATCGACAGCTTGTGCAGGATGAGAGGGTGATCGATGAGGTGAACGGTCGGTTCGGTCATGGGGGCCGCCCACCGCAGAGTACCCCCACAGACGAGGCCGGCCGGCGTGAGGTCGCGAGTGCCGGTGACCTCGCGGTCCAGCGGCGCCGTGATGCCTCACGTGGCAAAGACGGCTTGCCGGCTGTCGCCCGGCCTCTACGGCTCGAGAGCGACGGGCGCATCGGGATCGAGCTCGAGGGCGACGTCCAGCGTGGCCCGAATCTGCTCGGTCAAGAACTCCAGCAGAGCGTCACGCGAGATGTGTCGCCGCACGTGCCAGTCGAGCGCCGTCGCTTCCACGCCGCCGATGTAATGGCGAAGCGCCACCTCGAACATCGGCCGCGGTGTCTCGAGGCCGAGGTTCACCAAAATGGTTCCGATGATGGCGCTGCGGGTTCGCTCGTGAAGCGCAGCGACCTCGGGATCCGCACCCACGCCGCCGCTGACCATCGTCGCGTACGCATTGCCGTGCGCCTCGACGAAGTCCAAGTACGCCGCCAGGCCGGCGCGCGCGCGTGCAGGACCGACCACGTCGTCGGGGATGGCGCTCATCGAGTTCAACAGCTGACCCGCCGCGTGTTCGATGGTGGCGAGGTAGTACGCCCGCTTGCCGCCGAAGTAGTGATAGAGCAGACCCTTCGAGACGCCGGCCTCTTCGGCGATCGCATCGATCGAGACCTCGTCGTAGGCGCGCGTCGCGAACAAGCGTAGGCCGAGCGTCAGCAGCTGCGAGCGACGCTCGTCGACGTTCAGACGTGTGCGGGAGCTGGCCGTCACCGGAGAATAGCCTCTCGCCTCATTGACCCGAGTTCAATACGGTGCTACGCCTGTTGTTGAACAGAATTCAGCACGATGCCGTACGATCGACCGAGCGCACCCAAGCGGCTCCGCGTCCGCAAAATGGGTTTTGATTTCAGCGAGGTACCCAAGAAGTGGTTCTACGATTCGATCGTGGTGAGCCACATTGCGAACGGGCTCAACCTGGTGTTTCCGGCGGGTGAGCAGTTCTTCGTGCGCAGCGTTCGACACTTCATCAAGCAGATCGACGACCCCGCGCTGCGAGCCCGGGTCCGCGGCTTTGGGGGGCAAGAGGCCAGCCACGGGCATGAGCACGAACAAGCCTTCAAAATCCTGGAGGCGCAGGGCTACGAGATTCGGCAGTGGCTCGACTGGTACCAGCGCGTCGCCTTTGAACAGCTCGAACCCCGCGTGCCACCGGTGCTTCGACTGTCAACCACGGCGGCGATGGAACACTTCACGGCCACGCTCGCCGAACAGGGCCTGAGCACCGAGTTCCTCGATCACGCGCACCCGGTGATGCGCGACCTGCTTCGCTGGCACGCGGCGGAGGAGATCGAGCACAAGTCGGTCGCGTACGACGTGCTGCAACACGTCGACGACCGCTACATCGTTCGCGTCGCGGGCCTGGTTGTCGCAGCCGGCCTGCTGATGACGTTCTGGCGCAGCGCCACGCGCATGCTCCTGGCCCAAGAAGACATATCGAAGAAACAGATCGCCGCCGAGCGAAAGGCTGCTCGAGCGCGCGGCCAAAACAACAGCTTCTTGCTCGAGGCGATCGGGTCGTACCTTCGCCCGAACTTCCACCCAGACCAGATCGACAACGATGCGATGGCGCGCGACTACCTGCGCAGCATCGGCCGCCTCACCTCGTAGCCACCCTCGCGCGCCTTCGAGGCGCTCTGCTAAGGGCTGCACGCGAGGTCTTCGAACGACCCGCACGCACAACTCTCGGCGGGAAACCACGTGCCGTTATCGTGGTTGCACCACCGGCACATGCCCGGCGATGGCACGTTGCAGGTGGTGCAATCGAAGCAGTACCAGGTGCCGAAGTTCACCGCGTCGGGGTCGTTGGAGCTTCCACAGTGCGAGGTCCAGCAACCGTTGGGGTTCAGCCCGCTCACGTCGCACTGGTTGGCGCCCAGCGGAATTTCGCAGCCGTTGGACCAGTCGCCGTCACAGTTGCCGAAGCCAGCGTCACAGCTGAACTCGCAGCCGTTGCCCATGCAAGTGCCAGTGGCGTTCGGACCTGCGTCGCAACTGTTGCCACATTCGCCACAGTTGTCGTCCGAGTTCAACGAGACCTCGCAGCCGTCCACGGCGTCGCCGTTGCAGTCCGCGGTGCCGGGGTCGCACTCGACGCTACTGCACTGGCCGGCCACGCACGTGCCCGAGCCGCAGTCCATCGCGTCGCCTTCGCAGACGCCAAAGCCGTCGCACGCGTCGGCCACCGTACAAGGGTCCGCATCAGCACACGCGGCGCCGGCCGGCTTGGGGTCGAACTGGCAGGCTCCGCCGACGCAGGCTCCTTGCGCCTCGAAACACGTCGTGTCTTCGATGACGCAGTCGGCCGGTCCTCGGCACGCACCGAGATCGGGAGGCAAGCCCGGGTCTTCATCGCCTTCGCCTTCGGAGTCGGGCGCCGACGTAAAGCCTCCACCGCCGGTCGTATCGTCGTCCGGGGGCGGCCCGTCGGTCCACCAGTTGCCGCCGCTCTCGTCACTCTGCGGACTGCCGACGCCGGGGCCGAACGTTTGAGCGCCGTCTCCACCGTCACCGCTCGCACATCCGGCGAGCGAAAGCGCTCCTGCGAGCGCGCACCACTGTGCGCCGCCACGAATCCCCACCTGTGCATCATACCGACGCTTCGGCGTGCCTCGCCACCGGTGGTACGGTGCGCGCATGTGGATGGATTGGACGCGTTGTGTGTGTGCGGGGCTCGTACTCGGCGTGTCGGCGTGCGCGGGCGGAGACACGGGCGGCAACTCGGGAAGCTCGTTTGGTGGGTCCTTCACGGCAGGGTCGTCTGCGGGGGCATCGGCAAGCGCCTCGGGCGACGACGACGGCTTC
>CAYSPB010000230.1:7839-12274 GCA_964432695.1 uncultured Nannocystaceae bacterium
AAGCGACGAGGCGACCGGAGATCCACCCGCCGAGGAAACCGGCGCGGTCGAGACGGGCGGAGGTTCCGGTGGACCCGCCGAGTGTGGTGACGGCGTCGTCACCGGCAGTGAAAGCTGCGACGGCAAGGATCTCGGTGGACAAACGTGCGCCGATTTTGGCTTCGAAGAAGGCACGCTCGTCTGCGACTCGGAGTGCAACATTCTCACCGACGGCTGCCGGATCTGCGGCGACGGCATGCTTGCAGCGAGCGAGCTGTGCGACGGCACGAACCTCGGCGGAGAGACCTGCATGAGCCAGGGGTTCGGCGGCGGAACCCTAGCCTGCGACGCCGAGTGCGACGGCTTCATCACCTCAGGCTGCGATCCCCTGCCCTCGTGCGGCGATGGCGTCCGTAACGGTGGTGAGCAGTGCGATGGCGCCGACCTGGGCGGCGCGACGTGTCAGACGCTGGGGTTCGACGTCGGCTCGCTCAGCTGCAACGCCGCCTCGTGCACGCACAATACCTCCAACTGCGAATTCCTCAACTGCGGCGGCCAAGGCGACTTCTGCCTCTTCGACCCCGACAACCCGCAGGGAACCTGCTGTCCACCGGGCGTCGGCGGCAACGTGCTCGGCATCTGCGCCCTGGCGATCTGCCAATGAGGTCCGCGGTCGCGTAGGCTCCGGCCTCATGACCTACCCGGCCGCGTTCTACACTGCGCTGCACGAAGGCACGCCCGGCGACCTCGCCTTCTACGCGGCGGCGTGTGAAGGCGCGAACGACGTGCTCGAACTCGGCTGCGGGGATGGACGCGTGCTCGCGGTGCTCGAGTCGGTCTCCGATCGGCATGGCCTCGACCTGCATGAAGGTCTACTCGAGGCCGCGCGCGCTCGCCTGGGCGACGCAGTGACGCTACACCGGGCAGACATGCGCACGTTCGACCTCGGACGTACGTTCGAGCGCATCGTGTTGCCCTTCTCGGGCGTCTACTGTTTGCTCCGCGACGAAGACGTGGCCCAGTGCTTTGCGCGCGTTGCCAAGCACCTTGCGCCCAACGGCACCCTGCTCCTCGACGCGTATTCGGCCGACGAGTTTCATCCGCATGCCGAACCCGAAGACGTCGGCGTGCGCGACTGGAACGAGCTGGGGCACGTGCTCGTCGAACAGGCCCCGTATGCGGTCTACGAGCAAAGCCGCTGGGACCCCGACGCCCAGCGCATCGACGTCACGTATCGATACGCACCCATGGACGGCAGCCCGACGACCGTCGACGGCGTCATCGAGCAGCGCTATCTGCTACGGCACCAGCTCGAGGCACACCTGAGCGATGCTGGCCTGTCGAACATCGAAGTCTGGGGCGGCTTCTCGGGCGAGCCGTGGACGCCCGAAGGCGACCACTGGGTCGCCCAGGCTCGTGTTTGAGAGCCCATGTCATGAAGGTCCTCCGCCTCCGGCGTCGCCGCCCTGAGTCTCGTCCTCGGCTTCGGACCCATCGGCTTCGACCTCCCGCACGGTCCGGCGCTCGGTCGCGCCGAGCCGGCCGCCCAGCAACGCCCACATCGGGCCGCTGCCGACACCCAGAGGCCCAACGACGTTGATAGCCTCGACGCGATGTCGAACCTGCCGGTCCTCGCCTCCGCTCCGAGCCTCGTCGTCAAACAGCAAAAAGAGATGCTCGAGGTCTTCACGAACTTCGAGACGAAGAATCGGTACCTCATCCAGCTTCCCAACGGTCAGCCGGCATTCTATGCGGCCGAGGCGGGGGAAGGCGCCGGGGCTTTCTTCGCCCGCACGTTCCTGAAGAGCTCGCGCCCGTTCACGATGCAGCTGATGGACCCGCAGGGGCAGCCAGCGCTCACGCTACGGCGCCCGTGGACCTGGTTTTTCTCCGAGCTGCACGTCACCGACGCCCATGGGCAGCCGATCGGATCGCTGCATCAGAAGTTCAAACTCTTCGGCCGGCTGTTCGAGGTGAGCGATACCTCGGGGCAGGTCTTCGCCCAGATTCAGGGTCCGTTCTTTCGTCCCTGGACGTTCAAAGTCATCGTTCAAGGACACGAGGTCGGCCAGATCTCGAAGCAGTGGGGCGGGCTGATGAAGGAGGCCTTCACCGACGCGGACACGTTCGGAGTGCAGTTCGACCCGAACATGCCTGCGAACCACCGCGCGCTCATTCTCGCCGCGACCTTTCTGATCGACTTCCTGTACTTCGAAGATCGCGACTGAAGAGCCTGACGTACGCCCGAGCAGCCAGTGGTGCAAAACGATCACGACGCGCTGAGTTGCACACTGGCTGCTAGATCCGATTGCGGCAGGCTCTGTCGTCCACGGCCGCATCGGTATCGTCGCAGTCGGTCCCGGCGTCCGCCCCGGGATAGCGCGCCGGCGCATCGACAGCGCCCCATCCGTCGGCGTCCCGATCGACGGTGCAGAGGGCCTGCTGCCGATTCGCGGCGCCCGGGAACACGGCCGCTTCTGCATCGAAGCAGTCGGTTCCATCGTCGGCCGCCGCGTAGGTCTGCGACAGGACGTCATCGCCGTATCCGTCGCCATCGACGTCGAGCGTGCACAGGTTGGGCTCCAGCAAGGCTGCCCCGGGGTACACGCCCGGATCGACGTCGACGCAGTCGGTGCCGTTGTGTACCCATCCTGGTGGCGCAATGGGACGCGCTTCGCATCGCAACGGGTCGCCGAATCCATCGCCATCCGTATCGGGACAGACACGGACGCGCTCGGTGATGACACCAGCGCCCGCGCCTCCCCCCTCGCCCTCACAGGCCGCCGAGGCGTTTCGCTGACCGACACCGTCGTCGACGCACGGGTCCGCGCATGCGGTCAGACCGCACACGATGAGCAGAGAAAAGAGCGACCGCATGCGTAAGGGGGGGAGCAAGCCCCGTGCCGGCACGGTTCCGCTGTCGCGCGCCGAGATTCGTCTCAAGCCGAGACGCTTCGTCTCGTGCTGATGCGACGGCGAGCGCGAGCACGTGCGCCTGCGGCGCGTTGCTCCGCCGCGAGCGCATCTACGAGGCCGACACCTTGGTCGACGCCCCCCGATCCCACGCCGACGTGGCCGAAGGTCTTCAGGTCTACGCCACCGAACGCTCGAAGCGCTGAGCCTCAGGCCCGCGATCCGCAAGAGAACAGAAACTGCGCTCATCCGCTGCTGAACGGACTACGAATATGGAGCGACCGACGCTCTTCGTCGGGTGTCCCGGCCCCCCTCGGATGCATCGCGAAATGCCTCGACGACCGCGGCATCGAAGCGATCGAGCCCGCCACGAACATCGTCACAAACGACCTTTCGCGCGGGCAGACTATCGAGTCCTCCGATTCTCTGCAGCCGATCCAAAATTGAGCGAGCCT
This sequence comes from uncultured Nannocystaceae bacterium, assembly GCA_964432695.1. Lineage (GTDB taxonomy): Bacteria > Myxococcota_A > Polyangia > Nannocystales > Nannocystaceae > CAJXVA01. Next base: position 11,187 of record CAYSPB010000230.1, read on the forward strand.
CACGCTTCAGCTCGATGGGCCACGCAGACATGAGCTGCTCAATCTTCTCCCCCTTCCGCACGAGCGCGCTCTGAAAGTGCATATGGTTCGATGGATTCCAGTTCACAATGGCCGACTTGCACAAATCGCGGAGATGAGCCTGAACATAGCGCCCCTTTCGAATCTCTTGGGCTCTCCATTCTTCACACCGCCGCCTCTCTGCCTCGCGAGCCTTTCGCGCCTCGTATTTCGTCCTCGCCTCGTATGCAGCGGCCAGGTCGACCTCGCTCCTGCTGAGCACCGCACCCACGAGCGTGAACATCCCGCCTGTAAGTGCCACGAGAACCTCTTTCGCAAGAAACGGAAAGACCATACCAACGCCAATGACGACAACCGTTACGAGCCCCCCTCCGAACGCCATACCGACGACTGGCGCGCGCCGGACTGACGACAAATGACGCTCGCTCGCGATCGCCTCCCCCTGAGTCCCCATCCGGAAACACTTTACCAAATCATCAATCTAGATTCCTCCCAAATCACAGCGCGTTCTCTCACTCAACATGTGGAATCAAGTACCGAAAGTGGACCTCGAATGTAGGGAGAACGAAGTTACACCATTCCAGGCCACTCAGCCGAGACACGAGATGCTAGATATCGCACGACTGCCCAAGAACACCCGCGGCGTTTCGGCAGCTCCGCAGGTGACCGAGGAGATTTGTGGCACAACCCCGCGCCGAGCGAATGCCACGCACGTGTTCATCGAGGACACCCAGCTCGAACGAGCGACACGCGAGTCCTGTGCCACACTGAAACCCGACAAACCGTGGGGGTCGCGTGTGCCTCATCGCCCACCGAGCTGTCGCCGCCCTGTCCCACGCGACGCCTTCATGAACCCTCCCAACCACCGCACCGTCACTCACCAACCAGCAGCCCTTCGGCAGAAGTCCGACGGGGCGACCGCTTTGGGGGAAGCTACGGGCGGCTTGTACGCCCGCAGCGGTGGGGGGCTTTTCGAACGGCCCCCGAAGGAAAGGAATCCCGAGGTGGTCGAGAAAGGTCGTAAGCCGGGTTTTGTCCCCGGGTCGATTGCTCTTCCCGGGTGATGACCA
>CAYSPB010000231.1:0-12266 GCA_964432695.1 uncultured Nannocystaceae bacterium
TGGGCGCGTCGACGACCGGTTCGGTCGGCGGAGCGGGCGGCTCGGGAGCATCGACGGTGACCATGACGTTCGGCGTCGCGACGACGGTCGTGGTGCGCTCGGGCTTCACCACCCGCTTCACCTTCTTCACGGTCCGCACCTCGTGGTGACGGCTGCGGCGGCTGCTGCGGCTGGGAATGGCCACGGTCACGCCGGTGACGATCGAAAACCCTTCGTTCGAGAAGTCGGGCACGCCCGACAGCTTCCGGCGAGCGCTCCACAGCTGCTGAACCTCGGCGCTGAGGCTCACGTAGTTGGTGATGCGCGCTTCGAGGCCCGCGTGCAGCTCGAAGCCGATGCGTGCGGAGGCGTCGGTGATGCCACCGGCGTCGTGACGGTCGTATTGAAGCCGGACCACGTCGAAGCCAGCACCCATGCCTGCGTAGGGACGAATCGGAAAGCTGTTGAAGGCGTAGAAGTTGCCGCCGAAGAACAGGGGCACCGCCATGTAGCTGAGGTTGCGCGCTTCGCCTTCGACGAAGCCATCCGCACCGCGCGGGTTGAAAGCGATGCGTCCGCCCGTGTACCCGGTTCGGAAGTAGCCGACGGCCCACGGGTAGTCGCGGCGGTCATCGGCCTCGAAGAGGACCAGACGCGTATCGAAGCCGCGAAGGTTGCCGCAGAAGCGGCCGTTGCTGGGATCGAGGCAGGATTGAGCCTGGTTGCTCGTCATCCGCCACGACGGGTTGGTCGGCTCGACGATTCGGAACGGTGACACGACCGAGCCGAAGTACAGCCCGCCCCAGGTGTCGTCATGGTGGTGGTGATGGTGCGTCGTCTTGGTGATCTCGACGACCTCGCCGTCCTCGGTGGTCTCGGTCACCTCGACCTGGACGTCGTCGGTGAGCGCCGCGTTGGCGTCGGGGGCCCACCCGAAGGCAGCCGCCGCGAGAGCGCCGGAGAACGAGAGGGCCTGAGCAACGTTGGAGCGCGACATCGAAGACCCTTAGTCGGACCCACTGCATCTGGGTTGGCCGGGTTCGTTTTTTTTCTCGATCGGGTCGACGCTCGGCGCTCGACGGCGTCGAGCACGCTCTCCGGCCCAGCGGACCTGCGGATCCTCGTCGGCTTCCGCCCGGGACACGGCAGCGTCCTCGGCTTCTTCGAGGGGGCCTTCGGCGTTTCCAAGGGCAATGAGGGCGTTTCGGCGCATCGACCGGCGTGGGATCCGGCGCAGTGCGGTCCCCCGAACGAACGCCCGATGCGGGCTGCTGCCGAGCACTGCCAACCGGGACGGGTCAGCGGGCTTGGGGCCCCCGGGCACATCCGGCAGCCAGGCGGCCGTCGGAACTCGGCCATCCCGCTTCGCGGAGGCGTTGTAGGGGCAGACCTCCTGGCAGACGTCGCAACCGGCGACCCAACCCCCCATACGGTCGGCGAGCGCCTCGTCGATGGGGCCGCGGTGCTCGATCGTGAGGTACGAAATGCACCGGCGAGCATCGAGTTCTCCGGGAGCAACGAACGCATCGGTCGGGCACGCGTCCAAGCACCGACGACAGTCGCCGCACGCGTCCCACCGCGCCCGACGCAGCTCCTGCACCGCGTCGGCCTCGGACCAGACCGCGTCGGTCAAAACCGAGCCCAGCAGGACGTACGACCCCAGCCCGGGCACGATGACGCAGCCGTGCTTGCCGACGAACCCCAGGCCCGCGAGTGCGGCAGCGCTTCGCTCGAGCAGCGGCTTGGTATCGACGCAGATCAGCGTCCGACATGAAGGAGCTTCGGCCTGCAGCGCCTCGACCACGGCCTGCAGCCGACCGTACATTTCGGTGTGGTAGTCGGCCGACCGCGCGTAGCGGGCGATGCGGCCGTCGCCTTCGGTGCGATACGGCACCGCGGCGACGAGTAGAGAGCGCGCACCCTCCAGCATCGCGGATGGGTCTCGCCGCACGTCGGCCGTTTTGCGCAGGTAGCCCATCTCCCCCTCGCGGCCTGCGTTGAGAAAGCGATCGAACGCCGCGCGGGCGGGCTCGAAGCCTGGGTGGTCGAGGCGGACGATTCCAAGCCGAAGCAGGCCAACGTCCGACGCCCGCGCAGAGACTCGCGCCAGCGCTGCACCGTCGAGCGTCGGGTTCATCGGCGAATCCGCTGCAGCAGGTCCCAGACGATGCGGGCCGTCGCGCCCCACACCGGGGGCGAGTGGATCGCGAACTCGTGCATCTCGTAGGGAAAGCCCTTCCAGACCCCGCGCCCGGTGATCGCATGCACCGAAGGGTCGGCGAGGCGCGACAACGACGGCGTGAGCACGGCCGCAACTTCATCCTCGCTCGTGTTTCGAGGCGTCCAGCCGGGGGGCGCCCATGCCACGTAGGGCCAGATGCAGAACCCCGTCGGCGTGGGTACGGGCGCAAGCCGACCGAGCACGTTGACACCCGCCTCGGGCAAGCCAACCTCCTCACGGGCCTCGCGAAGCGCCGTGTTCACGAGCGAGCCGTCATCGTCGTCAGGCTTGCCGCCGGGCAGCGCAATTTGGCCGGCGTGGTTCCGCAGTCGGCCCGAGCGCTCGATGAGCACCACGCGAGGGTCATCTTCGCGCTGCGGACCCTCGCCGAGCAGCAGCGCCACCACGGCGGCGTCCGCGAACTCGGCCGAGAACGAGAACCGTGGACGCGGGCTTCCGACCGCGTCCAGTCGCGCCGGCAGGTCGTCAGGCACCCTCACCACGCCGATACGCTGCCGGACGCCGGGCCTTCGCGCAACGCGTCGAAGAATCGCGCTGTCCCAGAGCCTGTTCTGGGCCGCACGGCGAAGGTCCCGTCCGCGATCCGGGCTCGCACCGGCCCGCCCGCCGCGGCATGAACGGTGCGATGGGAACGCTCTTCGAACGAATCGGTGGGGACGGCGCAATGATGGCCGCCGTCAACCTCTTCTACGAAAAGGTCTGCGCCGACGACCTCGTCGGGCCGTTCTTCACCGAGCTCGACATGGACAAGCAGACCATGAAGCAGGTCGCGTTCCTGTCTCGCGCGCTGGGGGGACCCAAAGAGTTTCACGGACGCGATCTCCGAGAGGCGCACGCCCACTTGGGCTTGACCGACGCCCACTTCGACCGCGTTGCCGACATCTTGACCGCAACCCTCAAGGAAATGGGCGTCGCGGACGACCTGATCGGCGAGGTGGGTGCCATCGTCGAAACGACGCGTGACGCCGTGTTGGACCGATGATGATGTATCCGTTCGATTTCGTGCGTTGGGAGAAGCCGCCCGACGATCCGCGCGAGCTTTCGCCCGAGCAGTTCCTCGAGGTCTCGCTGACCGAACGCGTGCGAGCGCTCCTCGGGACGCAGCTGACCTTCTACGACGAAGGTCAGGTCATCGACACCAAGGAAGCGCTCGACCGCCTCTCCAAGATCGGGCGAGGCGAGGCCCGAGCCTGAGCGCAGCTCAGACCGAGAACGAGCTACCGCAGCCGCAGGAGCCCGTGCTCATCGGATTGTTGAACTTGAACCCGGCACCCTGCAGGCCCTCGACGTAGTCGATGTTGGTGCCCATCAGGTACATGAAGCTCATTTGATCGGAGATCAGCTTCACGCCGTTGCTCTCGAACTCCATGTCGCCATCGCCCTGCTCGTCGAAGAAGAGGTCGTACTGGAAGCCGGCACAGCCGCCGCCGATGACCTTCACGCGGAGCGCGTAGTGCTCTTCGATCGCCTCGGCCGAGCGAATCTCGGCAACTTTGGAGGCCGCGACCTCGGTCATGGTCAGCGTCGCTTCCATCGCGGGCGCGTCGGGGGTGGCGTCTTGGGCGGGCTGCGCAGCTTCGGTGGACATGGGTTTCTTCTCGAGATGAAGGCCGTCGGTTGCGTGTTCAACGCGTCGGCGTTGAACCTGACGTAGCGTCACCCTTCCGGGCGACCGCCCAAAACATGCGACCTGGAGCGCCTGCCGTCAACGGGGTGCGCAACCACGGTGCCGTTTGACAGGTTGCGCGCGCATTTCCTACCGTCCAGCGGAGCCGCGAGCGGGTCGATTTCGGGCCTCTACGCGGATCGGAGACGTGTCCAGATGAAACGAACCGGGCTTGTACTTGGGATTTCGCTCACAGTCGCCGCCGGCGCCACCGGGTGTGACGGCCGCAGCAAGGCGATGGAGCGGCAGGTCGACGGGGTTGCTGGAGATAAAGCGGAGAAGGCCAAGCTGCCCGAGCCCGGACCGTCGGACCCGATCCGCGACGAGCTCGAGCCTGTGCTGAGCAAGGTCTACCCGCTCAACCAGGTGCCCCGCGTCATCCAGGCAGACGGCGCCCCCGAAGACGGCAGCAACTACGAGCTCGAGGCTGGCGTCGCCGCCGTCGTGAAGTTTGCGCCTGGACTCAGCGAAGCCGACAAGGTGAAGGCCGTCGTGCGCGGCGTCGCCGAGGCCGACTCGTGGGCATTCCGCAAGAACGCACGGCGCGACTACGCCGACCTGGTGCACCGCGTCCTTCGAGGCTACGGCAAGGATCAGCGCGACCAGATCGTGAAGATCTACGCCGAGCTCAAGCTGCTGCAGTTCTTCAACAGCGAAGAAGCCGGTCCCGCGATCGCGGCGCTGCCCGCCAATCTCCAGGCACCCGTCAAGGAGATGCAGACCTACTACGTCGAGAACAAAGAGAAGGTCTGGGAAGACTGGATGGGCGTGAAGATGTACGCCCGCCGCGTGGTGGCTGGCGACGAGCCGTTCCGCTCGGTGCTGCGCACCATCAAGAAAGAGCTCGGCCAAGAAGAGCCACCGCCGCGCACCTGGGAAGAGTCGATGGACCCGGCGTTTGCCGCATGGGCGGGCACCATGAAGGGCAACGACGAGCTCATGGCGCAGGTCACCAACATGAAGGAGCTGCGTGACCGCCAAGAGTGGCTCACCGACACGCACTCGCTGTGGCTGATGCAGGGCTCCGACAAGACCCCGCCCAAAGCCAAGAACCTGAAGATCGAAAAGGACCTCGGTTTCGGCGTGCTCCGCGAAGACCTCGGCGGTGGCCACAACGAGCTGACGTTCGTCTTCTCGAAAAAGCTCAGCGGCGCCAAGCTCAAGAAGGCGTTCGTGCGCTCGGTAATCTACGGCCACCTGCTGCACGACTTCGGCATGCTCGCGACCGCCGGCTCTGACTGGGCCAAGCGGAACGCCGACAACATGATCGACGCCAAGACGGCGATGGTGCCCGACGAGTACGACCCGCTGTACGCCAAGTGTGGCTCGGGCGCGGCCGTCGACTCGCTCATCAAGCACTTCAAGAACGACTACAAAATCCTTGAGGGCATGAGTGGCGCCAAAGATGAGGAAGCGATCCTCAACGCGGCGCACAAGTGCGTGATCGCGGGCGCCGACGGCAAGGTCCACGTCCCCGCCAAAGACGACGAAAAGGACGTGGAAGGACCCGCGCCTGGCAGCCGTCTCGCGCTGTTCCAGATGCTCGCGCGCTACGAGAAGCTCGATGTCGACCTCGCTGCGATGGGCAACGACAAGCCCACCGAAGAGGACGACACGATCGCCGAGCAGGAAGCCCTGCTGAAGTCGCTGAGCAACAAGTAGGCACGACGCACCGATCTCGGAGAGGGCGGTATCGCGCAGGTGCCGCCTTTTCCGTGCCACCACGGCAGAACCAATGATAGTTATGTTCGAGTGAAAGTTCGTTTTGTTGCTCTGATGAGCGTGTTCGGGTTGAGTGGCTGCGTCGAGCGCATCATCTACGAGCAAGCGAGATTTGGCGGCGACTCGAACACCGGGGGCGCCGTCGAGCCCGAAGGCACCACGGGGGAGGCCGCCCTGTGTGAGGAGGTGCTCGGCCCGACCGGTGGCCTCGAGGACGCCGAGGTCTGCGCCGCCCCGCAGGACCTCACCCCGTGCGACCTCTTCACCACAGATCCGTTCGAAGCGGTCGGCTTGGGGTGCCCCTGGGACCTCGATCGCGCAATCCCGATTCAGAACACCGCGTTCGCCTCCGCGGACCCGGACGCCTGGCGGGTCATCACGCAGTACGGCACGCACATCAATCCAAGCGACGGGCTACCGATGTGGCGACCCCGGGAAGGGGACTCAATGCTCGCCCTCTCGACTGGAACGCTGCCCCGTCCCGACGCACAGGGGCGGCTGATCCAAGCCCCGGGCAACGGTGGAGACAACGACAATCCAGACGCGGTCCAGCTCCCCCCTCCTCTGACACCCGAGATGGGCAGCAATGAGGGAGAGGGCGGCACGCCGTTCGAGGATTGTGACGGCGTGGGTGACTGCTCCGACAGCTTGCGCGCGCAGTGGGAAGCCGGACAGGCAGAAGCAAACGACCTTCTGTGGCTCCAGTTCGAGATGGTGGCCCCCGCAGGAACGTACGGCTTCTCGTTCGACTTCGCGTTCTTCTCAGCCGAGTTCCCCGAATACGTCGGCAGCGAGTTCAACGACGTCTTCGTCGCCTGGAGCAGCTCGGAGAGCTACACCGGCAACCTTTGCTTCGTGAACGACCAGCCCTGCACGGTCACCGCACTTTGGCCTCCTTAGTTCACGACCGACGACCCCGCCCTGGCCGGCACGCTGTTCGAAACGGGAGAACCCGAGGACGAAGACGAAGGGGCGCCTGGCACCAGTGGCGAAGCCACCGGATGGTTCGAAGCCAAGGGGTCGGCGATTCCCGGTGAGTTCGTGCAGCTCACCTTCGCGATCTTCGACATGGGTGACACCATCTTCGACACGCTCGTCTTGCTGGACAACGTTCGATGGCATTGCGAGTGCTGCACCGCGCCGGACTTCGAGCCATGCATTGGGATCGAACCCGTATGACCCTCCGTGCATTCTCGAAACGCCGTGGTAGCGTTCGAATCATGCGCCAGTTGGGTTGCGTGATCGCCGTGGCGACCTTGGGGCTCACCGGCTGCGTCGAGCGGATCATCGAGCTGGGGCAAGACTCTGCCTCGGGGTCCGACGGTAAGGGCGAGGACGAGGACGAGGCTGAAAGTACGGGCCCAGGGTTCGAGACAGAGGCACCCGCGTGCTTCGGCCCCGAAGACTGTGGTGAAGACCAGACCTGCTTCGAGGGCGTCTGCGTGGGCACAGGCGAACTGCGCGTATCGCTATCGTGGGAGTACGTCAGCGACCTGGACCTGCACGTGGTCACGCCCAGCGGCGCCCACATTCACTTCAGCAACCCGCGGGACGACGGCGGCGAACTCGACGTCGACGACTGCGTCGGCAGCTGCGTGAATCCCAACGGCGTCCACGTAGAGAACATCTTCTTTGCGCAGACCCCGGCCACGGGCGAGTACGAGGTGTACGTCGTCAACTACGACGGACGCCGGGCGGGACCGTTCCGGGTCGAGGTGACCGGCGCCGCCACTGCGTTGTTCGAGGGCGAGATGCCGGCGGCCGCCGTGCGCAGCGACGTGTTCCGGTTCACCGTCGCGCCCTGACGACGAAGCCCCCGCTGCGTCGGCAGGCGGGGGCTCGTGCGAACGTCGATCGCGAGGCTTCGAATCAGCCCGCAGGGCCTCCGCTCTGCGAGAGCGCGAAGCCGGTCATGTCCGAATAGGTGTACGGACTGGTGAGGCCGGTGAACGTATCGATTTGCTGGTTCACCGGGTTCACGCGCCAGGCTTCGGCCCCCTGTGAAACCGCCCAAACGTTGCCCTCGAAGTCGATGCTGATGCCTTTGGCGTAGCCGGGGATCGCGATCTCCTGCACGACGGCCATGGTGTCGATGTCGACACCGAGCAGCCGGCTGCTGGTGCCGGCGACCCACAAGATGTTGTTGGCGTCGACCATGCAGCCGCCGCCTTGCGAGCCGACGCTGACCGAGTCCCACGTCTCGCTGACCGGGTTGAACCGCGCGAGCTGGCTTTGGCACGTCCAAGGGCGCCCCTTGGGGTCCACGGTCATGCCGTAGCCCGAGGGTGCGGGCCACGTCGTGACGGCGAAGTCCGAGATGTTGACCCGGAAGAGCGTCTGGCCGCTGAGCATGCTGCCCCAAAAGTTGCCGTCGGCATCGACCGCACCGCCATAGATGCCGTAGGTGTCCGAGGCCACGCCGACGGGTACGGTCTGCTCGACGATGCCCGTCTCCCCATCCATCAAGACGACGTCCATGATGGCGCCGGAGTTCACCGCCCCCGAGGTCCACAGCTTGACGTTCTCGTAGCGGCACGTGCCGTTGTCGAACATGCCCTGCGTCCACGCCATGGGGCGCTGGCGCGTGTAGTTGAACGGGGTGTGCCACGCGACGCATCCGTCCATCCACGGCTTGACGTCGCCGGCTCCGGTCGAGGTGTTGTTGGGGTCGGGGCAATCCTCGAGCCGCGCACGAATCATCGTGACTCCCCCGTTGCGGTTGGCCACGGCCATGTCGCCGTTGAGGTTGACCGAGGTCCGCGAAGGGCTGCCGCCGGTATCGGACCGGACGTAGTAGCGCCCCTCCTCGACCAGCGTTTGGGTGTTGATCTTGGAAACGGTGCCTTCGGGGCTGTTGGCGACCCAGATGTAGGAGAAGTCAGTACCGAGGCCGCTGCCTCCACCGCCGCCGCCACAGCTCACGTTCGCATCGGGCACGCCGCCGATGTCGAACTTGGGAATCCCGTTGGAGCCGTTCGAGTCGGAGTTGCCACTGTTTCCGCTATTGCCGCTGGCGCCGCTGTTCGAGTCGCCGTCGGTCTCTCCGCCGGACGCCGTGCCGTCATTCCCGTCGGTCCCCGAGGAAATCGACGCACCGGTCACCAGCGAGCCGGCCGAACCGTTGCCGCGCGAGTCGGCGGCGCCATCACCACCACAAGCCGCTCCGAGCACGGCCAAACTAATCCACAAGCAATTGCGTTGCATCCGAAAACCCCGCGTCAGGATTGCAGACCGCGCACCTGATCACAAACACCCGCCCCGGATTGGGGGATTACCCGCGAATGAGGCTCGTTTCGTTCCATGTAGGACCAGAACCTACCTTCGCGCCCGCCGATCGCGCCCGCACGGTGCCGCGACGATTTACCGCGCCCGCACATCCACCGGAGCATCGCGCGGCGAAGATCACGTCCCCTTGGGACATCACGAAGCGCGCAGCTTCAGCGGCGGTCGCGTCGGCGCACCAGGCCCGCACCGTACGGTTGCGGCTGGCGTGACAGGAACGACCGCGCGCCAGACCGCATCTGCGCGGACTGTTGCGCGGTGAACCCCAGCATCGTGCCTCGGCGACAGCTACACATGATGTTGGTCGTTGCCTTGCTGTGACGAAGGCCGAACAGATGCCCCAGCTCGTGGGCGAAGGTCGTGTTGGGAGCACCGTCGGTGACCACCACGTACTCGCGCTCGCGAAGGTCCTGACGAATGCCTCGGTAGCGCCAGTGCAAGCCCCGCACGCGGCGACGCGATCGCCTGCGGCGGGGCTTGTCCAGCTCTTCGGTGACGAAGACGTGAATCGTTCCGTCGCTCGGGGCATAGGCGGCAAGTCGCCGCCGCTGCTGAGCTCGGGTCACGGCCCGCCACCCTCGAGGAAGATGTCGAACACCAGAAACGTAGACCTCGATCCCCGCACCGGCCAGTGCTCGGTTGGCCCGAAGCACCCACTGCGTGACCCGGGCGCGGGACGACACCGGGTCGCCGCCGTCGGTGGCCACATGAACCGTGAGCGGAATGCGAAGCACGGAGCGGGTGGTGCGACGCGTCCACTGCTGGGTGTCGCGCTCGAGGCTTGGTACTGCCTTGCGGCCGCGCGCAAACACGGCGGACTCGGGTAGCAGCACGAAGACCCCCAGCACCAGCAGGAGGACGGTCGCCATTCGCGACCCACGCACACCCATGTCCCGAAAACCGTTCAAACTCCTGAGTTGAGTGTGGGGGAAAACAACACGGCGCGCAAAGGATCCGGATGGGTCGGTGTGCCGCAGCACCGGTCCGCTGTGCTCCGCGTTGGCGGCGTCATATTCGCGATGAACCATCCCCACGATCGTGCGCGCCGTCTTGGGACGAGCGCGCGCTTGTACTACGCTTCATCTCGATGTTCGGATCGTCGCGTCAGGTCGCCATCGAGTTTCTCCCCGATGACGAAGCCCAAGGCTGGGTTGCCGACAGCCTGCAAGACTTGGTGCCCCGCCTCGGTCCCGCGGCGCAGAAGCCTCAGCTACTGACGCAGTCGAAGCCACCGCGAAGCTCCGACGACCTGTTCGACTTCATGTGCGATGTTCAGGCACAGGTGGGACAGTCCGACGTGGAGTTCGGGCTCGTCGATGCGGCCGAAGCCGGACCCGAAGTGCCGCCCGGCTTCACGCCGCTGGGGAACCCCGCAGGACAGTTGATGACCACCTTTGCCCGGGGGCCCGAGTACGTGACCGTGGTGGCGCCGATCCTGTTCAGAAAGACCGAGCTGGTCTTCGCCGCCGTCGCTCGCGAACTCGGACGCATCGCGGTCTCGCGCGCAGGCGGTCACCACATGGAGCCCGCCGACTTCGAATCCGAGGCCGAGCTCGCCGCCATCGCCTTGGGCATGGGCGTGTGGGTCGCCAACGGCTCCTACATCTTCCAGAACGCATGCTGCGGTGGCGGCTGTGGCATCAACCTCAAGAGCCTGCGCGTCGGGCTTTCGATGCCCGAGGCCTGCTTTGCGACCGCACTCGACGGCCACCGCAAGGGCGTGTCGCGACGCAGCATCGCGAAACACCTCGAGAGCAACCAGAAGGCAGCGTTCAAGCAGAGCTGGGGCCACGTTTCAGGCGCCCCCGCACTCAAGGCGTTGGCCAGCGGAACCGCCGGCGCGCTCGCGGGTTGAGCACCCGCGCGCGAGCGCCGAGTCCTCGGGCCACTACTTCTGCTTCGTGTGCTCTTGCGGCGCTTGAGGAGCTTCGTTCGGGTTGGGCACGAAGACCGTGCTCGCCTCGTTGCAGTTGATCCCATTCGCATTGCTCTCGCAGACCTTCGAGCAGTCCGGCGACTTGTTGAACGGCCCCTGCGACTTGCGGCCACCGTTCGCGTTGTCGAACTCGCACCAGTAGTGCCCGTTCTTGTCCTTGGAGCTCGTCGGTGGCTTCGCCGTCGCGACACCGGAGACCAGACCCACGATGCCCGCCATCGCCAAGCCGAGGCCAGTCATGGACAGCGAACGAAGGGAGAACAGCTTGGTGGTGGAGATGCGCTTCATGGTGATCAACGTACGGCCCATCCCGTACTCGACATCTTTCACCTCTCTAACGCCACCCTTCGCGGTTCTTACGTCCTCATGCTGAGCCTTGACCGGCAGCCGCCTGTCGAGTTTGGACAACCGAATGTCTCGATCGGACACTGCCGCTCCACGCAGCCACTCGCCACGCTGTGGGCATGCGAACGCTGCTGATCAGCCTGACGCTGCTTCTTGGATGCTCTACGGCGCCGGAGCTGACCGTGCCCACCGGACAGACCCGCATCTACGTCGGCCGCGCCTACGCCCCGGACGACGCAGCGCCGATCTTCGAGTACACCCGCGATAGCAGCCGCGACGGGGCGAACCTTCGCTCGGTGCACCAAAGTCGAAGCCGCGACGGCTCGGTCGTGGTGGAGCAGGCCGCGGTTCACGATGCGCAGTACGGCTTGGTGCACGCGGTCGAGAATCACCGAGATCGAGGCGTGCGCGCTGAAGTACGTGTCGAGCCAGACGGTGCCCTGCAGTTCGTCACGGTGCGCAACGGTCGGGTCCAGAGACGGCACGAGCGGCCCGGCGCTCCGCCCGTGGTGGGCCCGACGCTGTTTGGCTTTGCGGCGGCGCACTGGGACGTGCTCGAAGCTGGGGACGCCGTCCCGCTTCGTTTCGTCGTCGCCGAAGACCGTCGAAGCTACGCGTTCACGCTACGCACGACCGCGTCCGACGAGCACACCACCACGATGCAGATGCGCGCGGACGGCTGGCTAGTCCGACGCGCCGTGGCACCGATGACGCTCACGTTTGACACGCAAAGCCGCACGATCGTTCGCTACGAGGGACGCATCCCTCCCCGCTACCAAGGCCGTCCGATCGACGCTCGCGTCGAGTACGACCACGCCGCGCCCTACCGCTGACCCGATTCGCCTCCACCTGGAGGAATGGGTTGGTCACAGGATCGGTTCGACGAGGGTGTGGACGCTCGCTGTGGGTCGCATCGCTGCATTCGAAGCCTTCGGCCGCCGCATCGTTGGTGCGAAAGATGGCCTCGTCGAGACGTTCACACGCGAGCCACTCGACCATGAAGACGTCGAAGCGGTCCAGGCGGCCTTTCCGAAGCTGTGGGCGCGCTACGGCAGCATGAAGGCGAAGGCCGATACGATACGCTCGAGACTGTT